>NZ_JBIWCL010000048.1:0-25470 GCF_044761485.1 Streptomyces sp. NPDC097617
GCCGACCAGGCGACGACCGAACAAGCGAACCTGAAACCCCGTCGACCCGCCCTGATCAGCTAGTCAACCGCTCCCGCACAGCGGGGGAACCTCAGAGCGAATGAGCCGCACAGGATAGCCCTGCGGCGGCTTCAATGAACCAGTTTCCTCGCAGCCCAGTGTGCCGTACGGCCGTCTAGCGCATCCTGACTTCATGGCTGACATCGTTCCCTACGGGGTCGCGATCCGAGGCGCGGCCGAAGTGCTGGTGAAGGCGGCGGTTCTGCGCGACTTTCTGCCCTCTCGCCTGGCTGCTGAGCGTGCCCACTCCCCCGGTGGACGCTCCGTTGAAGAGCTCGAGACCCTGATCATCCAACTCCGCGAAGGGAGTATCGCTGCCCGGATTTGTATGGCACAGGCCGACCACGGGTTCTTCGCGGGTGCTCGGGGCGTCTCGGTCGCCGGATCAGTCGACCGGGCCAGCGAGCAGATCCTTCGCGAGCGCGCGCTCGACCACGCGTCAAAGCCCGCAGCCAAGAATCTCGGTACTCGAGCCGCGCGGAAGGTCGCCGCATGGAATCAGCTCGACGAGCCGCTGCCAGAGCTCGCCTTCATGACGATCCGCCAAGTCGCGCGAGCAGTAAGCAGCGAAAGTTTCGGCCGCACCAGCCTTGCCGAAACGGAGGAAATGATCCGCATCGAGCATGCAGCCCGGATGGCTGAGTACCGTGGCAGACCCCCTCAGGTGTGCGTGGTAACCGGGCGCGAGTGTCATCCCGTCACACGTGACGCCCAGTGCCGCTCACGACCATGAGACCCAGCCGTCACTCCCCCTTGGCGCCGACCTTCTCCAGATTCACCAACAGCTGCTCGGTCACCCTGCGGGTCTGAGCAAGGAGGTCCTGTTCCGACACTCCGTGAGCCGGCGAATACCTCCCTCAACGGCTCGGGAGCCCTGTCCGTTGCACACCCCAACCCACTCCACCGGCGTCACTCGATCAGTGGCCGCACTGAAAAGGCCCAGTGACGGGCACTCATACCGCTGCGGGTCAGACGGTGCGGCCCCGCCTGCGGGCGCTGCTCTCGTACGCACCGGACTCGTACTCCTCAGCCAACTCCTGCTCGCCCTCGATCGGCAGCCAGTCGGGCCGGAAGTCGGGGTCGTCGGCATACGCCGCAACGAGTTCGCAGATCACCGGGCTACGAAGGCTCAGCGAAATCCTGGCGACCGCCGTCTCCAAGAGGGCGGAGCCCTTGTCCTCCGCCTTCCGCGGAGACTCCTCCACCCAGTGAGCGTTTTCAGCGTTGCCTCTCCAGGGTGAGGACGGCTTTCGTGATGACGCTCATGCGGTTGGGGCTGATGCGGGATCTGCGGAAGATCTGCCAGGACTTCAGCCGTGCCATGCCTCGCTCGACAGGCGCCCGGGCAGCAGACAGGGCTCGGTTCAAGGTCTGCTCGGTGACGATGAGTTCACCGCCCGGCGGTCGGCGCTTGGCGGTGGTGACCCAGTCGCCGGCGCCGATGTAGGCCATGTCGGCGAGGATCGGGACGCCCTGGCGTTCGCAGATCCGGGGGATTTTATGGGTGCGGGCGGCCGTCAGGTCGTGGGTTCTGCCGGGCAGTGCCGGCGACAGCCACAGGATCTTGCCGCTCGGGTCGGTGACGACCTGCACGTTCACGCCGTGCCTTTTGTGTTTCGAGGAGTAGTCGGCCCTGCCGTCTCCGACGCGGTCGCACTCGGCGAGCGTGCCGTCCAGGAGGACGAAGTCCGGGTCGTGCGTGCGCAGCGTCTTCAGCAGGCCCGGCGCCTGCTCGGCGAGCAGGCCAGTGATCGCGGTGACATAGGAGTGGGCGGTGCCGACGGATATCCCGAAGGCTCCGGCGATCTGGGCGAGGGTGTCGTGGCGGCGCAGGTATACGAGTGCGACCAGCGCACGGCGGTGCGGCGGAAGTTTGCACCGCCGGTCACCCTCACGGGTGACGACGAGCATCGTGACCCACTCGACCAGAGCGTGGGGCAGGTCGAGTGCGGCAGGATAGGGAACCAACAGGGCTCCTGGGCTGCTGAGATGAGACGTCGAACACCTCCCTCAACGGCACGGGAGCCCTGTCCGTTGCGCACCCCACCTCACACCGGCCCGTCACCCGATCAGTGGCCACACTGAAAACGCTCAGTGCATGAGCCGGCGCTTGGCGGCGACGTCGGCGAGGACCCGGTGCCTGCAACCTTGCCGGGCTTCGCTGCGCGAGCAGCAGTTTCATCCTCACGCAGACGGGCCCGGAAGAACTCCATCATGACCGGAAAGTCGTCTCGTCTCATCGCCGTTACCCCCTCTTCGGCAAGCGCTAAGGGGGCCATCAGCCACCCCGCCTGGGAGGAACCCCTCCATCCTGCGTGGCGGTGACGGGCTCCCTGTGGGGGAATCTCGGATCGGCCGGTCACGGAGATGCCGAGACGGGTCTTCATCGCGGCCGGCGCCTCGGGCTTGGGCTGCCGGATCCGCGGGCGGTCCACTTCCGCCCTCCGAGAGGATGGAGGGGCTGGCCAGCTGGCTCAGCGTGGGCTTCTGGGCCTTCCGCGACTCCTGGTGAGCGGACGACCTTCTCCTCCTGCGGGGGCCGCCAAGAGGCGCTCCAGGCCCTCCCTCAGTGGCCGGGACGGGGTCGCCTCCTTGGCCGTGCCCACGAGGTAGACGTGGCAGGCCGGTTCGGCTCGCCCTCCACCAGGGCACACCACTCGGGGCCGGCGTTCGCAGGCCCCGCCCAGGCGCGGGCGCCTGCCAAACGCGGCAGCGGTCGGCCTCTTGGCCGACGGAAGGCCACATTCCTCAACCGGGCGCGCCAACTCAGCCGCGATCACGCGAGAATGCTTGTCCGTCGCCCAACGGCGCAGCAGGTCCTGGCATGCTTTGACCCGCAAGCTTTGCGTATGGACGAACCGCCAGTGGTGCTGATGCAAGCGCATCTGAAGGGAGTCACATCTCCGTGGCCTTGAGGAACCTCCGGTATCAGGAAGACTACAGATCCGGATACAACAACCTCGTCGATGAGTTCTTTCGCCCGGCCCTGCGCGAGGCGTGCACCTACTGGCGGGCAGTCGGCTACTTCTCGAGCACCGCTCTGGAGTCCTTCGGGTCCCATCTGGGTGAGTTCGTCCTCAATGATGGCAAGATCCGCCTGGTCACGAGCGTCGAGCTCACTGAAGTCGATCTCAACGCGATAGCCAACGGCACGTCCAAGGAAGCGATCTGCGCCGAGCGACTGGAGCAGATCGTCTCTGAAGAGTTCGCAGACGGTGTCGGCGACGGCGTCGCACGGCTCAGCCGCCTTCTTGAGTTGGAACGACTGGAGATTCGGATCGCGGTTCCTAAGCACGGGTCCGGCATCTACCACGAAAAGATCGGCGTCTTCGAGGACACGGACGGCGAGTATGTCGCGTTCAGCGGGTCATCGAACGAGTCACGGAACGCGTTCGAGAACAACCGCGAGTGCATAGACGTCTACCCAGCATGGGAGTCACCCGTGCGGGCAGCACGCAAGCGACAACACTTTGACCAGGTATGGACCGGTACCGACATCGGCGTCGACGTGTACTCGTTCCCCGAGGCAGCCAGGCAGCGGCTCCTGCAGACCTACCGGGCTAACACGCGCACGCAGCAGCAGCCACAAAGCAATAAGTGGCGCCACCAGGATGAGGCACTCAAAGTCTTCCTCGCAGCGGAGCGCGGCGTCCTCAATATGGCGACCGGGACGGGCAAGACTCGAACGGCCTTGAAGATCATGAAGGCGCTGTTCGAAATGGGTCGGATCGACAACGTCATCATAGCCATGCAAGGAACCGACCTACTCAAACAGTGGCATACAGAGCTCCTGCAAGCCCAGCGGAACCTTCCCCGCCAGGTCCGACTGTATAGAGACTTCGGTTCACATAAGGATCTACAGGCTTACTCCCTCGAAACGAAGGACCGCATCCTGCTGGTCTCGCGCGACAAAGGGCCCACGCGCGATCCGCTGGCAGCGACTCTTCGCAAGCTCTCCTCACAGCGTGCCCAGCGAACCCTGCTGGTACACGACGAGGTTCACGGGCTCGGCAGTGCCGGCACAACGCAACGCCTCGCCGGACTGTCCGATCCAATCAAGTACCGGCTGGGATTGAGCGCCACACCAGACCGAGAATACGATGACGCTGGCAATGCCTTCATTGAGGAACACGTAGGCCCCGTACTCATGGAGTTCGGCCTAGACAAGGCAATTCAGCGCGGGATCCTTGCTCCCTTTAATTACTTCCCGTTGCCTTACGAACTCACACAGCATGACCGAAAGCGCCTGCGGGATGTGCACGCCAAGAAGGCTGCACGGGCAGCAGCAGGCGATCCGATGAGCGAAAAAGATGTTGCAATTGAACTGGCCAAAGTCCACAAGACCTCCCAGGCAAAACTTCCTGAGTTCGATAACTTCATAGCAGCATATCCCGAACTCCTGGAGAGATGCGTCGTCTTCACGGAGACGCAAGAGTACGGGCAACAAGTTCTCGACCTCATTCATAAGTACAGGCCTGACTTTCACAGCTACTTCACTAACGAACAGTCGAGCACCCTAGATCGGTTCGCGCGGGGCGATCTTCAGTGCTTGGTGACCTGCCATCGTTTGTCCGAGGGTATCGATATCCGCTCCCTCAACACCGTAGTGCTGTTCTCATCAGCGCGCGCCCACCTGGAAACCATCCAGCGAATCGGAAGGTCGCTGCGAACCGATCCTGCGAACCTTGGAAAGGTCGCAAGCATCGTTGACTTCGTGCGTGCCTCGGAAAACGACACGCCGAACTCTGACATGGAAAGACAAACGTGGCTGACGGATCTGTCGGGCATCCGTCAGCAGGAGAATTCTAAATGAGCCTAGATTCGAAGGTAACCGAAGGCATCAGAAATGCCGTAGCCGAGGCTGGACAAGATCCGAAGCTGGCACAACGGCTTATCGCCTGGATGACCGCTGTCACATCGGGCAACGAAGACGTCAACGACTCTGATGCAGCTGAGCGCAGACTCGATGTTCTATACGAGAGCACGACCACTAGCCGCCGCGACGCAGAGGAGCTTTTCTGATGCCGGCAGTCATGCAGATTCTCGGGTGGACGGCCACCGGGCTCCGATGCCCCGATCACCATGTGGACTTCCGAAGCCAGGCCGGGGGGCTCCACAGTACCTCTCTAGTTCAGATGCCCAACGGCACAGGCAAAACCACGACAATCGACTTGCTGCGGGCAACCTTGTCTGGCTCGGCGACTGACGGCAGCTGGGACCGGGACATGGTCAAAGGACTCCAGAAGCGAGAAAGTCGACCCAGTCATGGCTCTTTCGAAGTGAGGCTGCAACTTAACGAGCAGCTCGTCACTATCATCTTGAACCTGGATTTCGAAAACGGAAGGGCCTCCTACAAGACTACACATGGAAAAGGCCAGATCGACGGCTTTCACCCCCCTCGCGATTTCCAAAGATTCCTTACCGAGACATTCGTAAAGTTCTTTGTGTTTGATGGGGAGCTCGCTAAGGACCTACTCAACCCACAAGAAATCCGAGCCGAGACGGTTGTCGAAAATCTCTTTCAAATCAACTCACTCCCTGCCATCAAAAGGAAGGTGTCCGAATACTGGGATCGTCACGCCAGCACAGTGACGGCGACTGAGGAAAAGGGCCTCATCCAGCGCCGTAACAGGCTCGGCAGACTCCGCGAGCGCAGAACCTTCCTTGTTTCACAGCGGAAGCAGCTCAAGGATGAACGCGACAAGCTCGCTGCGGAACTTTCCGATCGAGTGGACCTCTACGACCGGGCGACAAAGAAGGGCGAAGCGCACGGTCAGCAAGTAGCCAAGCTGGAATCACGCTGTACTCAGCTTTCCCAAAAGGCCCGCGAGGAAGCCACAGACCTGCTGGAGGCCATGCGTAACCCGCACGCCTTGTCGCCATTCTTCGCCCAGAAGCTCTACGACCTCAAGACTGGCCTCGATCGCGTAAAGCTGCCTGAAAGCGCGGCCCGAGAATTTTTCGAAGAGCTGGCGGCTGAATCTGAGTGCATTTGTGGACGGCCCATAGATGACGAGGTGCGCAGCGTAATTCAGCAACGTGCACACCAATACCTCGGATCGGACGACGTTTCACTACTCAACTCGATGAAGTCATCGATTCATGAAGCTGTCGGAGAGTCTCGGACCACCCCAGAGGATGAGCTCCTCGAAAGTATCGCAGCGCTCGAAGTCTCCGTCGGTAAGGAACGCGATGCCCAAAATGAACTCGATCAACTGCGACTAGAGGTCGAGCAAGCGGACCCATCCGTAAAGGAAGCAAAAGAACAGATCGAGCGCCTTCGCGCACGGATATCAGTAATCGATCAAGAGCTAGAGAAATTCAAGAACAAGTCTGAGGACGAGAAGGACGAGCGAACCTTCGGGATCAAGGTCATTGAGGGGCGCATCAGCGAGGCAGAGCTGCGCCTCGCAGAGATTACAGAAACCCGCGACCTGCGAGAGAAGCGGGACATCCTCAACGGCATCATCGAGGCTGCCTACAGCAAGGCACGGAAAGGTATCCTCACAGAAGTGCGGGATGATGCAAATCAACGCATCCACGAACTTCTCCCCAATAACGACATCACCATTGCCGAAATCAACAAATGCCTTAAGCTTAAGGATCAAGAAGCCGGCAGCATGGGCGAGACGCTATCCGTAGCCTATGCATTCCTTGCGACCCTTTTCGATCGATCCGAGCATCAGCTTCCGTTTGTGGTGGACAGCCCTGCCGGCGCGATCGATTTGGATGTACGCCGACGAATCGGCGAGCTCATTCCCGCGCTCACGAGCCAGTTCATCACCTTCATCATCTCCACGGAGCGTCCGGGCTTCGTACACTCCCTGAAGAAGTCAAGCAACGACGAGATTCAGTTCCTGACCATCTTCCGTAAAGGCTCCGGAACCAAAAGATACGAAGACGAGGCGCGACAACTTGTGGGCACCGCGGAAAGCTCCGATGGATTCATGATCGCGAATGAAGCCTTCTTCGATGACTTTCAGATGGAAAGTGAGGAGGTGTAGCTATGACGAATGAACCGGCACGGGCGCCACAGCCATTCCGGCTTCGTGACGACGCCAGAGAATGGTTTAAGGCCCTATATGAGAAGGATTTTCGGATCGGTTTTGACGCCTTCTATTTCTGCTTCATGGCAGGTATTGCCACCGGAAATAAGATACAAACGCCTAACAGTGCGGCGCCTGAGCTCATTCCGTACTTCCCAGATAGGTACGCACCGCGGAAGCAAGTCCTCGTTGCCCTGTTCCTGACCCAGGAACTGGAAGACCTTGGAATCAAAATGAGCGAGAAGAAGGACGTTCACGCGAAGATCAAGAAGCTCCTAGACCCTAATTCCTCCGGACACCACCTCAGCGAAGAGGGAGTCAAGGAGTTCAACAAGTACGCGCACGGAGGGTTTGAAGTGCTTCGTGACGAGTGGTTCGACGATAGGCCACGGTCTCTGGAGACGTTCCTGCGGATCTTCAAGCAGGCACTCGACGAAGCAATCGCCAAGCGAAGGCTCGCGGAAGTAGTCGCTTCCAAGCCGTAGGGACCTTGAGCTCCATCAGCAGCTTGGGGACCCGTTATTAGGCGCAGCTCACCCGGTAGTCTTCGATGAAGGGCATTCAGGTGTCCATCATCCGGCACGGGCTTAGCCTGAGCTGAGGAGTGCGCCGGCGTTGCTCCAGTTCGACACCCCGGCGCAGCCCATCTTGTCGTCTGCGATCGTAGCCGGGAACGGGAAGGCCAGCCTCCATGTAACGGGTGGAAGGTTCTCAGGAATGTTTGTTGAGTTTCTTGGCTTCGTTAAGGATGTGGCCTCGATCCATGAATCCGACGCCGCGATCTCTAAGGATCTTGTCGACGTGATGCTGCTTGCCGCCGGTACGGAGTAGACGTGCGGCCTCAGCCACCAAGCCATCCTGTTGGGTTGTGGAGGCCGCTGTGGCGCGGTCGTGCGTGGGGCGTGGCACACGAGTCCTGCCCACCGTTGTCGCTGGGCTCGTTTCTGGCCGAGAAGCGATGCCCGCCCGGAAGGGACGGATCTGGAGGGAGATCCGGATGCCGAACCGTGCGGCTATCAGGAACGTGCCGAGCGACCAGCACACCAGGAGGATGCCGATGAGCTTCAGGATGTCCAGGACTAGCGGGCCGGTGTAGGTCTTCTCGTCTCCGATCGAGCCCAACGGTGCCATGAGGAGACAAACACCCGCGACCACACGCCAGTTCCGCCGCCAGAATGTCTGTTCTCCGACCGTTTCGGGGTTCCGAGCTGTTATGGGCCCGGTGGATGCGGAGGAGCGGTGGATGCGGCGTGCCGTGTTGTTGACCGGCGTCATCGCGCCGTCCAAGCGGTACCTGAAGAGCGCGATGTTCCACTCCTGGGCGTAGGCCACGGCGGTGGGCGCGTAATCGCTGCCGGTGAAGAAGATCAGATGTGCGGTCGACCCGTAGGGGCGCGAACCCACGAAACGTTGCAGTTCCGGACGCCCGACCTGGGCAGCCTGGTACTTGACCTGTCCCAGTGCGCCGGTAGCGCGGACATCGATGCCGGAGTCCGGGCCTCCGGGGCGTGCGGTGGCATCGGTATAGCCCCAGTGGCGCATCCAGATGGCTGCGTTGAGCTCGGCCTGCTGCCACGACGAAATCTGCATCGGCTGCGGCGGCACAGTCCTTGGCGGCATCTCGGCCACGTTCCCCCTCATGTACTCGCTCCCGGCTCGGCAGATCACTGCGCAAGGCAGAGCAGAACGCACACCTGGCAGAGGAATAGCAGGCCGGCGCCGAGCTGCCCCATGGTAGGCGGTGACGTGGTGACCGCAGGAGTGGGAAGCGGGCAAAGCCAGCAGTGCGAGGGCCGGCGGGACGCCTCAGCCACCGCTACATGCCACGATGACGCGTCACATGAGGACACGGGGGCGACGTTAGCCATGAGGTACGACCAGAGCCGGGCGGACAAGCTCGATGAGACGATGCTCGAACTGCTGCTGCCGGAAAGCGCAGTGGAGTCACTGGGGCAGTGGCTAGCCGACCCAGAGCGCGGCCGGCGGTACGCGAACGGAAGCGGCCCTCACACCATCCCGTACGCGCCATCCATGTGGATGGCCGTAACGCCATGGCCCACCACCTTCGCCGACCGGGCGGCGGCCGATTCGGCCTCGGTGAGTCGAGCTGACGTCGTGGCCGCAGTCCAGGCCGCGGAGCAGTCCGAGAGCTGGGCACAGGCATTCGTGGCCACGCAGGTGTGGGGCTACGGTGTTACGGGCTACGGCCCGTACCGCACTCGTCAGCTGCTCGCCCAGCCCAGCGCTGAGGCCGTCCTCACCGAGGCGGTGTCCCTGCTCGTCGATGAGGGCGCGGTCGCCGCCTACGAGGTGCTGAATACGCTCGATGGCATCGGGCCGGCGTTCCTGACCAAATTCCTCTACTTCGCGGGCCTCGCGCTGCCTGAGGTGAAGGGCCCGCGCCCCCTGATCCTCGACAGCGTGCTGGCCGGGGTCCTGCGCCGGCACGCCATGAGGGCTGGACGTGCGGTTGGCTACGAGTGGTCCGAGGCGATCGCCAAGTGGATCTGGCGCGACAGTGGCTGGAGTTCCCACCGTTACGACGTCTACCTCCGGTGGATGTACGCCGCCAACGATCGACTCGCGGCCGCGGCGATCGACTGGCCCACAGCCCCAGACGTGCTCGAGCTGGCCCTCTTCAGCGCTGTCTGGGACCCGAAATAGCGGTGTCGCCGGTGGTTCACCTTCGGGTGCCCGCTTGGTTCAGGTGCTTGTCCAACGGCCGCAGCCAAGCCCCGAGGTCGATGGTGTCCCACGCCAAGGCGCTTGATCCCCTACACCTGTGCGAGAAACCGCAGGGTGCCATCAGAACTGAAGAAGCGGCACGTTGCCCGCTGAAATCCTTGGAATTTCAGACTGCGCCGCAGGGGCGCTGCCGATCCTCTCGTGGCGGCACGGGACTCCGTGAGGAGGTGCCCCCAGCACGTAGCTGGAGGCACCTGGTACCTGAGGTGCGCCAAAGGTCAGCGGCCGACCATCGGGCGCTCGGTCCGCGGTCTACTCTGCTTCAGTCAAAGCGTCGTCTAGTACCGCCTCGCCGGTCTTGCGCTGCCGCGGGACCGGGCGGCTAAGCCACTCTGCGAAGTCTTCTTCATCTACTTGGAACCAGTTCTTCAGCGCGCTCCTGAGCGCCCCGGTCGCCTGCTTCTCCGCATCATGCTTAAGGTCCTTATCGTCCGCGGTCGGGCGGTTCGTCTTCAGAGCCTTGAACTGCTGCTTGATGCACAGCTCCAGATACGCTCGTCGTGCCTGCTCTAGCGTGCGGTCGAAGGCATCCCGGTCTGGCAACCAAGTAGCCACGTGAGACCAGGCATCAGGCACCGCGAGCGCCTGCATCCAGAAGTATCGGAAATAGATGGCCTGCGGGGATTCCATGTTCACGATCTGGTTGATCGGATATGAGATGCCCACTTTGTTGAACGCAAGTTTCCGGTCGCGCGCCTTTCCGCTCTCGATCTGGAAGAAGGAATTCCATCCACCGACGAGGGCCTCGGCGAAGACTGGCAGATCCTTGAGGTCCACACCCCCCGGCTGTACCTTTCGCAACTCCCAGAGCGACCCCAAGGTCACAACGAGGCCAAGCTGGCAGGCGTGCGTATTCAGCACGGAATACGCTTCTCTGCACCTTTTAACCCGTTCAGGCCGCCTCGACCCCAAGTATTCCAATGCCCGGTACTCGTCGAAGTCGCCTTCCTTGCCCTTGAGGGCCTCCCAGGCGCGAATAACGTCCGACTTGGGCTGTCGGCTGCTGCCACTGTCCCGGTGGTCCTTGTAGTGCTCGTAGCTGTCGCGGAGGGTCCAAAAGACGCCCACCCCGCCGAACAACGCATCATGAGCGAGGGCCGCGAAGGTGTCTGCGGGAAGCCAGTCGTTCTTTAGGTTCGTCAAGGCCGAGGCGTGTGCAGCGTAGGGGGCGGTGCTAGACAAGAGCGTCAAGATTGCCTTGCCCCAGGTCTCCCTGAACCTGTCACTCAGCGCGTCCAACCTCCCGAGCGGGAACTGCTTGTCACCGACGGTGTCTCGGTCGACGGTCCGGCCACCATCTTCGAAGTACTTCGGCAGGAGCGACGGAAGGTCGAGCTGGGCGCGCATGAACCTGTCACGCGCCTCATCACCTTCCCTGCCGGAATTTTGCAGCGCGACGTTGGTGAGGTACTTCTGCGGGCCGAATACGCACCGGTTGACAGCCATCTTCAGCAAATTGATGTTGGTGAGCACCGACCAACGGGCCGGCCGATAGCTGTTGACCTCGGGGTTGTCGTACTCCACCGCGTACAGAGGGAGGTAGGAGTCCTCACTGCGACTGCGCAGCTCGCTGAGCATGCTTCGTGTGAGGACGTTGGTCAGCTCGGCGTCCGAAAGAAGGATGATGCGAGACTCGCTCGGCGGACGAGCTTCCTTGTTGACGTCGACAAACAACTTCCGCGCGGCTTCATGGGGGCGAGCGCCTTCGCCGGTCTGGTCCGGGAACCAGCACACGGTCACAGGGACCTCAACCTTCGACAGGTCAGGCTCGCCGGCACCGTGTTCCTCGAGCGCACGAAGAACCTGGTGCTCGTAGAACGAACGGAATTTGACGGCGGACGTCTCCTGCCATGACTTCGTCAGCGTCCGCTCGATAGCGAGCAGGGCCATGGCTCGGTGCTGGCCGTCCAGCACGACCAGGCGCGCTTCGGTGTTGTTCCACCACAGCTTGCCGACGTTCGCCCCGTGGGGCTTGCCGTCGGCGCCGAGCAGGCGCTGCGTCTGGAACGCGTTTCCGGCCTGCTGCTGTTCCCACTCGGCTTCGTCCGCGTTGACCGCTGTGCCCTCTCCGAGTACGGGGAAGAACGTCGGCTGCTTGTTCCGGAACGGCAGGAGCACTGCGACGATGGGAGGAAAGAATGCCGGGCCTGTTGCTTGAGGCTTGAGTAGGTATGGGATCAGTTTGACCGCCACTCGGTGGTCATCGAGATCGCGCTGCAAGAGCTGGTTGAAGTCCAGGTCGCCGGCGTCCATAACCTCTCGTACTGGGGCCAGGCTTTTGGTCAGTTGACGCTCAGGCGTGTCGGCGTCCCCACCAAGGCGGGCCTTGGTCATGATGTAGTCGACCCGTCCCGCCGGGGTATCGAAGCTCCCCCAGGTGCCTTGCGCGTAGTCGCGGAACGTGAGCCTGCCGCCCGAGCCGAACATCCTTCACTGCCTTCCCACTGTGATCTGTACCTGGTGTCGACGGCCGTTGGACGACCGCATCGCTGGTGACTTTTGAGTTCGCCCCTTACGGCATCCTGCAGGTCACAACGCATCCGCGGAGCCCGATGCCTGAAACAAGGGGTTCCGGCCGCAGGAATCAGCCAAGCCTGGCTGGAGCGTGATGCCGGTGCTGGCCGGGCCGGGCCGGGCCGGGCCGGGCACAGAGTCACTCGTCCTTGAGCTCTTCCTTCAGCATGGCCTCGGTGAACATGCCCCAATGCGTGCGCAGTTGGCTGTAGTCCTCTTCTGCGTTCTGGGACATCGATTCCGCGCGGGCATAGCCCATGAACAGGAGATCGATCGCTGCTTCGGCACGACGGGCGAGGTCGAGCATGTCTTCCGGCGTGAGGCCGTCCGTGCCTTGGTCAGCGAGCTTCTTCAACGGCACATAGACCTCACGGAAGAACGTGTGTCGAAGATTGAACTTCACCACGGCCTTGCCGTTGAGGTGCTGAACCACGATGAACTCTTTACCGGGCCAGCTCGCATCAAAGAGAGTAATGGGCTTGGTCAGGATCTGTTCGCGTAGTGCATCGACCTTTACGGCATCGACTACTGGGTCAAGCCCCATGTCTTCTGCCGCGTCCAGAACGATTTGTTCCTCCTGCTCCGGAGTTACAGTCCGTCCCGCAATACCCTGCGGGAGGTTGTGGTTGGCCCGCTCTGCGGTAGCCATGCTTCCGTCATGCGGACCGCTCTCGAGACGCTTTCGCGTGTCGACCTCGGTCCAATATTCGCGGATCTGGCCGCGGGCTTGCCGCACGGGTCGTTTCAGCCACTCTTTCAGTTGATTCCGGAGCTTCGTCACGGGCTCGGCGCCGCGCTTGACGTTCCGAACCTGGAAGTACTCGTCCAACTCTGCGGGGAAGGAGACCTCGATGGCCACGTACCGGATGGCCTTGTCTGTCCGTGCCGCCTCCAGGAGACGAGGGATACCGTCGTAGAAGATCTCCCGGCCGTTACGCAGGATGCTGATCTTTGCAGCATTCTCCGGGTTGATCTGGAACTCCGTGATGTCATGGCCTTGGTGATCCACAAGTCCACCTGCCCCGGCGTAGGGGCGGAATTCAACGGGTACCAGGCCGACTTTTACATGGACTTTGTGGCCGTCGATCTCGATGTCGCCTTCCTCGACGACAATGCCGCGGGGGTCGAGCTTCTGGGATTTGTACTTTGCGATGATTCGAGGGTTGTCCCTCAGGAAGAGGGGGTCGTGAAGTGTGACCGGCTTGCCTTCGAGTTCGATGGTGCGACCCGTGTCGATGTAGGTCCGGAAGGCGCGCGCGATGAACTTGCGGAGGTCGGCGATCTTTTCGTCCAGGGACGTACCGTATGTGCCGCCAGTGGACAGGCGGTCAATCTTGCTGAAGATCACTACAGTTCCGGAGGCGAGTGGGCGGCCGTCCCTGCCCACCATCTGCTTTGCGGCTTCCTCAGGCCACTCCTGGACCTCGTCGGTGCTGATGTACTCCTGCTTGCCGTCCCTGACTTCTTCAAGGTCCACGTAACTGTGGTGGATCGTCGAGCTGTTGGCGCGCTTGCTGTAGATGTCGATGCGCTCGCCAATGCTCAGTCCGGCGAGCTTCAGTCCCATCCCATAACGGCCTAGGCCGTCGCGCTCGTTGTAGCGTGCGCTGTAGCCCATGGACAGCACGTTGTGCATGATCGCAGGGTCGATGCCGACGCCGTTGTCCGAGATGATGAACTTCTCGATGGTCTTCTTGCGAGCTCCGTACACCGGGAGGACTCGCATCAAGGTGGCCTCGGCCTGGATGGAGTTGTCCAGAGGCTCGCCAATGGCGGCCGTCAGGTCGAAGCCAGCGTCACGCATTGATTCCAGGGCGCGGTCGATCTGGATGATGCTGGCGCGCTGGTCGCCGGGGGCCTGGAACAGAGGGGCTGTCGTCATCAGTGGTCCTCACTCGAACTGGTAGCGGGATCGATCTTGAAGGCCTGGGGTGCGAGGCGAAGTCTCCGCACAGTGCGTTGTACGGCCCGGCAGTACACGCAGATGGCCTTTTGGTAGGCGGGATGGTCCGGGTGTATGCGGTTGGTGACCCCGGGCGTGAGCGTGTGGAACAGTGCGCACTCGACCTCGTAGGCGTTCAGCGGACTGTTGTGGACGTCGTACGTGAAGTACGCGCCTCGCCGGTTCGTGCAGTGTCGGAGGAGCCGTCGCCGGAGGTCTGTGTCGCTGCGGCCGACGTAACTCGGGACGCCTGTCGACGTGTAGAGCACGTAAGTTCCGATGTACTGCGGTGGGATGAGTGCTCGTACGATCCACGGGCGAAGTCGGAGGAGTCTCGGATTCATGCAGCCGGCACCGATGCCTTCCAGCTCTCGCGGGCTGCCCTCCGGGCGCGGCTGATGCGCTCTCGCACTCGAGCTACGGGTAAGCCTTCACAATGCGCGAGACTCGCGGCATCCTCACCACGTGCGAGCGCCTGGAGCAGGGCACGCTGCTCCTGGGAGATTCCGGGTTCGCTGCGCAGCCATTCGTTGATCTCAACCAGCGGATAGTCCCGGTCGTTCACACCCTGCTCGGTGTGCTCTGCGTCGAGGTGGACGAGAGGGGCGATGGTCTTGCGGCGTTCGAGTACCTCATAGGCGTGTCCCATGGCTGACCGGACGCGGTACTCCGTCGGCGTCGACTCGTCAGAAGGGTTTCGCAGAAGCTCGTCGAGGGCTCGATCGATCCTGTCGAGCTGGTAGGTGTCGAAGGTGACGCGCGCGCTCTGTTGCAGCGCGACAATAGCCCCCTCGACGGGGTGGCTGATCATGATCGCTCCAGGAGGTCTGGTGGCGAACCCCATACGGTGGCTCGCGTCCGGGTGTTGAAGCGGTGCTCATTCAGTTGTCTTGCGAGGGTACTGGATACCACCGACATGCGTTGGCGGATCGGCCTGATGTGCGCGGCGCCTGACTGGCCCTCATCTACAGTGGTCGGGCAACTGCTCCTATTGTTGCAGCTGTTGCTGGAGGTTCTCTGCCTGATCGAGCGCCAGGTCCGCGGGCCCTCGGGAGCGACCAGAAGATGCCCGGGCTCTATCCCGGCAACCAGCAGGTCCGGCCTACCGGCCCGGTGATCCTCCACCATCTCTCCGGCCTGCGGCTAGGCGTCGTCGGCGCCACCTACCCGCCGATCACCGTCATCAGCCGCGGCGTCCAGCTCCATCTCCTCGACCTCCTCAGCCTGGAACCGACGCATCCCCGCTGGCCAAAGACCTGAACGAGCTACCCCTGGCGCGCCATGGGCCCTCCTGGGAGCGTTGACGGCATAGCCCACAACCAGCGGGCGCGCACGCCCATGTAGGTGCGCATCCTTCCCTCAGCGTCGGTGGGCGTACGGAGGATGACCAAGTGGCCGCAGGAGGCACGTGACCTGTGCCAAGCTCATCCCCCATCGGGAGAGGAACGACTGATGACCCATTACCAATGCGGATCGTGCTCGTATCAGAGCGACCATCTCGGCGAGGCTCAACAGCACTCGCACCAGACGGGCCACGTTTGCATCGGCAAGGACGGTGCCGGGTCAGCCGGGGGTAAGTTCGGCAAAGCCAGGGTCGTGGTTAAGTCCGGCGCCAGCGTTCTGGCCGCCACCACCATCGGGGTCCTCGCCTGGAAGTGCAAGGGGCTTCAGGAAAAGCATGAGGGGGTCCTGTCCATGGCTGCCGGACTCGTCGTGCAGTTGGCGGAGTCGACGGCGGAGAACGAGAGCTTGAAGTCGGAGAACGACTACCTGAAGTCGGCCACCGGTGCCTCGAAGACGCTCAAGAGCTACGACTGCTGAGTGAGGGCGTACTGCGGGTAGTGCCACTGGTGGACGGGTGCCCCGGCGCTCGATGCCGTGGGAAGGTCGAGCGGGTGCCGGCCCAGCCCGGCGCTAGATCCGTTCTCCGCAGGTCATCCATTCGGGAAGATCAACTGATCGCAGGGGGTCAGCCACCGATCAGCGCGGCGGCCTGAGTTGCAGAACCCGCCGAAGCACGATCACTTGAGGACCGTGATCAAGCTCGGAGGCTGTGTAAAAGAGTGACCCGCGAAGTACGGAGCTAGCGGCATCCAGCCGCGGCATCGGCCCAAGCCGGCATGCAGAAGCCCGCCCCACCTATAGGCGGGGCGGGCCGACATCATCCATCCGCTGGGAGCTATCCCGTGGCGGTGGAGACGAGCTGCTCGACGGACCGAAGGTCGGGCCGGCCGTGCAAGTAGCCGATGCCGCGGTGCAGGTGCACCGTCAACGTCCGGGCGATGGCCTCGTCCGAGAGCTCCTCGCCGTCCATGAGGCACCGCTGCTTGAGCAGAGCCAGGTAGATGTCTCCGTACGGGCTGGTGAAGGTCTTCCACGACATCTCGACGTTGGAGTCGGTCACGACCTCCTTCACCAGTGGCGTGGATGAGTCTCGGAGCGACAGCGCCAGGGCCCACCTGCAAAGTTCATTCCACTGGGTCAGACCGGTGTTGCGCTTCAACCAAATGAGTTGATCCTTCGCCGTCTGCGAGAGGCGAACTGTCTCAAGCGACATGCGGGGCTCCTGCGGTCCACCAGTAGCCAGTCTCGACGGTTGTGGTGAACGACGTGTCGTCGTGGACAAGGGTGTAGGTGTGTGCGAGGGAGGGCTTCAATCGGCTGAGGAGGTTCTCGTCGATCTCCTCATCCGTGGACAGCAGAAGGACCTGCCGACCGGCGTTAGGAAAGTACCGGTCGACCAGGTGCTGGCGGTGCCTACTGTCGAGGCGCCCCAGAGGCGTGTCGATCACGCTTGGCAGCCTGTTTCCGGCAACCTTGGCCAGGCCCCAGAGCAGCGAGATGGCAAGCAGCTGCCGTTCGCCCGCGCTGAGCCGTCCGGGATCGATAGGTTCACCTTCGGAGTCCGCGAGAATGAGATTGGACTTGACGGTGTCGATCCGCAGATCGTGAATGAGGCCGCTCTTACGCATCAAGGCCTTGAAACTCTGAAGGACAGCGACTTCCAGCCGGCTGATGTGGCGCCGCAGCAGAGCCTCGCCGAACTTCTCCAGCGTGTCTCGTGCCTTGCCTGCGAACGTGACGACTCGCTCGAGCTCCTCGATCTCGATGAGCGTCTTGACTCGCTTCTGCTGCGCTCGTTCCAAATCGGCGCCGATGCGGGCCCGCCGACTCTTGACCTCCTCCAACTGCTGCTCGCCACGCTTGAGTTCATCATTCGCGACGGCGAGCGTGTCGATCGCCTCGTTCCGCTTCTCAATAAGATCCTTGATCAGCTTCTTGTCCGGCACACCAGCGAGGAGACGATCAGCGTCATCGAGACGGTCGGACGTCTCCGCGGACTCCTTGAGGAGCTCGCGAGCTCGAGATGCATCCCGAGAGAGCGCTTCGTCTAGAGCCGAGAGTTGCTCAAGCGCGTCAAGCGGCAGGTCGAGGCTCTGCTTGAGTTCTGCTGCGCTCTCGCGCCGCTCGCGATCCGCTGCCAGCTTCTTCTTCAAAGCCGTACGTGCGGCAGCTGGCACCGACGCAGAAAGCTGGTCAAGAAGCCACGCATCGCGATTCTCCAGGACGCCGACGACTCGTGTGGCGTCGTCGGCGTCCTTCTCCCGCCCGGCCTGTTCGCGGAGCCTGGCCAACTGCTGCGGGAGCATCAGAAGAGGCAACGGTCCTGCAGCAAGAGACCGCAGGGAAGCACGCTGGGTCGCCAGAAGCTCACCAATGGCCTTGTGGTTGCTCTCGAGTTCCTTCTGACGTTCAAAGAGCCTTCCGCCAGCCCGCTCGAATTCCTTCTCCACCTTGTGGAGTTTCACCTGCAGCCGGTCACACCTGGATCGGACACCGCTCAAGGTCTGTGTCCGATCCGCGATTTCCTGCCTTGCCGATTCGTGCTCGGCTTCTTGGGCGCGGATCTGGTCGAGGACGGCCTGGTCCTCGTTGGACAGTCTCTGTCGTCGTACTAGCGCGACAAGATCAGTACGGAGCTGTTCCACCGTGCTCACACCGAGGAGCGAGTGGACCGCGGACTCGATGACGTTGGCTGCCCGCTCGGGGTCTGCGAGCGACTCGATCTTTTCGCCGTCGAAGAAGAAGAGCGAGGCTACGTCGAGCGGGAGGATGTCTTCTACGTGGTCGGCCCAGCCGTCACTGAGGATTCGGTCAAACTGGCCATCCACGATCACGTTCAGGAATTCCTTGAGCTGCTTGCCGCTGGTGTGCCAGCTCCGGGTAACCCGGTAGTGCCGCTCTTGGTCATCTACAACGACGGAGAACTCTAGGGCAATCTCCGCACCCTCGGCCGAGTTGGCCTTACGGTTGATGCTCTCGCGCAGGTAGGACTCGTAGGGGCGGTTGATACACCGTGCCCGACGGCCGTAGAGCACCAGCTGGATGGCATCCAACAGGGTTGTCTTGCCGCATCCGTTCAGACCGCCGATGAGGATGATCGGCCTCCCGGGCTTAACGCTCAAGTCGAGAGACTGCTTGCCGCGATAGGCGCCAAAGTCATGAAGTGCAATGTTATGAAGGAGCATCGGTGTTCTCTTCGTTCTGCGTCACGTAGGTCGGGGCAGATTCGCGGATCTCCTGCTTACGCTTCGCGAACTGAAGGGCGTCGTCTTCGTTTTCGTAGAAGCCCTTCTTGATCGTCTTTTCCAGCTCCTTGAAGAGGCCGGAGCGCCGCGTCATGGTCCGGTGTTGCCGCTCGACTGCGAGGAGTTCACGCGTCATCGTGAAGTGGATGTCGTCGCCGTCGCATACTTCCTTGAGGAGGTCGATCTCCTCGGCCCCGAGCACCAGTTGCTCGTCGAGAGGTCGTCCGGGGAACCTCTCGGTCGTCGCTGCCTCGTAGATAGCCGGCAGCGTGTCTTCGACTTCGTGCTTGTCGAACACCCAGATGCGGCGGATCTCGTGCAGCTCTGCCTCCGAGATCAGCTCGATGCCCTGGACGCTCTCCGGTGCGGTCTGCCTCACGAGGGTCTGTGCCTCCAGGAGCTTTGTCAGCCACTTCTGACGTGCTTCCTGCGTGTACGGGCCGTGGATAACACCGTCGTGGAAGAGTTGAACGTTGCCGTTCATCCGCCGGAAGTCTCGGTCCTCCTTCTCCGTCGACACGTCGTCGAGCAGATTCCGGAGTTCCAGGAGGGGGCGCATCCACTCCTTCTCGTCATCGTTGCGGATCATGGCAGTCATCGACTTGTCCTTGTCCACAAGGGTGCAAGTCCAGCATCCGAAGCGACTGTCACCGCAGGAAGGCGTGGTGTCGTCCACCACCAAGGGACACTCCGAGTCCTCGGAGGCACCCTGGTACATGGTCAGCAGATCCTTGTTCCGATGCCCCCACGCGTTGGAGTACTGCATCAGGAACATCCAGACCTCGTCTGTGCCCCAGGCTTCGATGGGGCTGTAGACGAGGGAGTTCGGCAGATTGCCGTTGGGAGAGAGACGGTCTCGCACGCGACGCTTCTCGTGCTTCGCCATGGCGCGCGCACGCGCCTGACTCTCGGTCTTTCGGATGCCGAGGACGAGGATCGCCTCACCGTGTCGGCGCACGACACGGCGAATAAACGCGTTGGACGGCTTGATCTTCAATCGTTCCGTGCACCACCGGAACTTCGGCCGAGGAGCTGGATAGCCCTTGCCAATGAGGTTGACCCAGAAGGTGTCCTTCACCTCAGGGATCAGGCGGTGCGGCTCGATTGGCAGCCCTTGCTCCTTGGCCGCTTTACCCATTGTGTCAAGGGACTGGGTGACCCAGGCAGCCACCACTGGATTTTCAACCAGTGTGTCGGTGCTGATGACATGTACGGGCTTGGTTCGCTGCTCATCTGACAACCCTTGGAGGGCAAGCCAAACAAGTTGGAGGACAGCGGTGGAGTCTTTGCCGCCGCTGTAGCCGATGACCCAGGGCACCTCGTCAGCCGTGTAGAGCTCACGGATCTCTTCCGTGAGCTCAGTAACTACTTCGGCGAGGGCCCTCCCTTGGAAGGGGGCCGACGGCTTCGGGGTGCTCATGCATCTCCTCGCAGGTATGCGTCCTCTACACGCTGCTCCTCCGGGCTGAGTTGGAGCTTCATGTGACGGCGCAGGTAGTTCACAGTCAGGGTCAGGTTCTGGTGGCTCTTCGACACACGTCCACCGATCAGCGCACGACCCTCCCAATCTGGGTTGATCCGGGACCAGTCAACCGAAGTCAGCAGCTTTAGCCTCGAATGCCAAACTTGGGGTGATTCGGAATTCCGCACGAGCGAGTTCCCGATCCGGCCAAGTGCGTGCAAGGCGATGCCATGACTGTGGATGTAGTCCTTGCGGACCTCGGGAGCTGCAAGCTCACGCTTGCGCACCATCCCCCAGTCGGGGACCACAAGGTCGACAGCCTCCCAGTATGCCTCCGCCAGCTCCTGAGCCTTCTCCTTCTTGATCTCCAGCCCTTGCAGGAGGGACTGGGTAGCGGAGTAGACGGCACTCAGGGTGAACAGCTTGCGGGAGCGTTGAGCAAGGGTGCTGCTCTCCATCTCGACATGTCCCTTGAAGACAGGGGACTTCATTGCCAAGAGGCGAGCCATGATCGCCAGGTCATCTCGGTGGTCGTACAGCACGCCGATCGAGCGCGGCGGGCGCACCGCGTGCCGGTTGAGGTCGGCGAACATCTGCTGACAGCGTTCCAGCCCAGCGTCATGGAAGAAGACGACGGCGATCGTCTCTTCGCCAAGGTCGGGATTCTCCTTCAGGGCTTGCTCGATAGCCGCCCGCCGATGTTGCCCATCGTTGATCAAGAAGCGGGCAGCCATCGGGATACGGATTTGGCCGGCACGCATCCCCATGCCGGTGTCGGCGATGCTCTCGAAGTACATCTCGCCATCGACGGATGCAGTGAGCGCGCTGAAGGTGTAGTCGTCCGGGTTGTCGACGATGTACCGGGTGAGCGCTGGGAGCCGCCCCTTGTTCAAGACGCGCTGGGCTCGAACCTCCGGCGCTAGCTCATCCTCGTCGAAGAGGAAGATCTTCGGGATGAGCCGCAGGGGGCACATGGACACGTAGAACTCGCGACCCGCCTGAACGCCCCGGATGGCTGGAAAGATGTAGTCAAAACCGGCGGACGTGGCGCTGTCGACGAGCTGCGAAGATGAAGATGATCCCACGCGTGCAACGGTATCGTACGTCAGAGATAAGACGTACAGGACGTGCAGGATTAACGCTCAAAGGTGTGGTGGGGCTAGTGGTGACGTATCTCGATGCTGCAGCTACGACGCGCGTGGACCCGCGTGTGGCCGATGTGGTGATGCACTGGATGACTGAGGACTTCGGGAACGCCGGCTCGCGGACCCACGAGTACGGGACCCGTGCGAAGCGCGCGGTGCAGCAGGCGCGCGAGTATCTCGCCAACACGGTCGGCGCAGAACCGGACGAGTTGATCTTTACCAGCGGGGCTACCGAGAGCAACAACATTGCGCTGCTCGGCCTTGCTCCCCACGGCGAGCAGAGTGGTCGGCGTCACATCATCACCTCGGCGATCGAACACAAGGCGGTGATCGAGCCCCTGGAGCACCTGCAGTCTCGTGGTTTCGAGGTCGACTTCATCAAGCCTGGTTCATCGGGCAGGGTCTCTATCGAGGCGGTGATGGAGAGGCTGCGTCCCGACACGCTTCTCGTCTCGCTGATGCACGTAAACAACGAGACGGGTGTCGTCCAGCCTGTAGCCGAGCTCGCTGGATATCTGCGGGAGACCCCGACGTATCTGCATGTGGATGCCGCGCAGGGGTACGGGAAAGTACCTGAGGACCTGACGGCGCCGATCGACATGATCAGCGTCAGCGGTCACAAGATCGGTGCTCCAAAGGGCGTCGGCATGCTGGTCACCCGACGCCGGCGCTCGGGCAGGCTGCCACTGCAGCCGATCATGTTTGGTGGCGGTCAGGAGCGGAAGCTGCGCCCGGGAACATTGCCAGTGCCGCTGATCATGGGCCTGGCTGAGGCGGCGAAGATCTTCCAGAAGGAACACAAGCAGTGGAGCAAGGGCGCAGCGGATCTCCGCTCACGGCTCTTGAACGCGCTCGCGAAGACCCGATTCCAGATCAATGGAGACCAGGACCACACCGTCCCACACATCCTCAACGTGTCCTTCGATGGCGTGGATGCCGAGGCGCTCATCGTCCAGTTGAACCACTATGTAGCCGTCGCCACAGGCTCCGCCTGCACAAGCGCCTCGTACACCCCCAGCCACGTACTCACCGCCATGGGGCTGCCCGAGGACGCAGCAGAGAACGGGCTCCGCATGTCCTGGTTCCCGAACCAAGCAGCTGACCTTGATGTTGAGGAGCTGGCGGACCTGATCGCGCGGTTGCAGCCCGACTCCGCCTGATCCTTAGCCTGGGGTACTGCGCACCAGCCGATGTCCCCGCAGGGCCCGGCCGCACCGGAAGAGCTCCCTCTCCCAGCCCTCCTCTGTGCCGATGAGGTGAGGGTGCTCGTACAGTCCCGCCTTCACCTCTGATGCCGTCAGCCGCTTGTATCTCTCGACGTCAGGATCGTCGGGGGGTAGGAACTCGTGCTTGCGGTGGAGCAGCGGCCGGTTCTCGGAGTCGGCGTACGACGTGTGGGACGTTTTGAGGGCTTTCATCTCGACCTGGTAGGAGGTCAGGATCTTGGGGTGTGGGTCGGTATCGAAGTCTGGGTAGTCCAGCCAACTCACCGCCCGGCCCTGGTGGCAAAGCTTGGTCAGGGTCCATTCTTGCGGGCGGCCAGCGGCGATCGAGGCGCAGTGCTCGTAGAGGCGTAGCACTGTAGGCATACGGTCGAGTGCTCGCTGATGCACGTACAGGGCGGTCTGGGTCAGCTTCCCGACTGCGGAGGCGTGCATAGCTCCTCGGACATAAGCGTCGTCACGCAGTTTGAGCAAAAGCCGGTCGGATCGCTTGCAGGCCTCCTTGTAAGAGGAGAAGAAGGCGCGGACGTCGAGTTGGACACTGAGCGGGAGGCTACTGAAGGGGCCGCGGCCGTTGAAGAGCTCCACGGCGAGAAACAGCAGGGTGTTGAGCGTGGTTCGCTTGCTGCCTTCTTTAACCTTGCTGGAGTCGGCAGAGTCCCGTACGAGCCGACGGACCTCGTTGGGGCGCAGGTGACCGAGTAACTCGGCCATTGGTTGCGGGACTTCTTCCATATGTGGCAGCCGGCCTCGACGCTCGACGTAGTCGACGATTGCTGCGATCGCTGAGGTCCTGTCCTCGGATGCGAGCCACTCCGCATCGGGAACGATCCGCCGGGCAAGGTAACTCAGCCGGGCTCGGTCGTCCTTGAAGGCATAGACAACCCCTGGCGCGGCGGAGACCGTCCGCACCCCGGTCACTTCCTCGACATAGGCCCGCAGCTCGCTAGCACCGAAGAGGTGTTGGAACGTCTGCCGACGGGTGAGGAGGCCGTCGCCAAACGCCTCTCCCTTAACCTTCGACTTCTCCCACGTCAATCGAGCGGAGGCGATGAGGACTGTCTCAGCGAGGCCCCACGCCTCCTTCAGGGTCTTGCAGCGCTCCTGTGGGTCTTCGATGACGTTGAGGACGTAGGTGAGGAGCACGACTTCCGCCGGCTCGAGCCTCGTATCGGCTTGGTAGAACGGATCCCAGCCGACCGCTTGGCAATCCAGCTGCTGGAGTACACGCACATCGCCCCCACGGCCACAGCCGTAGTCAAGGACGGACCGCCCGGGGAGCAGCTGCTTATCGACCATGGCCTGGCGTGCGGGGACTGAGAGACTTGCTCTGCTGATCGCGGTCAGTCTGCGATCGCTGCTCCATACCCGCTGCACGATGACCACGCCCTCACCCAGCCGAACGACAACCGGAGAGTATCGGCGGGCCCCCCTGCGAGAGACACGAAACGAAGACGTCGTCCAAACTGATTGGGTTCTGCGCACCGCGGACTACCGCGAAACTTCGCCGTCCGCTGTTGTCGATCACGGTCAGCGCCCCACTTTCGACCGCCGCGGTCGCCCCAGGTATCGTCCGTGGCTACCTAGTGCCGGTTGCAGACCCAGGTCTTTGGCTCCCCCTGGGCTACGAGGTCAAGGTCCGTCATAGTGCCCTCTCCGCACAGCTGGCACGTGACCTGGACGGTACGTGGCATGCGCACAGGCCGTACGTGGTCGTAGACGTGCAACGTGAGCTGAGCCGTCCTCCCAGTGGACGTGATGATCAGTTGTGAGCTGAGTTCCGGATGGGGCGCAATGGCCTCAATCTCCAGCTGCTCGGTGGGGGTTTTTAGGAGTGCGAAGACGTCACCTCGGCGGAGGCGGGCTGCTATGACCAGAGACGGCAGGCTGACAGTGACAAGGAAGCCGTTGCACTGACGGGGGTTAGGCATCGGCGGATTGGGGGCGGTGCTCATAGCTGGACCCTCATGTGTGGTGCGGGGCTCTCAAGGAGGCTGCCCTGGCGACGAGCTTGCGTCGACGTTGACGGCGTCGTGGAGCAAGCCGTCACTACGCACTGGGCTTGGTTGGCCACTACCTCTTGAGCCCAAGGCGGATGGCGTTCGGGGGATACGCGACGTTTGGCCGCCTCCTCGATGGAGTCAGGACGTTGCCGCCCGGGTGCTGGCCGTCGTGCGCTACTTCGGGTTTCGCGTGCGAGTGTGTCGACTGGTGGCGGGAGTTGCTTGGCCTCGCTGGCCTTGCGGTCTTGTCACCGTAGGCACAGGCCCGCGGACATCTCGAATCGCGGTGTCGGGACGCGGCACTCCGCCCACTGGAACACCCGACTGCGCTTCGAACCAGGCCGCTACTCCGTGCGCATCGGCACAGACACAACGAAGTTCACGTATGAGACGTGCGGCTGACGGTAAGAGAGGCGGGCAGTCTGGGCTTCGGACACCGCAGCGTCACTTCGCGCTGGAAGACCCGCGAGCACAGGGGCCACGCCATCAACGCCACAGCTGGACCCAGCCGCCATCGCCGGCCTTTCGCTCACCAGCGTCCCCCGGCGCCCGCAGGCAGGGAGCACCGAGGGCGCGGGACGACCAGAAACGTCTCGTCGAGCAGGCGCAGAGCCGTGGAAGCCACCCCCACGTCCTGACCCGTGTTGGAGGTTCCCCCGAGATGCGGGGATGGGTGACAGAGGGTCAGATGGGTCTCATGAGAGGAACCCAGCCGATGGCTGCCCCGAGGAAGTACCCGCT
>NZ_JBIWCL010000049.1:0-21202 GCF_044761485.1 Streptomyces sp. NPDC097617
GAGCAGCAAGAGTTCACCCGCAATCACCAGGCCCGCTACCGCGACACGCTCATGCCGGCGGCTTGATCGCCAGAACCCTCAATAGATCTACACCCTTCTGAGAACGCCCCCCGGTCCCCATCCACCGGCCATGCCGCACACAGACAGCCCACTGCTCACCGTGCGCTCGCCACACCGGACGCCCGCTCAGCCCCGCCACACACAACGAGCATGCCTGCACCGGAAGCTCACCCTCCGGCCACGCCTCCACACGCACCTGATGACGCGCCCGCACACCGATACGGCCCTGCGCCCACGACGGCAACGCACGCTCCAGATCCACCACCGAGCGCCCACATGCCACAGCCAGAAGCTGCTGAGCCACCGGCCCTAAGCGAACCTCCTGGACCTCAGGATCCGCCTGCGTCAGTGTCCGCGGCCCCCCGATCCGCCACACCAACGCCTCCCACGTGATCCCGTTGCGTTCTGCCAGGCGCCACATAAACGACGCAACGCTCTCACCACGGACCAACTCCACCCGCCGGGGCAACGGCCCCGCAACCTCTTCCAGCACCTTTGCTCCCTTTCAGCAAGACATGACGAAGGGCACCATGCCACCCCTCCGGCTCCACGCAGAGACCGTCCAGGAGGCACTCGACAGAGCCGACTCCCGCCACTGGACACGAAACCCGCCCCACTCGGCGCAAGCCAGACTGAACTACCTCCAGCGCCACCACGGCGGCGACCGAGCCGCGGTCGCAGCCCACCTCGGCGCCACCCCACAACGGCTCGAAGCCTTCATCTCCTCACCAAAGCAGACAGACAGCGACCCCTTACGAGACGCGATAGAGCGTGAAGTCATACGGCTGTGGCAGCCGCGCATCCGCCGGCAAGCCCACCACACCATCCTGGACAACGGCGGGTACGTGATGGTCAGTTTCCGGGCATGGCTTGGCTTCACCGCAGCGGGCGGCTCAAGCGACGACCCGCGACTACGGACGCTCAGCCTTGGCCTCGACGCACCCCACCCCGCGTGTCTCTTCGAAGCCCGCCATCGCAACGCGCCAGAACGACAGCTCCTGCAAGTCCTCAGCGCCGCACTCGGCGCCTGCTACTTCCACCGCAACCGGCCACAAGCAACGGACGAAAGCGTCACCATCGACAGAGTCGACTACCTGGAGTTCTACTACTGACTTTCCACCGCCGCCGCCTTCCCGAAGGCGACACGGCCCACTCCCGCGTTCGCGATGGGCACAATGGTCCTGACGGAGGCTGCCTCCAGCTCCCCGCCGTGGGCATGATCCGGCGGCGCCAGCGGTGGACTGTCAGTTCGTGCTGCTGCCTGCACGGGCGGGGATCGATGAACCGACCTCCCTCTCGGTCTCTTTCTGCCACCACAGCTCGCTGGGGTCCCCATCGGCTCTCCGGCACAGAAATGGGCTACTGCCCCCGTGCCCCTGCGGGGTCGGCGGCGGCCCCTTCGCACGTGGGCGCCGCATCCGTCACCGCGTCCGAACTCAGCCACGCCCACCTGCATCGCGATGCTGCCGCCATCTTCTTGCGACCCCGACCTGCTGGTCCGGCACACCGCAGTCAAGAAACTCCCAAACCCCTTGACGGAGGACCGCCGCACTCGAAGCGGCCCCGGCATCCCCCCGCACAGCAAAGGACCTGCCTCGCGTGTGGCTCCACTACCCCCGTGCAGGGCAAGACGTGCCCCCGAGAGCACCCCAGAATCCACGCCCAGGCTTCGACTGAGGGTCGCACGATCCCGCGGCACGCCGAAGGCCGTCAGTCGGTACTCCCCAGCAGGCAGGGAGCGTTGCATGACTCCTGGCCGCGGGCCGAGGCAAGGGCGACTCCCTGTTGGGCAGCAACGTCCTCATGGCAGGCGGCGAATCAGTCTGACCCCATGCACCGAGAACGGTAAATGGTAAAATGCGGCACGCGGCGGAAACCCCCGGGGGAAGCTCCATTCGGCCGCGACCGGCACGGCCCGTCCGGCCGGGGTGGGGCCAACGAGCGATGCGCCACGAGATCCCTCACGATCCCCAGGCCCCGCAACCGACCGGCCCGACGGCGTGGAAGACATCCTCGACCTTGTAGTGGGGAACGTGGCGCAAGCAGGTTCGCATTCGGCCGCAGGCCAAATGACCGGGTACCTCTATCAGTGTGAACTGGCCCTCCTGGAGCTGGCCGACCGCAGCTACATGGAGCCCGAAGCCCAACTGCGCATGGAAGTCCTGGACGACATCGAGTTCCTTCACGGACCAGGCGTGACCCCAGTCGAGCTGCTGCAGTCCAAGCATCGCCGGGATGCCGGCCTGCTGAGCGAAACCGGCAAGGACTTCTGGCGCTCCGTGGCCTCGTGGATCGACGCACTCAAGGAGCTCGGCGACCCCGGTCCCGAGAGAATGCCGCTGCTGCGCCTGGTCACCACCCAGACTGCTTCACCCGGGAGCTTCCTCTACCTGCTGCGCGAGGGGACAGAGCGCAACGTTGCCCAGGCGCTGACCCGCATGGAGAAGGTCGCGAAAGCCGACGGCCCCGCCAACACGACAACAGACCGAAAGTACTTCCTCACGCTTTCGCCAGCCCACCGCTACCAGCTGCTCGACGCCACCGTCATCTGCGACGGAGCTCCGGTGATGTCAGACCTCGACTCTAGGCTGGCCAGGACAATGGGGATCCGCAGCGGCCAGCACCGTGACCAGATCCTCGACCAGATCAAGGGGTGGTGGTACCGGGTGTCCGTCGAACTGCTGGACCGCAAGAGCAACACCCTTCCTGTGCGTGCGTCGGTCACAGGGCAGGAACTCCTCTGCCGCCTCGAGGAAATCACCGCGCAGTACGCAATGAAGAACCTTCCCATCACCGAGGCCCTTCGTGATCTCACCGACGCTGAAGTCGCCGCCTACGAGGACCGGCTGGTCGTCCAGCAGATGCGTTGGATCGGCCTGAACAGGCGCATGACAGCCACCTACCTGCGCGACTTCCACCGAGCCTTCGCTCAGCGGTCGGAATGGATCCGCACCTTTCAGATCACAGAAGAGAAACTCGGCGAGTACGAACACCTGTTGTGGGACGAATGGGACCACGTCTTCAACTTCCACGCAGACCCCGACGACGACTGCCCCGAGGCCGAAGCGCAGGCCATCGGCAAGCAGGTACTCAAAGAGACCATGGACAAGGTCGCAGACAAGCCGGCCCGCCCCGGCAGCATCACCGAGAGCTGGATCGGCCGCGGCACGATGCACAGCCTCGCCGACCGCGCGGCAACCTCCAACAAACCAGTGGGATGGCACCCCCGCTATGACAGCCACTGCAAGAACCACCCCGCGCTGTCCACGCCCGACCTCACAGACCAGCAGGGGCAGTAACCCATGACCACCACCCCTCGCGCACCCGAAGCACAGGCCCTGTTCAACCACCCTTTCGGCGCCTACCTCCTCGCCTGCGCAGTCCACGCCGCCGCCAAGACCGGCCCCCGCCGCCCCATGCCCTGGCCCAGCGCCTTTCTCGTACTCCCGTTCATCCTGCCTCAGGACATCCGAGACGACCTGCCGATCAAGGCCAGCCGCCCCCTGGCAGCATGGCTCGCCGATCACCCCCGCCACCGTGCTCAGTTCCCCGCACGAGCCGCCAGCCTGGCCGAATACACACGCGCCAGCCTTCGCACCGCACTGCGCCACCGCGCCCTCACCGTGACCGAGGGCGGCCGTCTCTCCTGCCCTCGGCCGCCCCGCCCGGTCACAGCCGATGTCGGCCCGGAGGTAGTCGACTGCGCCCGCCGCGCCGCCCTGGTCGGCCGATGGCTTTCCGTGATTGAGCCCGCAACCGCCTACACCCATCTCGGTGTACGGCCCTGACTTCGCCCTTCCTCCACGACTACAAAGGAGTCCCAGACCCGCCATGCAGCTCCTCGCCCTGGCCCTCTACCACCGAGACGGCCGACCTGACCCCAGGGTCATCCGTTTCCGCCCCGGGGCGCTGAACATCCTCACCGGCGAGTCCGAGACCGGAAAGTCGGAAGTCCTCGACATCGTCGACTACTGCCTGGGGCGAAAGCAGCCTAACCTCCCGGATGAACCTATCGACCAGACCGTCGGCTGGTACGCCCTGCTGGTCTCAGTCGACTCAGGCCGCATGCTCCTGGCCAGGCCCCGCCCCAGCGGAGCCTCCACCACCCAGGCGATGATCCGGACCGGAGACGACACTCTCGACATCCCCCCGGCCCAGGAGCTGCACCACAATACGAACATCGCAGCGATCCGCGCGGAACTCAGCGCCCGTCTGGGTATCGAGGACTTCCGATTCCAGCCGCCCACCGGCGCTGCCCGCTATCCCTTCGATGTCTCCATCGCCCAGGCCGCCCTGCTCTGTTTCCAGAAACAGAACGAAATCGCAAACCAGAACGCGCTGTTCCATCGGCAGACCGAAGGCGGAATCGCCCAGACCATCAAGGACACCCTGCCCTACTTCCTCGGTGCGGCAGGACCGGAACAAGCCCTACGACGCCACCAACTCGGCGAAGCCCTGCGTGCCCAGCGCGCGGCCGAACGCAAACTCGACGACGCGGCCAGCCGCCGCGCCGGCGCTGACGCACGGACCTCCGGTCTGCTGCGCCTGGCCGAGAACGAAGGACTCCTCACCGGCGTCCCGGCAGTCGCAGACCCCCATCAGACCCAAACCCTCCTGTCCCAGGCCTTGGAGGTCAGCCCCGCCCTGACCAGCACCCTGGAACTCACCGACCGCCGCCACGACCTCACGCAGGAACGTCGCACCCTGCGAGAGCAGTGGCAGCAACTAACGGAAGCACTGGCCCTCGTGGACCGCTGGCGGGCCGAGGGCCAGGCCTTCACCGGCGAACTCCACCTCCAGCTCGACCGATTGCAAACCCTTAACCTTCTGGGCCCAATGTCCGACGGCCAGGACACGCACACCTGCCCCATGTGCCGCAGCCGCCTGGAAACCCCAGACCAGTCATCCGCTGACATCCACCAGCTCACACAGCACCTGGCCGACGAACTGAGCGATGCCGAAACTCTCCAGCCCGTACGCGCGGAACACCGCCGACGCCTCGAAGCCGCCCGAGACGCCGTCGCCGAGAGCCTGCGCATCAACGGAGCTCAGCTCAAAGAACTTAACGCCAGCGACGACCGCATGCGCGACCTCCAAGACCAACACCTTCGCATCGCCCATGTCCAAGGACGCATCGCCCAGGAACTGGCATCCGCTACAGACAAGACCACCGATGACCTACGCACACTGCGCAACAACCTCGACCTCGCCCAGGAACGCGCCGAGACCCTCCAAAGCCTTGTAGACGAAGACGACGTCAGCGCCGAAACAGAACGACGCCTCACCGACATCGCCACCCACATGACCACTTGGGCACGTCGTCTCGGCCTCGGCCAGGCCGCCGCAGCCGACGAAGTGCGCATCAGCCTCTCCCAGCTCAACGTCGTACTGCGACGCTCTACCGGTCGGCTCTCACTCACCCGCATCGGCAGCGCCAAGAACTGGATCGGCTACCACTTGGTCGCCCACCTCGCCCTGCACACCTACTTCATCGAGCACGACCGCCCCGTTCCACGGTTCCTGATGCTTGACCAGCCCACCCAGGCCTTCTTCCCCGAGAAGATCCACGACGCCACCACCGTCGAAGACGCCGACTGGGAAGCCGTCACCAGCTACTTCCGACTCCTCAACGATGTCAGCCAGGCGAGCGACGGAGGACTGCAGATCATCGTGTGTGACCACGCAAATCTGCCCGAACCCTGGTTTCAGGAGGCACTCGTAGAGAACTGGCGCCCTCGCGATGGCCGGCGCAATGCGTTGATTCCTGTGGACTGGCTCGAGTAAGCCCTGCCCGGGTGTCTTCAGCGCTCAAGATCGCAGCGAGAAAGTGCCATCTGCCCGGCGGGAGGAGACAGCCCGATCAGGCTCTGGGTGCCGCGTTGGCTGCACGCCGTGATCAGCAATTGGCTGTCCGGGCTCAGGCAGGCTCTGGCAACGGCCTTCACCTGGTGGAAGTGTCGTTCCACGGCGGCCATCAGGGGCATCAGCGCTGCGGACGGAGACGACGGTTTTCTGGGGACCCTTGCGGCGTACCAGGGCGGACCGGTCCACCCTGGTCCCTTCCCGCACTTGTGGCTCTCGTTCTCGGCTCGGTCGCGGATGGCAAGCAGCGCCGAGGAGCTCGGCGGGGCTGGCTGTGCGTTGTGGCAGGGTCAACAGTCCGACCAACGCCGCTAATGTGCGAGTGGACTCTGATATTAGAGTTGGGTTGCATCGACTGGGCAGTCTCGCTATTGTCTGGCATCCGATTCCGTGTCACGGGAGTTGAAGGGTGGCGAGGGGATGCTGCTGACCACTGGGCAGGCAGCGGAGGAGCTGGGGTGCGCGACCACTACCTTCCGTCGCCTTGTTCAGGCTGACGTACTGCCTGGCCTGTCCCGTCGAGGCAACCGCGTGATGGTCCCGCTGGAAGTGGTCCAGGCCCTGCGTGACAGGCAGCCGGCACCGCTCGAGCGGCTGGCGGTCCGCGAGATCGCAGTGCTCCGTGCCGACGTGGCCAAGCCTGCACCGGAAGACGATGACCGGGCCTGGATCGGATATGCGGCACACCTGAGCGTCGACGACCTGCTGAAATCCCTCCGGGGCTGGTGGCGCTGCGATGCTGCGAGCGTCGCAGCCGGGGGAGTGCTGCCAGTGACTCTGTCCGGATATGTGGTCGCGGTCCTCTCCGGACTGGACACCTGGGAAAAAGAAGGCGGACGCCACGCCTTCCCTGACGCTGTGCTGGCGGGCCACGTCACCGACCTGGCCTGCCCCACCACCCACCTGCACGCCACAGACGCACAGACTCGAGAAGTCGCTGGCCTGCTGCTTGGCACCCGCCTGATCTCCCATTCAGGCGGCGCGATCGCCTACACCCGTACTTCCGAGGGACTGTGATGGACGCCAAGACCTACACCGCTGCTCTCGGAGAGCTGCGTGTGCTGCGTGATGACATCAAGAAGGCGCAAGCCGCGCTGGCCCGCTTCGAAGCCGAACGCGACAAGAAGATCACCGCGCTCGCCGAGTACCAGAAGGCGAAGGCCGAGCGCATCGCCCCGGCCGCGGGGCTGAGTCTGGCCGAGGTCGTCGCCCTGGCTCCGGCGCTGGCCCCGGCCACCCTCGCCGCCGAACCCGCGCACACCGCGCCGGAGCAGCCTGCCCCGGTGACCGTGCCCGCGCAGGCTCCGGAGGCGACCGAGGAGGATGAATCTCCCGGCGCCCTCGCCCCCGCGCTGACACCCCGGATCGCCACCGCCCCCCAGCAGCACCCGACCTTCGAACCAGAGCAGACACCGGCCCCCACCCCCGTACCTGCTCCGGCCATCACGGAACGCGAGCGCGCCCTGCCTTCGATCCCCGAAGGCCCCGAGGGCGACTGCTGGTTCACCCACACCCCGAACCTCGCCTCCACACACCCCAACTTCACCCAGCAGGCCCGCTCCACCGTTTTCCTCGACGCCGCCACCGGCACCCTGGTCCACCGCGACCGCGCCCTGCAACTCGCCCTTGGCCACGGCTCGGTGGGGGAGATCCTCACCGCCGTCTTCCATGCCGTACCCGAAGGCGTCGAGCGGATCTACATCACGGGCGGTGAGCCCTGGCACCGCGACGCCGACCGTCACCCGTACCTCAAGGACGCTGTGGCCGCCTGGCTGAACGCTCCCGCCCCAGGCTGGCGTACCGACACCGGCCGCGGCAAGGACCGGCTGGCCGGGCACTTCGTTCACCCCCGCAATCCCGTCGGCCGCTACCAGCGTGACAGCAGCGAACAGCACGTCGAGATCCGCTCCGCGGGGGAGTGGTTCGATACCACCGAGGCCACGCCCGCCATCGTCCGCGACGCGTTCGTGCTGCTGTGGACCACCCTGCGCGCCCACTGGCCCGATGCCGTCATCATGGGATCCCCCTCCCAGACCGGCCGCGACCTGTGGACCCGCACCATCCCCGAACGCGGCCAGTACGCCGACGGCTACCCCGTCCTCTCCGAAGAGCTCCGCGGCCTCCTCCACGCCACCGCCGGGCAGGGCCGCACCGAACTCATCACCCCGCCCCGGGTCCCCGAACAGCTGCCCGCCCTGGTCGAGTACGACCGCACCTTCGCCTACGCCAAACACACCTGGAAGTCCGGCGTCGGCACCCCCCGCCGCATCACCGCGACAACCTTCGCCACCTGGTCCGAGAAGGACCAGACCAAAGCCCTCTTCGGCTGCGGACACTGGCACGTCCGCGTCACCGTACCCACCGGCTGGAACCACGTCGGGATCCTGCCCGCACCCGCCCCCGGCGACCGCGCATGGCACTACCCCTCCACCCCCGGCACCACGTTCACCACCTGGGCCGGCGGCCCGGAGATTTACACCGCCCTCGCCAACCCCATCCAGCCGTGGAAGATCGAAATCCTCGACGGACTCCTCTTCGACGACGGCAAACCCCTCGACGACTGGTCGAAGAAACTCAAAGAAGCCTGGTCCCGCCTCACCGCACAAGCCCAGCTGCACGGCGACCCGGCCCAGCGAACCGCCGCCCACCTCGCCTCCCGCGCCGTACGCGCCATCCTTCTCTACGGCATCGGATCCTTCGCCCAACGCCCCCGCATGGTCACCGGAAGCACCCCCCGCACCATGGAACGCGACGTCCCCCAGGACGCTGAGATCATTGCCTTCGACGACCAGCTCATCACCTGGCAACGCCCCACCGGCTTCACCCGCGACCCCTACGCCCACCCCGAATGGGCTGCCGGCATCTGGTCCGGAGCCCGAGCCGCCCTGCTCTCCCAGCGCATGCGCGCCGACAACACCTTCGTCGGCGCCCTCCACACTCCGCCCGGCAGCGTCATCGCCTTCCGCACCGACGCCGTCTACCTCACCACCGCCCAGGACTGGCCTTACCACGGCCAGCCCGGCGACTACCTCCACAAGGGACACCTCATCGGCCCCGTCCCGGCGCCCACCACCGAAGACGAACTCCTGAACCTGCGCGACGCGGGACGCGCCACCCTTACACAGAAGCTCGAGCAGACCTGATGCCGCCCCGCCGCCGCCCCGCCCCGGCACCACAGCGCAACGAAGCCGCCCGCCTCGCCGACCAGCTCCAGGCCGCGGGGCTGACCAAACGCGACATCGCCCGCATCCTCAACCGCGACCCCTCTCTCGTCTCCCAGTTCTACACACGCGGCAAAGGAGCAGCCTTCGTCCCCGCCCTGACCCACGCCCTGGACGCCGTCCAAAGCGGCATCAGCGACCTTGCCGCCCTCGCCGCCCTCGCGGCCCCCCACGTAACCCGCCGCACCACCGCCTCAGGCACCCGCGCCCGCGTCCGCAGCAAAGCAGTCCTGGTCACCCCCAGCGGCAGCGGCACCGGCCGAGTCAGTGCCCAGGCCATCGCTTCCGGCTCCGCCCGGCTGCGTCCCCTCATCGCTGAAGCCGCGCAGCGCGGACTTCGACTGGCCTTCACCGTCCGCCTCCACAAGGCCGGCTACGTGCACGCCTCCGGCAGCCGCATCGACTCGCCCGGCATCCGCCGCGACACCATCCAGCGCCCCGACCAGAGCGAGGAACGCTCCTACGGTTCCTCCACCACCGGCGGATTCAGCGCCGAAGACTTCGCCCGCCGCGTGGACGCCACAGCCGGCGACGTCACCGCAGCCGTCCACCAGTGGCTTGTTGAGACAGGCCGGATCCACTCGCACGCCCAGATCACCCACCTTGAGATCCGCACCTGGCGTCCCCGCTGACGAAGCGCGCCTTCCCTCATGCACTCCCGCCTGGCGGGACCGTGAAGAGCGGGCAGCGGCCGGCTGGCACCTCCGATGCGTGACCGGGTGGCTCTGCCCCAGCGAGCCCGCTTTCGGTCTGCCACTCCCCGTCGCGGTCGGTGTCAGCCTCGGCCACCAGCGAAGCGCGAGGGGTGGTTGTTGCCGCGGGCCGTGTACGGCCGCTCGGTCTGGCACCGGCACCGCTGGCCAGGCTTGCGAAGCACCGGTCGGCGCATCGGGATCCGCGACGAACGGGGTGACCTCGACGGCCTGTCTGCAAGGAGATCGAAGGCGTCACCTTCGTCCGTGGTTCCGTCCTCATCCCCGCTCCACGTCACACGCGCATCCCCAGGCCAGGGCAGCAGGACCGTGCCAGGCGCCCTGCACCGGACAGTTGTGCCGTCCTGCCCGCCCGGGCCCCGGAGCCACAGCGAGCTGACTGCGGCGCCCCCGTACGCACGCGGGCGTCGATCTCCTTCCGGCAGCTGACTCGAGGAGCTTGGTCCCTGGATCGCCAGCCTGGGCACTCGGCACTGGGGAGCCCGCGGGGAGGGGCTGCCGGAAACGCCCGTCTCAGGATGAACTACATCGATCAATAGGGGAGTTGGCGTCCTGCGGTACGTGTCGGGCGGTGGTGGCGACGTGTGACGCCATGACTGATCAGTCATGTTCACCGGCAGCGGCGACAGTTGCTGGGGTCGAGCGAGCCGATTCTCTGGGGAGCCGAATTGCGCCAGCGCGGCACGCCGTGCCGCGCCGCTCTTTCCGTGCAGGTAGAAGTGCTGCGCTCGTGCAATTGCGAGACACTCCGTGCCGAAAGAGATCTTCGTCACTTCGGCCGCCGACAGGCTTTCAGGGGGATGCAATTGCACGAGTTCTGAATTTGCCGAAGAGCGTTCCGACCGTAAGCAGCGTTGATCGGATCTGTTCGTTTCCGAAGCCTTCATCGACCGTCTTCCGGGAGCCCCTGCGAATTTGTCTTCCCTGGGGGCCGAAATCCTGCGGATTCCGAGGATCAATGGCAGGGCGGGGCCTTCGGGGGAGTAGCGTTCCGTGATGCGAGTGGGGCCCCGGACGGGCTAGGAACCAACACAGGGCCCCCTCGTACTGCTTGACCAAGCCGACCCACACCTCACGAAGGAAGCACAGACCATGTGGCTTGACCGCATTCCCGCCGCAGCCCGTTTCCAGGCCGCGGTAGGTCCCGACGCTAACATTCCTCACTCCGCAGTGGGTGAAACCCGAACCGTCCGTGCCTGGGATGTCACCGTCGAGGTCGGCGCTTTCATCGCCATCGTCATCGTTCCGCTGATCATGATCACCGGAGCCTGGCAGGCTCCGGCAGCGGTGGGATTCTGCGGCATGGTCTTCATGGCCGTACGCCGCTCCCACTTCCGTTACCAGCGGATTCGTCTCAGCTGACCGTGCCCTGGTCCGGTTCCGGCCCCCGAGGGGACCGGAACCGGACCAGGCGTCCAGCCTGTCCGGCCGTCACGCCTCAGAGGATCCGATTCCTCCTTGCCGACGGCGGACAGGTCGGCGGCGGCGGAGAGAAAACGAATCGATCAGGAATGGCGGGAGTACCAGTGACAAGCGACGAAGAACCGCACGACGCGCTGTGCCGGCAGTGCGGCGCGGAACTTGAGCAGAAGAGCGGCCGCGGCCGCAGGAAGACATACTGCAGCCGGCTCTGCCGCAGCAGGGCGCAGCGCCAACGCACCGGACGAATCCCCCAACAGACAGACGCGGCCCTCCGCGGAGCGAGCCCGATTGCCCGCTCCATCGCCGAGGAGCTCGTGAACATGGCGTTAGACCTGCTGGACGCCGAGTACGAAGGGATCCCCCTGCAAGAACTGATGGCCAAAGCCTCGGCGATCGCGAAAGAGACCGAGCACTACACGAGCGCGGCCGTCTACGACGCCCGCCTGGCCGGTGCCAGCTGGCAGGAAGTCGCACGTGCGGCCGTCGTCGGAGAGACCACTGCACGCTACCGCTGGAACGAGGCCCAGGTCCTGCGGCGCATGACGGCCCGTTCCAGGGAACGTAATGCCGTGCGCCGCCAGGTACAGCCCGCGCAGGCCCCGGCTCGGGACTCGGTAGGAGAGCCCCTGGCAGTCAGCCGCGCCTCCCGCCAACTCGCGGGCGCGCTCTCCTACCTCTACAAGGAGAGCGGGCTCAGCATCCGCGAGGTCGCCGACAACATCGAACGATCTCCCTCCTACGTCTCCCGCATTCTGTCGGTGGCCCGGACACCGTCCTGGCCCGTGGTCTGCAAGCTGGCTGAACTTTTCGGCGGCGACCCGGCGAACCTGCGGGTGCTGTGGGAGAACACCCAAGGCCTCGCCGCTCAGCCGCAAGACCTGGTCGGGACGACCGTCCGCCTCAACGGTGCCCTGCGCGGCCTGCACCTGTCGGCAGGCTGCCCTCCCGTGAAGGACATCCACCATGAAACACACGGAGACCTAGGCGTCGAGGACATCGCCGACATCCTGGCCGGAGGGCAGATCCCCACCTGGGAGAAGACCGGGATCTTCATCTCCGCGGTCGGCGGCTGCCCCGCGGACTTCAAGCCCCTATGGGAGGCGGTCTACCACGCATTCCTCACCGCCTGCGACCCCGAACCCGCCCCCCAGCATCACGGCCTCGGCAACCTTGAAGAGGAAACGCGATGACCAGCTCACGCCACAGCGCACCACCTGCTCCCATCGCGGTCCCCGCAGCGGGGATCCCCATCCGAGACACCCCGCTGACCGTCACCCTCCCCGCCGACTACACCGCCTTCTGCGTACGCAACCAGCAGGCGTACATCACCTACGCCCGCGCCCGTTCACTGGACGCCCAGCTGGCCCGCCGCATCGTGGAGTCGGTGCTCAGCGCACTGGTCATCATCTGGCCCACCGTGATCGCCAGCGACCGCCCGGCCTCCGTGGCGTGGCGCATGCTCAGCACCCAGGTCGCCGCCGCCACCCGCCAGGCGCGACGCCAGCGAAAGGCCCGGGTCCGCGACACGATGCACCTGACCCTTCCCCACGAACAGGCCGACGTCCTGCTGCTGCGCTACCGGCTCAACCTGAGCTGGGCCGAGACCGCCGAACTGATGGGCCTGGAGGAGTCCGAGGTGGCCTTCCAGCTCGCCCGGGGCATCAGCCAGCTCACCGACGCCGACACCGCAAGGGGCGGCACCTCGGTGTTCACGTGAGCCCGGCGCACGAGGGCGCACGCCATATGCCAAAGACACATGGATTTCTTCAATCCGCCCCCGCCGGAAACAGATTGATCCGCTGACCTGCTGCGCATCGCACGCCCGTCGTGGGATGCTTTCTCATCACGGTCGGCGAACGGGATACGCGGGTGAAGCACTTAATGGGCCTGAGGCAAAGACCGTTGTCAAAGACCGTCGAAATGCCTCCGGCCCGCCCGCCCCGTGGAGCGGACGCATCCGTGGCCAGCACAGCACGCATGTACGATTTCTTCCTGGACGGGAAGGACCACTACCCGGCCGACCTGAGAGCCTGTCACCGGCTAATGGATATCGCCCCCCAGTTCCAGGCGCTCGCACGTGCGCAGCGCCGCTTCCAGCTGAGGGCCGTACGCGAGCTGATCCGCACCCACAAGGTCACACAGTTCATCGACTTCGGATGCGGCATGCCCACCCGGCAGAACACCCACGAGGTCGCGCGGCGTTCCCATGACGCGAGCACGGTCCTCTACGTGGACCGTGACCCGATGGTCGTGGCGCACGGCCAGGCCCTGCTGGAAGAAGAAGGACGCAGCGCCGTTGTATACGGTGACCTGCGCGAGACCCGAAACGTCCTGGCCCATCCCGATACCGTCGACCTCATCGACTTTACGAAGCCCGTGGCCGTTCTGCTCGTCTCGGTGCTGCACTGCCTCCCCGACGAGGACGAACCGCACCGTCTGGTCGCCGGGCTGATGCGTCAGCTGCCGGCCGGTAGCTACCTCATCGCCAGCCAACTGGTCAGCGAAGACACGCTGACGCGCGAACGCGTCAGCCGCCTCATGAACGAAGTCACCGGAGACCACTGGGGCCGGGTCCGTACTTCGCCGGAGGCCGCAGCATTCTTCAAGGACATGGACATCATCGGACCCCCACCGGGCTCCGTGACCGCATGGCAGCCCGAGTCCGAACTCGACCGGATGGTTCCGGGCCTCCTCCGCGAGTTCGGGGCAGTCGCCCGCAAGCGCGAATAGACCTGGCCGAGGAGGCAATCGCCGGCACCGTGCCACAAGACGAGGCGTTTCGCGGCGCGCGTCGGCGCTGCCAGGCCGTGTCCGGAACGATCAACCGCTCTGCCCTGCGGCTGGATCAGCAGGCGCACCTGGACCTAGCCGAGGTCACGCGCGACCCGGCGCAGCTCCTTGCGGGTCTCTGCCGGGCTGAGCGCCATCACCGCCAGGTCGTCGAGCATCAGCCGGTACCGGCCCGTCTCCTCGGGTTTGTCGAGGTAGATGGCTCCGGTGGGATGCTCCAGATAGACGACGTCGGGCAGGCCGAACTCCTCGAACCGCAGGAGCGTCACAGGGGAGCCGATCGCCACGCAGTCCGGGCGTAGGACCTGAATCTTGATGTTCGGCAGCCGCGACATCGTGATGAGATGCTGGATCTGGCCCAGCATCACCTCACGCCCGCCCACTGGGCGCTGCAGCACCGGCCAGTCGAGCACCGCCCACAGCATCGGGGCTTCAGCCCGCCTCAGGAGTTCCTGCCGGCGCAGCCGCATCTCCACCTTCGCCCGGACTTCCTCCGCTGTGGCCTGGAACCCGCCCTCGGCCACCGCGTACGCATACTCCGGGGTCTGCAGAAGTCCGGGAACCAACTGCACCTCGAACGTACGGATGAGTTTCGACCCCTCCTGAAGGCCCACGAACTTGTCGAACCACTTCGGGATGACCGCGGAGCCGTAGCGCTCCCACCATCCCGGCTCCTTGGCCCGCCGAGCCAGCTCGCAGACCGTCTCCAGCTCATGCTGCGCCCCGTACATGCGCAGCATGGTGTCGATGTCGTGCTCACGGAGCGGGGACTCACCCCGCTCGAGACGGCTGATCTTCGCTTCGGAGCAGCCCAGCTCCTTACTCGCATCCCGCGGTGAAATCCCAGCTGCCTCGCGTAGTGCCCTCAGCCGATAGCCGAGCACCATCGTCAACACCGTCGGGGTGAAGCCGGGAAGCGCGAGGTAGCGTTCAAGCGGCGGGCGGCCAAGCGGATCTGGAGCTGCGGACACTGGGTCTCCTGCATGGTGACGAGTACGAAAATTGTCCCATGCAGGAGCCAGCGCAACATAAGAACGCCGTTATTTCCCCTGAGCTGTTACGCGATCAGGGAGTCGAACTCGCCTTCCCGTGCTCCATCAAGGAAGGCAACGATCTCCGAGCGCGTGTAGACCAGGGCAGGTCCCTGAGGGTCGCGTGAGTTTCGCATCGCGACTCCGCCGTTCCCAAGCGCTGCCAACTCTACGCAGTTACCCGTCGGTCCACTGTGCCGACTCTTCACCCAGGTCACACTTTCGAGTGAATCTGCCGGAATTCCATTGCTGTAGCTCGCCATGACGCCCTGCCCCTTCGGTGTTGGTGCGGTCCCGCTGCAATGCCTGGCGGTCATCGCGGTGGGTGATAGATCTGACATCCCTCTTTCGTGCATGCAATTTCCGATGCAATTGCATGGGCGGTGGAGTGGGCTGGATACTAGCCGCACCAGGCAGCCGATGGCTCTGAACAACCGTGCACCGACTGGGGAGATGGGCAGTGCGTACACCAGCAGCGATTACGCAGTGCGACCGGATGAGTGGCCGAACCGCACCGGACCTGGCCGGAATGATCCCACTCGAAATCGGTAATCTGGCCGTGTCGGGCGCCCCGGACTGGGGACTCGCGCTGGGCCTCAGTACTGCCGGTTTCGCGGCCCGCAGCTTCACCGACTCCGATCGGACCTGCTGCCGCATCCGCGGCTTCGTCGAGGCTGTGCTGGGCGAATGGGGCATCGGCCCCGGCCCCGGCCGTGACGCAGCGCTGACCGTTGCGTGGGAGCTCGTGGGCAACACGATCCGGCACGTGCTCCGGGACGGCCGCCAGGACGGCGGCGCTTGGCTCGGCCTCGTCCGCAAGGACAGTGCTGTCCTGGTCGCCATCTCCGACCCGGACCCCCGCCCTCCTCGCCCGTCCCGCCCCGACACCATGGACGAGAGCGGACGCGGACTCCTGCTTGTTTCCGTACTGAGCACAGCATGGGGATGGAGTCTTTCCCCGGCCGGCGGCAAAACGGTATGGGCCCGGGTGCCGACCCAGAAGAAGATCTGACCCTTCGGGAAACCCGGTGGCCGCCCTGCGAAGAAGGGGTGGTGCACCGCGGCCGGCAGCCTCTGCGTCACGTCTGCCTCCGGGCTACCGCACAGCGGGCTGGTAGGCCGGCCGCATAGAGCTGACATGCGTGACTGAGAGACGAACGCAGGGCGCCACCACCACTTCAAAAGCATCCGCGCCGGCCGTACTGCCACCGCACCTCTCCCGTCGCCGGGTCCGACGCCCACGCGGACAGCGCGCCGACGTCGACGAGGCACCCCGCTGCGGCCATGAGGCCGGCTTCGGACACGGCGCAGATGCGGGCAAGGTCTGCCAGGTCGGCACGGCCGCAGGTACTCCCGGTAGAAAGGTGCACGGCCAGTGCCACGGCAGTCAGCCGCACCGCGCCCGGCTGCGCGTGCATCAAGCGGGAGTACGCCCGGTGCAGGACGAGATCGGCTGCCTGTGAGCGGGCGGGGCGCCCCGGGGCTTGGGTGAGGACGGTTGCATCCAGTAGTTGTGCCTGACGGCCTCCCGAAGGCATCGGGGTGTGGTGCAGCCAGCGTGCCTGTTTCAGTTCCTGCCACGCTTCGGCTGCCTGGTCGGCCGTCAGCATGCTGCGAAGGAGGCCGCCGGGCAGCCGCACCAGCCCGAGCCGGTTCGCCCGCAGGGCGCACTGCAGTGCGAGCAGTCGAGCTTGCGGGCCGGCGGACGGAGGGAGGGTGGCCGCGAGGTAGGAGAGCATGTCGCGGGCCCGCTCCCTTGGGCCGAGGCCTGCGGGGGCTGAAGAGGGCTGTTGTCTGCTCCGCGCGGGCAGGCTGTCGGCTTGCGGCTCGGGAACGACAGCCGCGTCACGGGTGGCTGCGGCGCAATGGGTGCAGGCGTCGGCCAGCCGCCACAGCCGCCCTCCGTGCTCGCGGGCCAGGACCAGGACGACCGGCCCGCTGCAGCCGCGGTGCCGGGGGTGCCAGCGGCAGCCCCGCGCGTGGCACTGGCAGGTCCGCAGATGTAGCGGCAGCGCATCGAGTCGGGCGTGGCCGGCCAGGTGAGCGAGTGCGGCCGAGCGGGCTGTAGCGCCGTGAGTGTGCACCGCTGTCGGGCCGCACTGGGGGCAGGTGAGCTGCGGGCGCAGTTCCACGGTCCACATGCGCTGCACCGCCAGGTCGGGCGTCCAGAGCCTCATCGGCCGGCCTTCCTCATCGACCGCCCGGCCTCAGCCGCGGACGGACCGCCCCGGGGTCGGGACGACTGCCGCACGGTAGTGCAGACCTCTGCCCTGTGCGAGTCGGCCGCCACCTGCGGAAATAGGGCAGAGGTCTGCACTGACAGGGCAGGGTTCTGCACCGTCCGATAAGAGGGTGACGATCTTGCCGCCCGAACCGAACCTCGACGCGCTCCGCATGAAGCTCGCGCGCCTGCGAGGCGAGCGCGGCTGGACCTACGACGAACTGGCCAGCCGTACCGGCCTGTCCCGACGCACCCTCATCGAGATCGAGCAGGGCCGCACCACCGGCTCCCTGCCCACCTGGCACGCGCTCGGCCATGCCTTCAACGTGCCCCTTGCCGATCTCTTCGAAGCGCTCTGCGACGGCCACACGCCACCCGGCAGCGAGACCCCGTAGGCGCCGAATTCGTCCGTCCGCAGATCACCCGAACCAGTTCGGCAGCCTGAACGAGTGCTCGATGCCCGAAAGTGCACCCGTGCCAATTGAGCCGGCCAGGGGACAACATCGGTGTGGACACAGCCTTCACCGCGTGTCGGCTGGAACGTTCACGCCATGCACCCCACCCACACCCGCTCCCACCTCCCGGATACCGGCTCGCTCCCGCCCCGCCCGCGCCGCGGAGCAACTACATGCTGACGCCCACCGACGAGCAGGCCCATGCCGCCGACCGCTTCCACGCAGGCGACCACATGGCACTTCAGGCGGGAGCAGGCACAGGGAAGACCACCACCCTGGCTCTGCTTGCCGCGCGCACCCAACGCCGCGGCCGCTACCTGGCCTTCAACAAAGCCATCGCCGTCGATGCCGCCACCCGATTCCCCGCCAACGTCACCTGCAGAACAGCCCACTCTCTCGCCTACGCCGCAGTCGGCCACCGCTACCAGACCCGTCTGGGCGGCCCACGCCAGCCCAGCTGGAAGGCAGGCACAGCCCTCGGCATCACCAAGCCCGTCCGAGTCGGAGACAGCGACGTCTCCGCCCGAGTCCTCTCCCACATCGTCCTGAAGACCATTTCCAGGTTCTGCCACTCGGCCGACACCGCCATTTCCGGCCGTCACATCCCCCGCATCCGCGGCCTGGAAAGACGCAGCGAGTTCGAGCAGCTTGCCGACGCTGTAATGCCGTTCGCACTCAAAGCCTGGACGGATCTCCAGAACCCCGAACAGGGCAGCATCCGCTTCGAACACGACCACTACCTGAAGGTCTGGGCCCTGACCGAACCCAGGATCGAAGCCGACTTCCTGCTCCTCGATGAAGCACAGGACACCAACCCCGTCGTCGAGCAAGTCTTCAACGCCCAACGCGGGCACGCCCAGCTCGTCATGGTCGGAGACTCAGCCCAGGCCATCTACGGCTGGCGCGGCGCCACCGACGTCATGACCCGCTTCGACGGCACCCCCCTCGCCCTGACCCAGTCCTTCCGCTTCGGCCCGCACCTCGCCCGCGAAGCCAACCGATGGCTCGCCCTCGCCGGAGCACCCATCCGACTCCAGGGCACCGAGACCATCCCCACCCGGCTCGACACCGTCGAGACCCCCGACGCCGTCCTGTGCCGTACCAACATCGGCGCTATGACCCAGGTCCTCGCCCACCTCCAGGCCGGTAGCCGCGTCGCCCTCACCGGCGGAGGGGATAGCCTGCGCAGCCTCGCGCTCGCCGCCCGAGACCTCAAGAACGGCCGTCCCACCAGCCATCCCGAACTCCTCCTCTTCTCCTCCTGGGGCGAACTTCAGGACTACGCCGCCTACGACCCGGCCGGCGCCGACCTTCAACCCTTCGTCGACCTGATCGACACCCATACCCCCGACGCCCTCCTCGTCGCGGTCAGCCAACTCGTCGACGAACAACACGCAAAGGTCACCGTGTCCACAGCCCACAAGGCCAAAGGCCGTGAATGGCCAACGGTCCAGATCGGCAACGACTTCAAGCCCCCCAAGGACGCCGAAGAATCCGACGCCCAAGGCCGCCCCGTACCCGGCCCCATCGACGATGCAGAGGCGCGCTTGGCCTACGTTGCGGTGACTCGGGCCAGGAGCTGCCTCGACCTCGGCGGCCTGGCCTGGATCCATGACCACCCCGGCGGCAACCCTGTGTGACACGGTTTCGGTCCTCGCGGATCCAAGACGACGTGCAGTCGCCCTTCATTCCCGAAGCAGGGTGGCCGAGCGGGGACTGCCGCGCGTTGGACGAGCTTGCCCCCGGGCACCATCGGTAGTCCCCGCACCACGTAGGTGAAGTTCCCCCTGCTGCCCGGACAGCCTGATACTGGGACGGACAGTCCCGGAGGAAGCAGTCCCAGGTAGTGAGCAAGAAGAGCAATACGAGCAAGCGGTACACGCCCGAGTTCAAGCGCGACGCGGTGGCTCTGGTGCACTCGTCGGGCAAGACCGTCACCGAGGTCGCCCGGGACATCGGCGTCAGCGCCGAGGGGCTGCGGAACTGGGTCAACCAGGACAAGACCGACCGTGGCCAGGGGCCGGCGGGAGCGTTGACCACGGCCGAGCGCGAGGAACTGGTGCGACTGCGCCGCAAGGTCCGCGAGATGGAACAGACGATCGAGGTGCTGGGAAAAGCGACCGCCTTCTTCGCGAACCACAAGACGAAGTAGACGCAGCATCGCGCTACGCGTTCGTCGACGTGGAGAAGGCCGGCCCCGACCGCCCGGACGGTTACAGCGTCTCGCTGCTGTGCCGGGCCCTGAAGATCTCCCGCTCCGGCTACTACGGCTACCTCGCTGCCCGTCCGGCCGCTGCCGCCACAGCGCGCGAGGAGGACGAGCTAGTGGCCGAGATCCGGCAGATCCACGACGAGTCCCGCCGCGCCTACGGCTCCCCGAGGATCACCGCGGCCCTGCGCCGCCGGGGACGCCGGATCAACCGGAAGAGGGTCGAGCGGCTGATGCGCGAGCACGACATCCGCGGGATCACCCGCCGCAAGCGGCGCAGCCTCACCAAGGCAGACCGCAAGGCGGCACCCTCCCCGGACCTGGTGGGACGCGACTTCACCGCGGCCGAGCCGGGAACGAAGCTGGTCTCGGACATCACCTACCTGCCGACGCTGGCCGGCTGGTGGTATCTGGCGACCGTCATCGACCTGGCCACTCGCGAGGTGGTCGGGTACGCGATGGCCGATCACCACCGCGCCGAGCTCGTCGTCGACGCGCTGAAGATGGCCGTCGGCCGCGGCGCCCTGAAGCCGGGCTGCATTGCGCACTCGGACCGGGGCTCGGAATACACGTCAGGTGAATACCGCACGCTGCTAAGGGAGTTGAACCTGAGGCAGAGCATGGGCAGAACGGGCTCGTGTTACGATAACGCCGCGGCCGAGAGCTTTTTCGGATTGCTGAAAGCGGAGATCGGGACCACCGTCTGGGAATCCCACCAAACCGCCCGTGCCGACGTCTTCCGCTTCATCGAGGTCGAATACAACCGCACCCGCCTGCGCAAGCACCCGGTGTACGGCTACGTCACCCCGCTCGAAACCAGAGCCCTGACGACCCAGGGCTGTTGCAAAGTCTTTTGATCTTGGATCGTTGCCGGTCAGGCGAGGCCGAGGAGATCGAGCGGTCGTCGGAAACAGTCGTAGGACATCTCGCGGAGGCTGGCTGCGATGTTCGTGTGGCCCGCTGCTCGCAGTTGGTTGATCGCGAAACTGCGGAGGGTCGCCATGTTGTCCGGCCCGTGTCCGGTGCGGATCTTGGAGGCGTCCTCGGCGAAGGTGGTGTCGCGCACGAAGTGCAGCCGGTTCTCGATCACCCACTGTGACCGGGCCAGATGCCCGATCCGCTGCGGGGATGCCTGCCGGGCACTGAGGTCAGTGAGCGCGTAGACGGTCTGGCGGCTGACTTTCCCGGATTTCAGGTCGGTGCGGTGGCGCAGGATGC
>NZ_JBIWCL010000050.1:0-18237 GCF_044761485.1 Streptomyces sp. NPDC097617
GGGCAGTCCACGGCAGAAGCGTGCCCCTCCACGCTCACGCTCCCTGGGGCGTGGACCACGACGTGACAGAGAAGATCACGAAGGACGCGCAGAAGCTCCTGAGTCAGGCTCTCGGCCCCTGGCGCGAGCGGTTTCCAGGTGTGGAGGTGGCCGACAGCCTCAGTCTCGAAAGCCCTGCCAGGGCCGTGGTCCGTGCCGCTGAGGGGGCCGGGCTGCTGGTCGTCGGCCGACGCAGGCATCGTCCTGCCCTGGCACCTCGTCTGGGGCCCGTGGCCATCGCCGCCGTTCATCACGCGCGCTGCCCCGTCGCCGTAGTCCCCCATGACTGAGCCGACCCACCGCGAGGAGCTGAGGGTGCCGTGCACCAAGCCGGCGCGTCCGTCCTGCGGACCGGCACGGGCCTCGCAGGGCGGATGCGCGGTCGAGCAGGGCCGCGTAGGACTTGTTGGTCCACTCGGGCGTGTACAGGCCTTCGCCATGGTCGGCGGCTGCGGAGTCCTCCACCGGGATGCCGGCCGGCTCCTTGCGGAGGCGGTCGCTGCAGAGCGGCGTGACGCCCAGGCGGCCGTACGCCCGTACGGCTCTGCCCAAGCCCCTGCCTTCCGTCGCCCCTGAAGGGACGGCCTGCTCAGCCCAGTCTGCAACTCGACCGCCGAAAGGCGGCACCGGTTGGATGCGTCCGGTGGTCCCGCACCCTGCCATGGCACAGAGTGGCACGTGGCGCCCGTACACCCACTGTCTTGATCACGGAGGCTTGTCATGACCCAGAGCACCCCCTCTGAGCACGACCGTCTGTCCCTCGTCGAAGCACAGGTGCAGACACTTGCCCAGGCAGTCCGGGCACTGGCCGAAGGTCTGGAAGCCAACCCCTCACAGGACACGGACGCGTCGGCCCACGCGGCGCGCGGTGCACGGCTCGCTCATGAACTTCTCCTGGCCCAGGGCCTGTAGTACCACGGCCAAGTCCCGCGTGACCGAAGGCGGCGACGGAGTGCCGGAGTCGTAGCCGTGCGCTGCCGGCGCCTCGGCGCGGAGAGCCGCTGTCGTGACGCCTCGATCTACACCCTCGGTGAGACCTCCGGGGCCCATCGCAACCCCGGCCGTTTCGGTGGCGTTCGCGACACGTGGCGCGTTCCCTTGGCGCGGGGTGCCTGGATATGTCCTCGCGCAGATGGGCGGAGCACCGGCAACCGTGATTCTGGGAACGGCCTCCGGGCCCGCAACATCGGGCACAACGCCGCCATCGCCGTGGGCGGATACGCCGCGCTCGCGGCGCTGTGGGCCGGCCCGGCCGGCGGCGGGTCGATACGCCCGGCTCGCAGTCTCGGTCCGGCGGTGGTCGGCGGCAGTACGGGGCAGCTGTGGATCCATATCGTGGGACCGCTGGTCGGCGCGTTTGCCCGCCGCGCCTCTGGCCTGGATTCTGCGCGGGCCCCCCGGGCCCAGAGGCCTCCTCATTGGCCGTGGGGCCGATGAGGAGGCCGATGCATGCGGATGTCAGCGGTCCCGGAGGGATGCCCGGGCCGGTGCGCCGAGGACCGGCGGCACGTCGGCCGAGCCGGCGGCCATCACGTCTGTCGGTGTTCGTCGGACCTGCGGGAAACGGCGCCGAGGTGGGGAAGGTGGCGGACGAACCAGTCCAGCGCGGCGTCGGCCACGGCGTCCAGGGCGCCGGGTTCCTCGAAGAGGTGGGTCGCACCGGGAACCACGCCGACCTGGTGCTCGCAGCGCAGCCGGGCGGCGGCTTGGTGGTTGAGATCCAGTACCTGATCGTCGGCTCCACCGACGATCAGCAGGGTTGGAGCGCGTACGGCTGCGAGGCGGGAGACCGCCAGGTCGGGGCGTCCGCCCCGGGAGACGACCGCGGTGATGTCGGAGCGGGGTTCGGCGGCGGCCATGAGCGCGGCCGCGGCGCCCGTGCTGGCGCCGAAGTAGCAGATGCGCAGGGGGACCCGTGCCCGGAGCCAGCTCGTGGCCTGCGTCAGGCGCAGAGCCAGGAGCGGTATGTCGAAGACCTTCGCCCGGTCCCGCGCCTCGGATGGGGTGAGGAGGTCGAAGAGCAGCGTCGCCAGCCCCGCACGGTTGAGGACCTCGGCCACGTGGCGGTTGCGGGGGCTTAGGCGACTGCTGCCGCTGCCGTGCGCGAAGACGACGACGCCCGCCGCGCCCTCGGGCACGGTCAACAGCCCGGGCAACGCCGTGCCTCCCGCGTCCACCGCCACTTCACCCGTCTGTGTCGGGCCCTGACCCGAAGCCTTTGCAGGCGCTGCCGGGCGGGCCCGTGCCGCCGTGGCCAACAGCGCGGCAACTTCCTCGTCTTCCACCTGCGAGAAGTCCTCGTACCATTGGCCCACTGCGGAGAAATGACGGGGTACTGAGGGGCACACCACCTCGTCGGCCACGCGCCGAAGCTGCTCCAGCGCCTGGGGAGCCGCCACGGGGACGGCCAGGACCACTTGCGCCGCTCCGTGCTCCCGCGCCACCTCGCACGCCACGGACGCGGTCGATCCGGTGGCGATTCCGTCGTCCACGATGACCACCGTGCGTCCGGTGAGCGCAGTGCGCTCCCGACCGTGCCGGTATCGCGTCAGACGCCGCTGAAGTTCTGCCCGTTCGGCTTCCTCCACCCGGGCGCAGTCCCGTTCCCCCAGGCCGGCCGCACGGACCGTCGCCTCGTTGATCAGTCGTACGCCGCCCTCGCCGATGGCGCCGAACGCCACCTCGGGCTGGAAGGGCACCCCGAGTTTGCGGACCACGATCACGTCCAGCGGCGCGCCCAGGACGCGTGCCACCTCCGCGGCCACGGGCACGCCGCCGCGGGGGAGCCCGAGTACCACCGGCTCGGCCAGGCCGAGCCGGGACACCTCACCGGCCAGCTGTCTTCCGGCCGTCGTCCGATCGGCAAAGAACATGCCGCGCCTCCTTATCGCCGGCCTCGACCCGTCGGCTTCCGCCCGCCGCAGATGCGCCAGGAAGGACTGGGGCGGCGGGAGCCCGACGGTTGCGGTGTTGGTCAGGCCGCGGTGGCCGGGCCCAGGCCCCGGCCACCGCCGCATCGGAGGCCAAAGGGCCGGCACGGCACAGGACCCCTGACTCCAGGGTCGTACCGGTGCCTGAAGTCCGCATCCGCATCTGGCGTCGTCGCGAGCGCGCCGGGCAGGCGGGGGCACGGATCCCCGGGTGTCCGACTCTCGTCCGGGCTTGCAGACCGGGAAGAACGGAGCCCGTGATGACGGGGGCCGGTGAGAGGGGCGGTGGCGATGGATGCGAGGGACGTCCCTCAGGCTTCCGGCGGTCATCCGTTCGACATGGATATTGCTCTTGAACGTATCGCGGACCGGGCCAGGGCTCTCGCCGAGACCGAAGAACGGCTTCGGGGGCTGCTCGACGCGGTGCTCGCCGTCAGCGGGGAGAAGGAGCTGCCGGGTGTGCTGCGCAGGATCGTCTCCAGTGCGATGGCCCTCGTCGACGCCCGCTACGGAGCCATCGGCATCCTCGACGACCGCCGCGAGGTACTTCAGGACTTCATCACGCTGGGACTGACCAAGCAGGAGAAGCGCCGCCTTGCGGGCATCGGGAAGCCGCAGGGCAGGGGCCTGCTGGGCCATGTGATCCGACACCCCGAACCCCTGCGGGTCGATGACATCGGGGCTCACCCTGAGTCCTCCGGCTTCCCGTCCGGACACCCGCCGATGCGCACACTGCCGGGAGCGGCGATCAGGGTCCAGGGCGAGGTGTACGGGGATCTGTACCTCGCCGACCGTCGCGACGGCAGGCCCTTCGACGCCGATGACCAGGCAGTGGTCCTCGCCCTGGCGGGCGCAGCGGGGGTGGCCATCGAAAAGGCACGTCTGCTCACCCAGATCCGGGCCGGCGCCGAACGGTTCCAGCGCCTCCTGCTGCCCACGCTGCCGGACCTGGCTCCCTTCACCGCCGCAGCGCACTACCGCCCGGCCGAGGGAGCCAAACTGGGCGGCGACTGGTACGACGCGGTGCTCGTGCCCGGGGGAGCCTGCGCGGTGGTCATCGGGGACGTCGTCGGGCACGACATGAAGGCGGCGGCGTCGATGGCTCAGATCCGCAACATGCTGCGTGCCCTGCTCCACGAACGCCGCACCCCGCCCAGCGCGGTGCTCGCCCAGCTGGACCGCACGCTGGAGGCGATCACCGACAACCCGGTCACCACGGTGTGCCTGGCCCTGGTCGAGCCGGCGGGCCGCGCCTGGGAGGCGCACTGGAGCACCGCGGGCCCACGCCACCAGCGGCAGCGAGGCAACCAGCACGGCCGTCAGTACCCGGTCGAGCCGGCGCTCCAGGCGGTCGGGGGCCTTGCCAGCGGTTTCGCGGCGCCGCCCGGCAGGCTCTCGTAGCGCTGATGCCAACGCGCAGGCCGGGGCTCGTTGCCTTCGGATTCCGGTGTGTGCATGGCCCGGCTTCCAGGAAACAGGGTTGCGACTGCCTCCTCCACCTTCGTGCGTCGGCAGCCGGAGGGCCAGGGGCCTCCCGGTCCCCTTGAGGGGCCCGACCGGCACCTGCCCGAGGCTCCGGTCAGGGCCAGGCTGGATGTCCGGGACAAGACCTCACGACGCGGCGAGGGGAGTCTGGCATGGGATCGGCGACACACCCGCAGGCGCAGCCCCCACCGACCGGGCCGGACACGCCCGTGACGACCCGGACCGTCGGGGAGGTCATGCGAACGGACGTGGTGGCCATCGCCGCCGGCGAGACCGTGCTCATGGCCTGGGAGCTGCTCGAGAGGACCGGTGCCGCGCACCTTCCCGTCCTGCTGCCGGACGGCCGGTGCTCCGGACTCCTCGACCGCTGCGACATCGCGGTCGCGTGCTCCGCGCCCGCCGTCGTGCTCTCGGCACTGGACGTCGGCACATTGGTGTCGGGGCGTCGGCGGGTGGCGGTCCGGGCGCAGGAAAGCGTACGCAAGGCAGCGTTCGCCATGACGGAGAACGGCTGCGACGCCTTGGCGGTGCTCGGCAGCGGCGGCAGGCTGGTCGGACTGATGACAGCCTCCGACATCGTCGCCGCCCTCGTACGGAACCCGGCCCCCGAGCCCAGGGCCGCAGAGGGAAGACCGATCGGACCGTTCACGCTGACCCCGGGACTCGGGCCCCGCCGTGACGACCGGGTGAACCCCGTTCCATGAGCGGCATCACAGGATGAGGATGAGATGGCCAGGACGAACGACCGCGCGGCCGCACACAGGACAGGCCCGGAGCGGCGGCCGGAGCCGGGTGCCGACGACGGACCGAGCGGCCCGCTGCCCGCACGTGAGAGGTCTGTCGGTCTGCCGCCGACGCGGCGCAGAGCCACACCACAGGGGCGGTCCGTGGACACTGTCCGCGTCCGCGGACTGTTCGGCTGATCACTCGTCGCCGACACCCGCGGACGGGAGCCCGCTTAGCCGCGCTTAGCCGGAGAGGCCGCGTCCGGTACCGCCGGGGGTGATGACCCGGGTGCGGAAACCCGGGCGAGGGATCTCACCTCGCTGGTCCCGTGGAGTGAGGTACGTGCCCGCTGAGGGGATACGACGCTGGAGGAGCTGTGAAGCCGACATTTGCGCTGGGCCGGATCGCGGGGGTTCGGATTGGTGTGCACTGGAGCATCCTGGTCATCTTCATGCTCATCGCACTCGGGCTGGCCGAAGGACGGTTGCCGGATGCCTATCCGGGGCGTTCCGGGTGGATCTACTGGCTGGTGGGGTTGGTCACCGCCGCAGTGTTCTTCGCGTCTCTGCTCGCTCACGAACTGGCCCATGCCGTGGTGGCCCGGCGGAACAAGGTGGACGTCGACGACATCGTGCTGTGGCTTCTGGGGGGTGTTGCCAGGCTCAGATCGGAAGCGTCGACGCCCGCCGCCGAGCTACGGATCGCCGGCGTCGGCCCGCTGGTGAGCCTGGGCCTGGGCGGGGGCTTCGCGCTGGTTGCGTGGCTGGTCGACGCTGCCGCGGGGCCTGGGCCGGTGAGTGAGGCGCTGGTATGGCTCGCGGTGATCAATCTCTTGCTGGCCCTGTTCAACTCGGTGCCGGCCGCTCCGCTGGACGGAGGCCGACTGCTGCGCGCCTTCCTGTGGTGGCGGACGGGTGACCGGGTGAGGGCTGCGGCAGGTGCGGCAGCGGCGGGGCGCGGGTTCGGCTGGTTCCTCCTGCTGGTCGGTCTGTTGTTGTTCGCGCGCGGTGACGTGGTCGGCGGGCTGTGGCTGGTCATGATCGCCTGGTTCCTGATCGCCGCCGCGACCGCGGAGGGGCAGCAGGCGCAGTTGCGTGCGGTCCTGGCCGGTGTGCCGGTGCGGGATGCCATGACGACTTCCCCGGTCACCGTTCCCGCCGGGTCGACCATCGCGGCGCTCCTGGGCGATCCCCGCTACCGCTACCGGCATTCTGTCTTCCCCGTCATCGGTGAGGACGGGCACTCCCCGGTGGGGCTGCTGACGCTCGCCGCGGCAGGGCGGGTTGCCGAGCGGCAACGGGGGTCGGTGACGGTCCAGGAGGTAATGGTCCCGCTCTCGGACGTCACCGTCGTCGGCCCGGACGCGCAGCTGGCCGAGTTGCTGGCTCGGATGCCGGCGGGAGGTGGGCAGCGGGCTCTCGTCGTAGACGAGAGCGGCAGCCTCGTCGGCATCGTCGCGTACTCGGACATCAGCCGTACCGTGTCCTGGCTGATGACCGCCAAAGGGCCCCCGCACTTCGGCGGTGTGCCGTGAGACGCGCAGCTTCCTCTTGCGGAGCGGCAGGAATCCGGGATCCGGCTCGCTGGGTCGAACGGCCCGGCCGGAGGCCGGATGTACTCGCACCTGCTGGGGTGGACCGGGCGGGGGAACGCGCAGGCCTGCCAACGGGGCTCGCGGTGACGTACAGCAGCAAGGAGAATGGTGCCCGGTATGAGGTGGAAGGGTGGCCGGAGCCTGTTCCCGGACCCCCTCCGAGAGCCCAAGCTGTGCCCTCACAGAGGAGGCGGCCATGGCGACCGCACGAGAGATCATGCACAAGAGCGCGTCATGCGTGCAGGAAGACGAGACGCTCCCTCGTGGACGACAGCCATCGGTCCAGCAGCGCTTCGGCGCTGCTGGACCATGCTCGGCTATAGATTTACCGAGCGAAATACTGACCAATACCAATCTTCGGCATTTCGGCAGAATCGCTACGTTACTTGGTGGTACATGCCATGTGCAATTACAGGTACCTTCCGACAGGCATGCGGCACCCCTCAGCCAGCCACTACTGCCCCTCTGGTTGAATTCCCCAAAATTCATGATCTTCAAGGCGCGCGAAGCTGACCTCGCCACTCGACATGTCTACCAAAATTGGCAGGCAGCCCAGCAACTGGTCGTCATAATCCCCAGTTTGGCCAAACAGGACGGAATTATAAGGGGCAATCAGAATCCCGTCCTCCACCCTCGCCAGATCCCATAGAATCGCAAGCTCGGGCTGGTTGTCCGAGCGGTCCAAGGCAAGAAACTCTTCAGCAAGCAATCTGGCTTGCGGTTCCGAAATCATCAATTTGTCCTCATGAACGAGTACTCAGCGTAGATACCCGGCTTCGCCTGACCGGTCTGCCCATCCAAGAAGGTTACGCGACCGCCGTAATTTACGACGTTGAAAACATGACCAGCGTCCGGATTTTTTCCCCACACTATGCCTCGCGCTCCATTTCCAGCATCCTGGATGTCAGTTACTATATTCGAGAGGCTCCTCTTATGGAACTTCCTTCCGTAAAATTTTTCTACGGCGGTATGGGATCCGGCTGGGAGGCCGGGGAGTGCGTTGGACCTGGCCCCGCTTGCAAGCATTTGATCCACAGAGATTGCACAGGCCCGACAGTTGGTCCGCCCACCCCCTGGGTTGATCATCCCCTTTAGAGGCGTCGCCGGAGCGTAGTACGTACCTCCCAACCTGGTCTTACTGGGTTCCGTGTAAGCACCTACCCCCACCTCGCTAGCGGACCGCCCCAAGGCTCCGCCGCGGCTGAGGGCGGCTGCGGAAAATGCCCCAGCGAATGCTCCTATGACAGCGGAACTTGAATAATAGGACGCCGAGAAGCGGCACTTTGCCTCGCTTGCCACTCCGTTCATACAGGTGCTGAACCAGTATTCGTATTCGCTCTCTTTGTCCACCTGGCCCCGGTTCGGGTCCAGCACGCTTCCTTGCGGAACTCCTTGTGCCGGGTATCCGGAGGCTGTCTGTACGTAGATGACTGGCTTGGGCGGCGCGTACGGCCAGGGCCCTTTCCCTTCCTTCTTGACATAGGTTCCGCTTCCCTCGGTCCGACCGCACCATTTGCCGCAGCCGCTGTCGCGAATCCGGGCTCCGTATCCCCTGCTGTAGTCCCGCGCGGTGTCGACGACGTCCTGGGGCGCGGATTCGAATCCGCCGTCGTTGTTGTTGCCTTCGAAGTACTTGAGGCCGCTCGGGTCGGAAAAGGTGGACGGGTTGTTGGCGGCGTAGGTGTAGCCGTGGAGCTGCTGTGAATCTGTGAGGTCCATGATCGGGTCGACGGAGATGAATCGGCCGATCAGGGGGTCGTATTCGCGGGCTCCGATGTGGGTGAGCCCGCTGTCGTTGTCCTTGGTGCCTGCGACGAAGGTCTTCTCGCCGGTCCAGGTCGTGGGCTGGGTGCCGCGAGCTTCTCCGAAGAGGCCGGTCTTGCGGCGTGTGACGGTCTGGGTGGCATCGGCGGTGATCTGGGTGGTGCTGGTGTTGTGGTGGTCGGCGAGGGTGAAGGTGAGCTTGCCGCCCGTGCGCATCGCGACGCCGCCGTAGTAGCGGGTCCCGGTGACAGTGCCAGCCTTGTCGAGCTTCAGTTCGTTGCCTGCGGGCAGGTAGAGCGTGGTGGCGTCCTTCTCCTTACGCAGGAGGCGGTTGCCGGCAGTGTCGTAGATGAACGAGTTACTGGTCGTGCCCTGTGCGAAGGACTTGAGGTGTCCTTCGGCGTCCCAGTCGAGGTACTGGGTTTCACCAGTGCCGCTCTTGCGGGTCTTGGTGTTGCCGGAGGCGTCGTAGGTGAAGGTTTCCTCGTGTGGGGTGGTGCCGGTCTGGGTGACCTTGGGCAGGTCGTGCTTGCCGGCGGTCGGCGCCGCGTACGTCCGGGTGGTGTCGGCGGTCGGACCCGAGGCGGTCTTGTGCTTGGCCTCGGTCTTGCGGTTTCCGACCGCGTCGTAGGTGTATGTGGTCCAGTACGGGTCCTCGCCTCCGATGACGGATGCCGACGGAGTGGCCGCGCAGGTCTCGCCCTTGTTGGTCCATGCCTGGGTGATGCGGCGCAGGGCGTCGAGGTTGACGCACTGGGTGTCGGTCGTCCGGGCCGCGTCCATGCCGTATGCGGTGGCGATCGAGGTCAGGTTGCCGACGGGGTCGTTGGTGTACTTGGTGTCCTCGATCCGCTTCGGTGCGACGTCGCGGTCGACGACGGTGCGGGTGAGAGCGCCTGTGTGGGGGTCGTACTCGTTGGACCGGTACAGGCGCCGGCCAGAGGAGCCGAGTTCCTGGACGGTGGTGCGGCCGTAGGGGTCGTAGGTCATCGCCGACACGAGGGTGCTGCTGCCGGCACCCATGCTGTCGAGCAGGCCGGAGCCCGGCTTATAAGCACTTCCGACCGTCTCGGCCGGGAGTCCGCCCATGGCCGGCTGGATGGTCCTCAGGACCTGGCCAGTGATGTTGTAGATGTTCGTCCACTTGTAGGTGCCGGCCAGGGCGCCGGTGTCGGGGGTGGACGGGATGGTGACTCGGGATTCGAGGGGCTGGTAGAGGTCGTTGTAGCCGATGACTTCGGAGGTGTAGGCTTTGCCGTCGACGTAGCGGGTGGACTTGGCCAGCTGCCCCTTGGCGATGCTGTCGTAGACGGAGGCGGTCAGGGTGGTCGCGCCCTGCTTGGTGGCGATGGGACGGCCGAGGTCGTCGTAGTCGGTGTGCAGGGTGACGCCGCGGGCGTCGGTGACATCGGTGACACGGTCGCCGGCGTCGTAGCTGGTCTTGGTGAGGCCCTTGTCCGGGTCGTTCACCTCGGTCTGGCGGCCCCGTACGTCGTATGTGTACGTCCACTTGGCGTTACTGGGGTCGGTGACCTGGGCCAGCTGGCCCCGCTTGTTATAGGTGTACGTGGTCGACTGCGAGGTCGTTCGCGCGGCGTCGGTGTACTGCTTGGTCTCGACCGTGCGGCCCACCCCGTCGACGACGGTGGTGATCGTGGTGCCGCCCTGTGGCGGGACGACCGTGGTGGTGTCACCGGTGTAGCTGCTGGTGGTGCGCTTGGTCTCCTGGCCGAGGTGCTTTGCGATCACCGTCGTGGGGCGGCTGGCGCCGTCGAAGAGGGTGTCGGTCGAGGCCGGGTAGGTGAGTTCCTGTCCCGTGACCAACTCGGGCGAAGGCGTGCCTTCGGCGTAGTAGACGCCGGAGTTGCGCCAGGCCAAGCCGCGGGTGTCGTAGAAGGTCTCCGTGACCAGGCGGCCGCCCTTTTCGGGCGTCTGGGTCTGGGTCTGCGTCTGGCGCTCGCGCAGCAGGCCGTCCTGGATGGAGTGGACGACGGAGTACTTGTAGTCGTGGGTCAGCGTCTTTGAGGTGACGACGTTGGGACCGCTGTTACGGACGGTGTATTCGAAGGCGCGGCTCGGCAGCTCCGGGTAGGTCTCAACGGGCCAGTTCGGAGCCCAGATCTTTCTCACCCGGCCGAGCGCGTCGTAGGCTGTCGTGGTGTTTTTGCCGTTGGCGTCGGTGACCTTCGTGGGCTGACCGCGGAGCGGGTCGATCTGGTTGCTGACGGTGTGGCCCAGGGGGTTCGTCGTCGTCATCGCGGTGGCGGTCTCGCCCGTGGCCGGCGTGTAGGTAGTGCGGGTCACCTTCCCGTAGGGGTCGGCGGATGCCAGTGCGCGGCCGTAGAGGTCGTAGCAGAGCTCGTTTTGGGCAGTTCCGCAGGTGCTGGGGACGGATGAGAGGGTGTCGTAGCCGTCGCCGGTGGCGTTGATGGTTTCGGTCTTGGTCGGCAGGCCGCGGGCCGGGGCGGTGCCGAGCGTGCTGTTGTCGTAGTAGGTCCGGGTGTCGCTGACGATGTCGGCCGGGCGACTGGCCGGCGTTCCGCACGGCGTCGCAAGGGTCTCGAGGCGGCTGCGCCGGTCCAGGATCCAGCTGGTTGTGTTGCGTGCGTAGCTGGTTGTGGTGCAGGTTTCGTCGCCGGGCTTGGCGGTGTCGCCGGTGTTCGACTCCCAGTCGACCATTCCGTAGTCGTCGAAGTGACGGCTGGTCTCGGTCGTGCGGGTGCCGCCGGTGATGGTGGTGCGGGTCGATTCCTTCTCGGTGCCCGTTTTGTAGGAGACGAGGTTGGGCAGGCCGGGACGGGTCCGCTTGGCCACCTCACCCGAGCGCCAGGGGGTGCTGGACGTGGCGCTGATGAGTTTGGTGGTGTCGTCGCCGTCGTAGGTGGCTGTCTCTCGGATCATGCCGGCGAACTCGGGGCGGTCGGTGACTGCGGTGCCGGTGCCGTCCTTGGCCTCCTTGCCGTCGAGGCCGCGGAAGTAGCGGGTCTCGGACAGTGTGCGGGGGTCGTTGGCGGTGCCGGTGCGGGTCTGGACGAGTCCGTAGCCGCGGGCGACGGAGTGGACGCGGTCGTCGGCCTTGGTGAACTCGCTGGTGTCCTTGTCCCAGGCCGCCCCGCCGAGGTAGGTGTACGAGGTCACCTTGTCGGGAGTCGAGGCGAGGTTGTCGCCCTCCACGATCTGGGTGACGTCGTAGGTGTTGAACCAGTCGAGCTTGGAGGTATCGCCCTCCCAGGCCCATTTGACCGGGTAGCAGCGCTTGGTGTTCGTCGCGTCAGCGGCCGGGAGCGTGGTGGGGGTGCAGTCGGGCTGTGAGTAGGTGACACCGATGGTGCCGCCGGTCTCGGTGTTGACCTGCGACATACGCAGCCGGATGTAGGGGGCCAGGCCGTCACCGGTCTTGTCCACCCGGTTGGGCCGCTGCTCACCCGCGAAGGAGACAGGCGGGAGTGTGATGTCCTCGGCGGCGCCCGCTCTGGCGGTGCGGGTGATGGACTTCAGCCACATCGGGGTGGAGATGCCGTCGCCGGCCGGCGGGAAGTTCTGGTCCAGGGTCCAGGAGTCGACGTCCTGGTGGGCGCCGCCGGTCAGGATCTTGGTGTTGATGCTGGTCAGGCGGATCCGGGACCAGAACGTCGGCGAGTACTGGCCCTTGCACTCGGTGGAGCCGTCCTTGCAGAACAGGTCGTAGGGCGAGTCCGGCCAGTTCTTGGCGTTGGCCTCGTCGAAGGTGCCGCAGTTGGCCAGGCAGCGCTCGCTGACGTCGAACTTCACCTGCGCCATGGCCTTGGCGGTGTAGACGGTGTCGGAGCGCAGGCCGTAGTCGATGTGGTCGAGCCAGCCGCCGCGGATGTACTGGGTGACGGTGGCTTTGCCGGTGGTTTCCGACACGTTGCGGCCGTAGTTGTTGGTCTCGGTCTTCCAGTAGTACGCCATCGCGTCGCCGCCGGGGGTGACGACGTAGTCGAGCTGCCAGCGCCAGGCCTGCTTGCACCAGGCGCTCGCGAAGGAGGCGTTGTAGCAGGGATCACCCGTCTGGTTGCCGAAGACGGGTGCGGTCCAGGCCGAGTTCGTTGTCGGCGTGGAGGCGTCCTTCCAGCCCGGCAGGCGGTTCAGGCCGAAGAAGTACTGGGTTCCGTCGGTCGTGGTGATCTTCCAGTGCTCACCGTCGTTGTCGCCGTTGACGGCGCCGGTGAGTTTCTCGACCTTCTCCCCCGAGTCGGAGGCCGGGTGCCAGCCCTTGCCCTGCTCGTAGACGAGCTCGGTGGACTTGCCGCCCAGCGACAACGTGGCGTTGTCGTTGAACCAGCACTGGTCGCCGACCTTGGTGGTGTTGGTGCCACCGCTCTTGTCGTCATTGCAGGACTTGTACTTGCGCTCAATGAAGCCGGGCTCCCAGGACCAGCCGTCTCCGATCCACGAACCCTGACTGTTCGACATACCCGTGCGACCGTCGACGGACTGCGAGTTGTAGCCCAGGGAGATCTGCGGGGCCAGCCCGCCGGGGACCGAGGGTGTCGCGACGGGATAGGACCAGGAGAAGGCGCCCGTCGAGCCGCCCGCACTCCAGGAACCGGATGCCTGCAGCGAGGTGGCCTTGTAGTCACCCGTGGAGCCCGCATCGCCGGCCGTCGCGGCGAGAACGGTCGCGCCGCCCGAGGCCGCGCCCGACTTGGCTACTGCTGGCGCACCCGCGGACTTCGGCGAGGCAGCGGAAGCCGTCGCAGGTGTGGTCACCTGGGCCGAAAGCTTGCCCGAGCTCGTGTCGTTGTGCGTCTGCAGGGGCTTCTGCGTACGGCACTCCGGGCGCTCGGGAGTGGTCAGCGCGCACGCCGGGAGCTCAACGAGGCGCAGCCGAGTGGCGTAGTCGCCGCCGTAGGCGCCCCGGAAGGAGTTGTAGTCCACCTCGACCTTCGCCGACCCGGCTTGTGAGCCGCTATCGGATCGGCCGACCGAGAGCAGGACGCCGTCGACGCCGGCCTTGCGGGCGGCGTCCTTGCCGGCGACGGAGACCTTCACCTTCGACGGCGCCTCGGCAGCCTTGCCCGGCGCGACGTGGACCGCGATCGGCAGCTTGCCCGCCTGCTGCGAGCCCGCGCCGAGGACCGGTCCACGAACTGCGCCTGACAGGAAGGACTTCGATGCCGGACCCGAGTCGTCGGCCAGGTCGACTTCCGCTGTGCCGGCCGTCGGCCAGGTGACCTTCGGCGCCTTCCACGCAGCGGCGCCCGCGTCGTCGGTCTTCTTCGCTCCGCCGGTGCGGACCGGCTGGACCGGTACTGCCTTCGGTTGCTTGAGCTGCGGCAGCGACGGCTTGGATTTGCTGTCGGCTTCCGCAATTGCGCTCAAGAGCATACCTGAGAGGACTGCTGCGGCCAGCGCCACAGAAATCCCTCTCATAGGAAATGTTCTCACACCCCACCCCATACTTCTGGAAAGTTTTACCGGCGCAGGTTAACAGTCTGGATTCTTTTCATCCGACACCCCATCAGTGTCTTCAATCTGCCACTGTCCACTTGCTGTTACCGCAAAGTAACTGTTTCCTTCCGAATCAGGCAGTCCGCCCGAATAGACACAAAAGTCGCAGATGAAAGCGGCATTTGGCATGCGGATTCCAGGTAGAGTCTCCGCGTATATCAGACAGATGGAGTTTGCGTGAGACAAAGAGAGGCTCGACCCGGCATTGCGGGCGGGCGGGGGAATTTTTCGCGGGCGATGGCAATGGTGCTGGTAAGCGGAATATTTGCTACCGGATTGGCCGTATTGCATCCGTCCGGCGCGGCGGCCGCCACTGATCCAGTCGCCGAAGGTTCGATGAGTGCAGCGGACTTCGCACTTGCCAAGGCCCGGGAAACCGCCCAGCCCTACGAGCTGACGTCCGCGCGGAGCGAGACGTCGGACACCTGGGCGCTGCCGACGGGCAAGTGGTCGGTCAAGCGGCACGGGACGACCGTGCGCATCCGGCGCGGCGGTGGCTGGGTCGCGACCGACCCGACGCTGGAGTTCGCGGCAGACGGGAAGGTGCAGCCGAAGGCGTCGGCGGTCGCCATCGCCTTCTCCGGCGGGGGAACCGGTCCGCTGCTGAGCGGGGTGAAGAACGGGCGGACCCTTTCGCTGACCTGGCCGAAGGCTCTGCCGAAGCCGACGCTCGCCGCGAACGTGGCGACGTACGCCGATGTACTGCCGGACGTGGATCTGCAGGTGAAGGCCGAGGTCGAGGGGTTCTCCCAGCTGCTGGTCGTCAAGACGCCGGCCGCGGCGAAGCACCCGGACCTCGCGACGATGAAGTTCAAGCTCGACACCGTGGGTTTGGCCGTCACCAAGGACGCAACGACGGGGCTGCTGACCGCGGCTACTCCGGCCGGTGAGGTGATCTTCACGTCACCGAACCCCGTGATGTGGGACTCCACCACCACTGCCGGACCCGCGGCTCCGGCGCCCGCGCGTGCGGCGGCTGTCGCCGGCGCCGGCTCGGGGAGAAGCAGCGCCCCCGGTGACGTCTTCGTGACACCGTCCGGAGCCAAGAACGCCCAGATGCCCACCGCCATCACGGGCGGCAATCTGGAGATCAAGCCCGACCAGAGCCTCCTGGCCAATGCCTCGACGAAGTACCCCGTCTACATCGACCCGTCGGTGACCTGGGGTGCGCGGCAGAACTGGGCATGGGCCTACCGCACGTGGGAGAACAACTCCTACTGGAACACCAAGGAGGACGTGCGGGTCGGGTACGAGAGCCAGACGAACGGTCTCTCGCGGACCTTCTTCCAGCTCGACACCTCAGCGGTCAAGGGCGCTCAGGTCTCGAAGGCGACGTTCAGGATCAAGGAAACCTGGTCGTGGTCCTGCACCCCCAAGCCCGTCGAGCTGTGGACCACCGGACCCATCTCGCCCAAGACCACCTGGAAGAACCAGCCCGACCGGCGCAGCCGGCTCGACACCGTCAATGCCGCCAAGGGCCGGCCCGAGTGCGCGGCCGGCAATCTGGAGTTCAACACCACCGCCGCCGTCCAGGAAGCCGCAGCCAACGGCTGGGCCAACACGACCGTCGGCCTCTACGCGTCCAACGAGAGCGACGAGTACTCGTGGAAGCGCTTCGACCCCAAGACCGTCACCCTGGAGATCGAGTACAACAACCCGCCGAACACGCCGTCCGACCCCGGCACCTCGCCGTGGTTGCCCTGCGAGCAGGGCGGCTCGATCGGCAACACCAACATCGGGCTCTACGCCACGATCTCCGACCGTGACTCCGGGAACCTGGCCACCGAGTTCCAGATCTTCAAGGCCGGCCAGAGCGCTGTCCTGGTCAGCCAGAAGATCGCGGGCAACAACGGCCAGATCAGTACGTGGAGTGTCCCGGACGCGTCCCTCCCCGACGGCAGCTACACCTGGCGGGCACGGACGACCGACCAGGACGGCGCGCAGTCCGCTTGGTCCCAGGCCTGCAAGTTCACCGTGGACCGCGCCCGTCCGGCCGACGCACCGAAGATCGCCTCGACGCTCTTCCCCGACGGCACCAGCGGCTGGCCGACAGAAACCGGAAAGGCCCGCCAGGAAGGCGACTTCATCCTCTCCGCCAACGGTGACAAGGATGTCGTCTGGTACGGCTACTTCACCGACTGGGACTCTCAGGTGAGGAGCGCCTCGGTCTCCGCGGGTGCGTCCTTCACAGCGAAGATCACCCCGCCCAGTGCGGGGCCGCACTTCGTCTACGCCTTCACCCAGGACGCCGCCGGGAACCGCTCCGACACCGCCGTCTACCGGTTCTACGCAGCCCGCACGGCAACGAAGGACGCGCCGCACGACCTCAACGGCGACGGCCACCGCGACATCTGGAGCAACGACCTCTTCGGCGGCCTCCTGACCTACAGCGGCCAGGGCAACGGCAAATTCTCCGCCATGGTCAGCTCCCCCGACTCCTTCGCCGGCACTCAGGTCGCCGACTTGGGCGATCGCAACGATGACGGTTACAACGACATGCTGTCCCTCGAACACCGGGCCGGTATGCCGGGCAAGACCCTGTGGACCTACCGCAACAACGGGCAGGGGATGGTCGACACCCCGCTGGAGCTGACCGCGAACCGGCCCGAGCACACCCATTGGACGAATGCCGAGCAGATCATCGCCCCGGGCGACCTGAACGGCGACCAGGTCCCGGACGTCCTCGTCAAGCAGGGAGACACGCTCTACGCCTACTACAACTACAACTCCGCCTGGGGCGCCCTGGACGACATCGACCCCGCGCTCGTCGGTGGCCTCGACTGGAAGAAGTACACGGTCATCGCCCCCGGCGACCTCAACAAGGACGGTGTACCCGACCTGTGGCTGCGTGACAACGCCACCGGCGACATCCTGAGCACGTACGGGAAGAAGAGCCTGGAGGAGAACCAGGCAGTCGACCTGGCCACCTGGGGCACGCAGACCCGCGCCAAGGTGCACTCCGGCGTCACCCTCGCGGGCTATCCGCAGGTCGGCTCCTCCGGGGACCTCACCGGCGACGGCGTCCCCGACCTGTGGGCCCGCGCGGCCGACAACACCCTGGTCGGCTGGCCCGGCAAGCTCGACGCCGACGGCAAGACCGTCGGCTCCTTCGGCGCACGGTTCGAGATCGACGGAGTCCCCGGCGCGCGCATCCCCACCGGAACAACCCTGGCCTCCGGACAGGAGTTCACCAGCGGCAACTCCAAGCTGCGGATGCAGGCCGACGGCAACCTCGTGCTGCTGAGCAAGGACAACAAGCAGCTCTGGGCCACCGGAACCGGCGGAAACCCGGGCGCCACGGCCCGGATCCAGAGCGACGGCGACTTCGCCGTCGTCACCGCAGACGGAAAAACCGTCAAGTGGCACAGCAAGACCAGCATCCCGGGCTCGTACGCAGTACTGCACCCCCGCGGCGTCCTCGTGCTGTACAGCCCGTCCGGGCAGAGTCTGTGGACCAGCGGCAGCCAGATCCGGCCGGACTACAACGGCGACGGCTACACCGACATGGCGCTGCGCGACACGCACGGTGACCTCTGGTTCTACCCCGGCACGGGAGGTACCGGAACCAGCACGTTCGGCAGCCGGTACCTCGCCGGCAACGGCTGGTGGCGCGACAGCTGGATGAACGTGTACAGCACCGACTTCAACAACGACGGATACACCGACGTCGTCGGACGGACCCGTGACGGGGAGCTGTACGTGTACCCGGGCACCGGCCGCACCGGAACCGAGACCCTCGGCAATCCCGTCCTGATCGGTACCGGCTGGAACACCTACGTCGACCTCGCCTTCGGCGACATCAACGGCGACGGCCGCACCGACGCCGTCGGCCGCGACAGCGGCGGCCTCCTGTGGGGCTACACGGGCAACGGCACCAACGGCACCCAGGCACTCACCCCTCGCGTCCTCCTGGGCGACGGCTGGTGGCCGACCGACTGGCCCACCCTCCGCCTCGCCGACATCAACAAGGACAACAAGGTCGACATCGTGGCCCACAACACCGACAGCAACCTCTACCTCTACCCGAACACCAGCGACAAGGGCACGCTGACCTTCGCCCCTCCGAGCGGCATCTTCGGCAACGGCTGGTGGACCGGCGAATGGAACCCCTACATCACCGACCTCAACAACGACGGCACACCGGAACAAGCCGGCGTACTGAACCGCACCGGGGAGCTGTACCACTTCGCCCCCGACCGCACCCTGGTCAGTAACGGCCTGACC
>NZ_JBIWCL010000051.1:0-17837 GCF_044761485.1 Streptomyces sp. NPDC097617
CAGCTTCACCGCCCTGCTGCGACAGGACAGCGGCGAAGGTCTCCCACCTCCACTCGATCAATCAGCGCCTCACGGCGCACCCGCCACAGGTGCCAGCGGTCACTGACCTGCACCGCGTCCGGCAGGGCCCGGCGGATGGCTTCCGAGTAGGTCGTCGATCCGTCACGGCACACAACCTCGACGCCCGGATGGGCACGCAGCCACGCTTCCAGCGTGCCGGCCGTGCGGTCGGGCAGGACATCGATCCGCTCATGGGTTTCGGCGTCGATCACCACGGTGGCATAGCGGTGCCGTCGGCGCAGAGCGAAGTCGTCGACGCCGATCACTCGGGGAATCCGTCGTCCGCCAGTGATAGCCATGCACTTGCCCCGACGGCACCCCGCACACCGGGCAGGGCGAGGGCTCTCTCGGAGCCCTCGCCCTCACCGATACCCGCCCACCCTCATCGACCACATCCTCGATGACCAGCGGCGATATCCCCGAACACACCATCCGCGCAAGTTCGTTGACATCCAGCACACCGAGAACAACGACCTCCGCCACTCAGCGTTACCACCGAATGTGAGACAGAGCCTGGACAGACCCGATGCACGCGGGAGCACCAGGACGGCGCACATCCCAGCCAAGATCAGCTACACCACTCCACGGGACACCATCAATGCCGCCGGTGCGGACGGGGTGTTGGCCAGCGGGCGGTTCGCCCGCGGAGGCGGTGGGAGCAGGCTGGTGAAGGCACCGTCCCGGTTGGCGGCCGGCGCCGCAAACAGCACATCCATGCAGTCGTCGCCGGCGTGCGACCAGGTGGTTGCCGTCCAGAGCCCGAGGCGGGCGCCGAGGCGGTGGAACTCCTCGGGGTCCGGGGCTGGGGAGCCTCCTGTGAACCCGCGGACCATGCTGACGCGGGGAAGTAGTCGGTCCAGGGCGGAAAGGTCTTCCAGCAGACGGGCGTTGGGCACCCCCGTGACGCGGACCGGAAGCACCGATCCGGCGTCGGCCAGCCGCGCAGCGAGTTCATCCAGGGTCGCGACCGTGCTCGCCCAGGCTACCGCTGGCGCGGTAGCCAGCTCCACCACCCTGACCGGAGTTTTGGTCAGGACCACGTCGTAGCGATATCGCGTCAGTTCATTGTCGGCCACACCCCGCTTTGTCCGGACGTCTACCGCGGCCACCTCGCTGCACCGGTTGGCGAAGTCCGTGAAGTACTCCGGGTCGAGCAGCAGTTCGTTCTCCGACTCGATCGCCCGGTCGACCAGGACACGCAGCGTCGTCGCGTCGGTGCCGGCTGGCGACCGCCGCTGTTGCACACCGGCGGTGAAGCACTCCTGGAGCCGGAGGTTGCGGACATCGCCGATGAATACTCGGCCGCCGGGCGCCAGCAGGCGCAGTACTCCGGTCAGTACGGCGGTCAGGTAGGCATCGCTGGGGAAGTACTGCACCACCGAGTTGATGACCACGGTGTCGAAGGACCCGGCTGGCAGATCATCGGTGAGGTGTGCGGGCCGGGCGTGCAGTTCCACCCGTTGCCGGAGCGCGGGATGCGCTTCCAACTGCTGGTTGAGCGTTGCGACGGCCACCGGCGAGAGGTCCGTTCCGACGTACCTCTCGCAGTGCGGTGCGATCCGCGCCAGGAACACTCCGCTGCCGACGCCGATCTCCAGCACCCGGCGTGGGGACTCTGCGAGAATCCGTTCGACGGTCGCGTCCCGCCACTCGCGCATATCGGCGACGGGGATCGCCGACCCGTCGTAACTGCTGTCCCAACCGGTGAAGTCCTCACCCATCGCGTCCCACGAACCGGCGTATGAGGCGTCATAGACGCTGCGCCAGGTCTTCAGCCATTCTTCTTCAACCGCTGCCTCGGCCGATGCGGTGCCGGCCGGCCGCGCGGTGACACCCGCCGCGCCGGTATCTGCCGCGGCCCCGGTTGGGGGGAAACCCGCAACGAGCCGGCGCAGCCGCTCATCCGCGCGCGCCTGTTCGGTGTCGCGGTCCTCTATTTCGGCGTCCGGCACCGCGTCCGGCAGTGCGTCCTCGACGAAGCGCAGCTTGCGGTTCAACCAGGACCGGGCCGTCCAGACCGTCAGCAGCAGACCACTGGCGATGATGACCAGCGCTAGGCCGCGGCCCGGCCCCGTGCCCAGCACCGGTCCGAGAGTGTCTGTGAGGCCCCCGCCGGGCATCAGCATCGGCCGGAAGACGTGATCGGCCAGCGGGCCGATCACCAGGTTGCCCAACGGGACCGCCGAGGTGACCACGGTAAGGAAGATGGCCAGCACCCGGCCCTGAAGCTCCAAACCCACCTTCCTTTGGAGCAGCGCGATCCAATGTCCGTTGATGAGGGACTCGGTGAACGCCATGCCGAACATGCCCACGACCAGCAGCCACGGCCTACCTGCCAGCCCGATTACCAACAGCCCGATATTGTTCGCGGCCATGAAGAGCAGCATGCCGTCGGTGCGGCGGCGGGTGCCTCCCCACACGCTCATGGCGAGCGAGCCCAGCAGTGCCCCGAGCCCGCCGGCGCTGAGGATCACGCCCAGGGTGGATACGTCGTAGTCGACCAGGATCAGCGGGGTGATCAGGGTGAACCCGGCGGCGTACAGCGCATGGTCGACGACGAAGTACCACAGGACGGATTTCAGGCCAGGGCGGCAGGTGATGTAGCGCCAGCCGTTCAGCATCTCGGAGCGGACGGACTCCTCACGCCGGCGGAACAGGCGGTCGGGGAAGCGGACCATAAGCAGCGAGGCCACGGCCACCGCGAAGGTGGCCGCGTCGATGGACAGGATCGTCGGCAGGGAGACGACACTCAGCAGTCCGGCGCCGAGCATCGGGGCAAACAGAGCGCCCGCTCCTGTGCCGAGCTGTGTCACCCCGCCTGCGTGCCCGAGGAACGGCTTGGGAACGAGTTGGGCGACGGCCGCAAGATACGCGGGGCGCTGGAAGGCGCTGGTGACCGAGGTCAGCCCGCAGAGCAGATAGACGTAGGGCATGTTGACGCTGTCACCGGCAATCAGGCCGATCATCGCCAGTGTGGCCAGCCCAGCGGCCACATCGCTGCCCAGCATCACCTTTCGGCGGTCGTAACGGTCGGCGACTACACCCGCGAAGGGGCCGACCAGCAGACCGGGCAGCAGCGAGACCGCGGTGACGAACGCGAAAGCGGTCACCTGGCCGGTCTGCTGGTACGCCCACAGGCTCATCACCAGCTGGCTGAGCGCGCTGCCGATCGTCGAGACGAACTGCCCCGCCGCGACAACGGCGAACCGGCCCAGCCCCGGCTTGGGGCCTGATGCTGGCGGGGTGGGGGGCAGCGCGGACCGCCGGGTCTTCGGGTTCCCAATGCCGCCCGGCACGGCCCCTCCCTGGGCGATCCCGGTCGTTGTCGAGGACTCCGGCAGCCCGCCCGAGCCGGTCGTATCCGTCGTACGGTCAGCCCAGGCCACCACCTCGGCCGCTAGTTCCACTGGCTGGTGCTTGAGGAAGCCGTGGCCTGCCTTCGGGATCACGGCCAGCTCGACGTCGTCCGCGTAGTGCTCCCACTCGCGGAAGCGCTCGGTGTACAGCTCGGTGACCCGGTCCTTGGAACCGACCAGGCTCAGCAGCGGAGCCTTCAGCACCCGCGTGCGCGGTGCGCTGAGCGACTGGGCGTAGAAGTCTTCGGAGCCGCGCTCGTCGTGCCGTACCGAACGCATAGCGAAAGCGTACTCTGCCGGGTCGTCGAACTCCGACATGCCCCCGCCCAGCGCCCGGATCTCCTCGAGGATGGCTCGGTCGGACACCAGCCTGTCCATTGGGAAGTTCCGGTACACCCAGTCGAAGAAGCGTCCGGGCAGCCGCGCCATCGGGAACATCGCGCCGATTGCGACACCAGCCAGCGGCAGCCCTGCCTCCTCCGCCCGCAGCCCCAGCTCGACCGTGGTCGCGGATCCGTGGCAGTGACCGTACAGGTACAACGGGCCGGGCAGTTCGCGCATCTCGTCCAGGCAGCGGTCGATCAGCTCGTCGAAGGAAAGCGCTGACTCGTCCGGACGGCTCCAGTCCCGGCCCGGACTCTGCAGGGCGTAGAGCGACCAGTTGTCGGGCAGCGCCCTGGCGAACGGTTCGAACGCCAGAGCGTGCCCGCCGGAGTACGGGATGCAGACCACAGTGGCCGCCGCCGGGCCGCCGATGTCCGGAGTGAAGCGTTGGAGTAGCGAACTCTCCCCGCCGACGGCGGACGTCGTGGCCGGTGTCCCCTCCGCGACGGTCACAGTCCCAGTGCGCTGCTCGATGTGCTCGGCGAGCCTCTCGACCGTAGCGTTGCGGTAGAGGTCCAGCAGCGCTACGCGTACCCCGCACCGATGCTCCACCAGGCGGACCAGACGCAGAGCGGCGAAGGAGTCGCCGCCCAGCTCGAAGAAGCCGTCGTCGAGCGCAATCGATGTGCGGCCCAGCACCTCGCTCCAGAGCATGGCGAGTTCCTTCTCGGTGCGGGTACGCGGCAAGACCCGCTCGTCGATTCCGCCCATGTGGTCGGGCGGCTGCGGCAGTGCCTTGCGGTCGACCTTGCCGTTGGCACTGAGCGGTAGCGCGGGCAAAAGAAGGGTCTGCGCGGGTATCGCGTAGTGCGGGAGGATCTCCTGCATCCCTCGGCGCAGCGCTTCCGCGCTGGGTGGCCGCTGCGGGTCGGCCGGGACCGCGTACCCGACGAGCCGGGCGACGCCGCGGGAGTCCGGCCGCAGCGCGGCGGCCGCCGCACGCACCTCGCGCTGGGCCGCGAGTGCCGCCTCCACCTCGTCCAACTCGATACGGTGACCGTTGATTTTGATCTGGTCGTCCAGCCGCCCGAGGAACTCGGTCACCCCGTCGGCGCGCAGCCGCGCGCCGTCCCCGGTGCGGTACATCCGGGCGCCCGGGGCGGTGCTGAATGGGTCGCGCCGGAACCGCTCCTCGGTGAGCGCGGGCCGGTCGTGGTATCCGACGGCAACCCCCGCGCCGCCGATCCACAGTTCGCCGGGGACGCCGAAGGGCAGGGGCTGGCCGTGGGCGTCCAGTACGTACAGGTGATTGCCCGGGTAGGGGCGGCCGATCGGCAGCGGCGCCTGAGCCGGCTCGGCGCCGACGTCGCCTTCGAAGTAGGCGTTGTCGACGGTGGCTTCGGTGACGCCGTACGAGTTGACGACCCGTCCGCCGGGGCCGACCAGGGCGAGGGCGCGCCGGTACTCGTGGACGTACCACTTCTCGGCGCCTCCTGCTAGCAGCTGCAGGTCGGGCAGCGGTCCGGGCGCGCCCGGCGCGTGTTCGGCGTATTCCAGCAGGCCGCGAAGCACGGTCGGTACGAGTTCGGCGACGTTGACCTGCTCAGCGCGGAACAGGGCGTAGAGCTCCGCCGGGTCGAGCAGCGTCTCGTGCGGGCAGACGACGATCCGGCCGCCGGTGCCGAGCGCGCGCAGGGTTTCGCCGACGAAGACGTCGAAGGAGGAATTGGCAGCCTGGAGGTGGGACAGCCCCGGCTTCAGCTCGTACGCCTCCCGCCACATGTCTACGGCGTGGCACAGGTTGCGGTGCGAGACGACAACGCCCTTAGGCAGTCCGCTCGTTCCGGAGGTGTAGAGAATGTACGCCGGGTCGTCAAGGCTGCCCCGGATCGCCACTGCGAGATCGCCGGCAGGGTTTGCCGCCGGGTGGCCGACGACCGCGCCGGAGGTGCTCTCGGTTTCCGGCTCGGTGACGTCCCCTGCCTCGGCTCCGGTGGCGCGGAGGACCGGGACGCCGTCCGGCACAGGGAATCCGGCCGGGTCGTCGGTGAGCAGCGCGCGGGCGCCGCTGTCCGTGAACATATGGCGCAGCCGCTCAGCCGGGTGCCGCGGGTCAAGGGGTACGTACGCGGCGCCCGCTTTCCAGACGGCGAGCATCGCCGCGTACACCAGCGGGCCCTTGCCCAGGTGGATGCCGACCCGGTCGCTGCCGCCCACCCCGGCGGCGCGCAGCTGCCGGGCGAGCCGTTCGGCCTCGCCGTCCAGTCCGGCATAACTCCAGTGCCGGCCCTCGTGAGTCACCGCCGGAGCGTTCGGGGCCCGGCAGGCGTGTTCCTCGATCAGGGCCTGCACCCCAACCCGGCCAGACGTGCCGGAGATGTCCTGCGCGGTGGCCCCTGCGGCCTGCGCGGCGCCCCCGGCGGCCAATACCTCGCTGCGCCGCTCTGCCGATAGCAGCGGCAGACGGCTGATCGGCGCCGTCGGATCGTCGAGCGCGCCGTTGAGCAGGGTGAGCAGGCTTTCCAGCAGCCGCTGCGCGGTGGCGCGGTGGAACAACTCGGTGGCGTACTCGACCGACAGCACCGGACCGGCGGGCTGGAAGTCGAGCATGACCGTCAGGTCGAGCTTCGTGGTGCCGGGGAAGGTGTCGCCGAGGTGCTCTACCGTCACCGGGCCGTGTGCGGCCACGGCCGCGGGTGTGTTGACCACGATCAGCATGACTTGGGTGAGCGGGCTGCGGTCGGTGCGGCCCCGCACCGGCAGCGCCCGGACCAGCTCAGCCAGGGACTGGTCGGGATGGCTGAGGACGTCCACCACCGTCCCGGTCGCGCGGCGCAGCGCTGTCCTGAAGTCCGGATCGCCGGCGAGGTCGGTCCGCAGCGGCAGGATATTGATAAAGGCGCCGACAGCGCGCTCGCTCGCCGGGTCGTCACGGTGGGCGACCGGCGCGAGCACCGTGATGTCGGTATGGCCGGTGAGCCGGGCGATCAGGGTCTGCAGCGCAGCCAAGACGAAGGTGTGCGTGGTGGTGTCGGCTTGAGCGGCCGCTTCGTCGACACGGGCCAGCAGGTCCGGGTCCAGCCGGTGCTCGATTTTGGCGCCGGTGAAGGAGCGCACGGCTGGGCGGGGCATGTCGGCCGGCAGCTCGACGTCGGTGTCGATGCCCTCGAGCCGGGTGGTCCAGTGGCTGTGCAGCGCGGCGCGGCGGGCCGGGTCTGCCGCGGCCCGCTGGGCCTCGCGCAGGTGAGTGGAGAAGCGGCTTGCCGGGGCGGGCGCGGAACCGCCGAGGAGGTGCGCGAGGTCGTCGGCGAGGACCGTGGCCGACCAGCCGTCGAAGACCAGGTGGTGTACGGCTGCGACGAGTTCCCACTCGTCATCGTCCAGCCGCAGCAGCGTGCCTGCGAGCAGTGGGCCCGCTGCGGGGTCGAACACTGTGCGGCCCCGGGCGGCAGCCAGTTCACCGCGCCTCACCTCGCGTTCGGCGGCCGGCAGTCCGGTCAGGTCGTGGGCGTCGACCTGGACGTGCGGCACGGGGCCGCCGAAGACCATCAGTGGCCCGTCATCCGTCTGCTCGAAGACTGCGCGCAGTGCCTCGTGCCGCTCGGCCAGGTGTCGCAGGGCGTCCGTCACGGATGCCGGATCGACGGGCCCGGTGATGCGGTAGCGCAGGCCCAGAGTATGCATGGGTGTGCCGGGTTGAAGCTGTTCGGCGAGCCAGGCGTCCTGCTGGAAGGCGGTAAGCGGCAGCCGCTCGTTGGATACGGATGCGGTCGCGTCGTTGGCCTCAATTTCGCAAGAGTTGAGAAGCCCGTTCGGTCGGGTGGCCGGACCAGTGGGCGGTTCGGCGTCCGCCAGCAGGACCGACAGGGCTGCCGCAGTGGGGTTGGCGTACAGGTCCGCGAGGGTGAGGCGGACGCTGAAGCTTCGCTCAACACGGGTGAGAATGCGGATCGCGGTCAGGGAGTTGGCGCCGAGCAGGAAGACGGAGTCGTCCGGGTCGACCGACTCTATGCCCAGCACGTCTCCGATCAGGCTGGCGACGGTTCGTCCGATCCCGGTCTGCTGGCCCGGCGTCGCGCCGCCGTCGCCGGTCGCGGGCAAGGGGAGGGCAGCCAGGGCCTCGGCGTCCACCTTGCCGCGGGAGTTGAGCGGGAACGCCTCGACTGGGACGAGCCGGGATGGCACCGCGTAAGCGGGCAGCCGGTCCGTCAGGTTTGTGGTCAGTTCGGTCAGATCCTGGTCGCCGAAGGCGACCGGTCCTGCGGCCGCGGGACCGGCTGCCAGTAGGTAGCCGACGAGCATGGCCCGCCCGGCGTCGTAGAGTACGACGGCGTCGCGGACGCGCGGGTCGGTCAGGAGGGCCTGCTCGACCTCGGTCGGCTCGACCCTGAAGCCTCGGACCTTGATCTGGCGGTCCATCCGTCCTAGGTGCACAAGGCTGCCGTCGGGCAACCTCCGTACCCGGTCGCCGGTGTGGTAGTAGCGGACGCCGTCAGGGCCGACGCCGAACCGCTCGGCGGTCAGTTCGGGAAGGTTGATGTACCTGGCGCCGACGGTCGGACCGCCGATGTGCAGCTCTCCCTCCTCGCCGGGCGCCGCGGGACCCTTTGCGCCCATGATCTGGACCAAGACGCCGGGTAGCGGGTGGCCGATGGTGGCGGGGGCGTCCTCTGCCCGGTCCGTGGCGCGCGGCCCCGCCAAGTCCGCCCAGGTCGCGACCACGGTGGTCTCGGTAGGGCCGTAGACGTTGACGAGCCGCACCAAGGAGTCGTGGTGCAGCCGCCGCCAGTCGGCGACGCGATCCTGGCGGATCTGCTCGCCGCCGACACTGACGACGCGGGCCGACACGGGCAGCCGCACACCGTTCTGCACCATGGCGTCGACGACCTCGTGCCAGTACGCCGTCGGTATGTGCAGCAGGGTGACGCCCAGATCGCCGCACCAATCGAGGAACGCCTCGGGGGAGGACAGCGGCTCCTCGGGCCGTATGACGATGGCGGCGCCCGCGTACAGCGGCGGGAAGATCTCCTCGATGCTGCCGTCGAAAGCGATCGAGGAGAACTGGAGCACCCGGTCGCCGGGGCCGAGACCGTACCCGGCGGCGATCTGCCGGGTGAAGTGGTCCAGCGCCCCCTTCGGGATGGCGACACCCTTGGGCTGCCCGGTGCTTCCCGAGGTGTGAATGACGTACGCGATCCCGTCCGGGCCCGTACTCGGACTGGTCTCCGTACCGGACTCAACCGGCCGGGGCGCGGCTTCGTCCGGCGCTTCCGTCGCAGGCACCCCCGGGGCTGGCAGGACCCGCAGCCCGGCGGCCTCGAACGCCCCCGCCCAGCGCTCGGGAGCGATCACGGCGTCGAGCTTGCCGCGCTCGGCGATGGACCGCAGCCGCTCGGCCGGGTCCGCCGGGTCGATCGGCACGAAGGCGGCGCCGGCTAGCAGGAGGCCGAACATCGCCACTACTGTGCTCGGGCTGCGCCTGGCCCACAGACCGACGAAGTCACCCGGCTGGACGCCCGAACGGCGCAATTCCGCGGCGTAGTGGGTGGAGGTCGCGTATAGGCGCCGGTACGTCAGCTCGTCCGGGCCGTCGATGATCGCTACGGCGTCCGGGCGGCTCCGCGCGTGCTGCGCTAGGGCCGCCACCACGCCGAGGGCGGTCGGTGCGATGGTGGGGGCAGGCGGCGCTGCTGTGGTGGTCAGCGGGGCGAGCACGGTGGATCCTCGGGTTCGGCCGTAAGGGGAGGGAGGGGTGGGATGTGGCGCGAGCCGTCAAACGCCTTGTGAGGCCGACTCTTGGCGGCGCAGCAGGTAGCCCAGCTCGAGCGCGGTGGAGTCGACGCTCGCGTCCGGGTGAGCGAAGTCGACGACGTCGAGCTGGGCCCGGTCGAACAGGTCGTCCCAGAACGCGCGCTTCTCCAGACGCTGTTCGGTGATGACGTGCAGGAGGAAGTAGGGGTTGTAGTACGATAGACCGAGTGCGTGGGCCATGGTGCGGGGGTCGTCCAGCTGTTGGTCCACCTCAATGACGAGCCAGTGCGCGCCCGGGTGATTTTGCATGGTCTTGCGTAGCAGTTCCGTCACCGCCGCCTCGCTCTCCTGCTCCAGCATCTCTTGGAGCACAAAGGCGGTCAGGAAGCAGAGCGTTCCCTCGGTCGGCAGCTCAACGGACACGGCGTCGGCGGCACGTCCCCTGTGGATCGTGACGCGGTCGGACAGCCCGTCGGCCTTGACGCGTTCGGTGGCCAGCCGGCTGCCCACCTCGTCGGGCTCGATGCCCACGCCGCGGAGACCGGGGCGGCGGCGGACAAGCTCGGTCAGGAACGCGGCGTCTCCACAGCCGAGGTCGACCACGGTGAGGCCCTCGGCGGGCAGGGTGTCCAGCAGTCGGTCGGCCAGCGGCAGCGCGTCGAACATGCTCATGCCGCACGACCCGGCGCCGACCTTGGCCCCGTCGCGGGTCGCGAACGGGGCGCCGTGCTTGAGAACGTCGCCGAGCTGGCCGAACGTTTGGGCGTACCCGCCGACCAGCAGCGTGTACCAGGGCTGGAAGGGCTCGAGTGCCTTGGCCTTCTCCGTCAGGTGCCAGCCCTCCTCCGCCCCCTTTGCCCGCTGTGCGAAGTAGCCCTCGTTGGAGAGGTAGAGACAGAGTCCCGCGAAGCGTTCGGCGTCCAGGCCGTGCCGCTCGGCGATGGCAGCGGAGGTGAGGCCCGGTTCGGCCTTGACCGTCCGGTACACGCCGTTGTCCATGACCGTGTACAGCGCATGGGCGAGGGCGAGATGACGGATCGGCTGGATCGCCTCGACAAGCTGGTGCTCAAAATCCGTCGATACGGTCATGGGGTTGTTCATGACGCTCTTTCCAGGAAGCTGCGGGCGGGATGCGGGGCGGACATGGGCCGGGGAGGCGGATCAGCTGCGTCCAACGCGTCGATGAGCTGGCCGAGTTGCTTCAGGGTGCCGACGGATATGCGGAGCCATCCGGTCAGACCGAACTCGCCGCAGTCCCGTACCCACACGTCCTGCTCGGCCAGTCGCCGGGTGACCTCCGCCGAGGACAACCCGTCGCGGGTACGTGCGACGACGAAGTTGGCGTGGGTGTCGCGTGCCTCGGCGAACACCGGGTGCGCGCCCAGCGCCTTCACGTAATGCGGGCGATCGGCCAACACCTGTTCACGCAAACTGAGTTGGTGCCCAGGATCATCAAGCGCGCCAGCAAGGGCGTGCAGGGCAACGGAGTCGACGGAGTGGAAGCGCTGGCGGCCGCGCAGCTGGGCGATGAGCCCGGGTGCGCCGATAAGGGCGCCGAGTCGGACACCGGCGAGGCCGTGGCTCTTGGAGAAGCTGCGGAACAGCAGCAGGCGGGGATGGATACCCAAGGGGTACGGGTCGGTCAGCTTCCCTCGGCGGTCGGGGCCGGCGAACGCGGCATACGTCGTGTCGAGGAAGGCGAGTTCCGCGCCCGCAACCACCGCGTCGACCCAGGCGGATTCGAACAGATGGCCGGTCGGGTTGTGCGGCTGGGCGATGAACACGGCACCCCGGCAGCTGAGTTCGGCCGGAGAGATGGTCGGTTCCCAGTGCTCGTCCAGCGAAATCGGCCGCGCCGTCCGGCCAAGGACAGCTGCCCGGTCGGAATAGGAGTCGAACCCGGGCGAGGCAAACCATGCCGTGTCGACCAGGGTCAGGGCCAAGTCTACGGCCTCGTCCACACCGTTGGTGAGGAGTACGGAGTCAGCGTCCACGCCGTTCTCACGTGCCACGGCCTCGGTCACCTCGCCCAACAGCCCTCGCGGATAACGGTGAAGGTCGGCGGCCTTTGCGGCAACTCGGGCGACGGCCACGGGAGAGGGCCCGCCCACGCACTCGTTCCAATCGAGACGGAGCCCGGTGACCCCGCCTTGAACCTTGCTTTGCATAGAGCTTTCCGTCCATGGGTTGTTCGCAGCACACAGTCCCGTGCGAAGGTGAACTCAAGTGCACCGAGGCGTGAACAGCCATGTTTTGCAGCTGAATTGGAAGGCTTGCCCGCCACCCGGTGAGCGCGCGCCGGTCGCCGCAACACGGCGTGCGTGCAGCATGGCTGAGTCGCGGGTTGCCCGTGCTTCGCGCCGACGGGCCTCCGTTACCGCTCCCGCGCCGCTCGTGGTCCTCAACGCGTTCATGACGGCACGGCTTCCGGACGTGAACAACGTCGCCCGCCACGCGGGGCGCACGCCACGGGGGCCCGGTCAAGGACGGCGGAGGGTGTCCCCACCTTGGTCAGCGATGGGGCCCTGACCCCGGATTTTGGACACCGGAGCGACTCGGATCTTGATGGTTCAGGAGAATGGAGTCCACGCGGGGATGAAGTGCTACCCCTGCGAGCGGCCCAGGTCGCGTTGTACCGGGTCCCGGCCTGACACGGCGATCAAGTCGGGCGGTGCCGAACTCGGGGTAACACCGATGCGCTGCGGAACTGGATCCGGGCGGTCGACGTGCCGGCTCGCCGTCCGCGCACGATGTCCGGGCCGTGTCGCCGTGACGCTTATTGGGGACGTGGGCTACGCGTACCCGTCTTCCATCGAGGTCCCTCGCCGTGACGCCGATCCGTGTGCACGGCGAGCCGCGGCTCTGGCGTGGCACGGCCGCACGTGATTCTGCCTCTGATTCTTCCTGGACTGATTCAAGCCACGGTGGTGACATCGTTGGACCCGGCATCGGTCCCGAACAGCATCGACCGGTTGCGAGCATGTAGGAGATCTAGTGCCCCTCGTCCTCTCCACCGCGGCACTGTCCGCAGCCGACCGGACGGAGTGCTGGCACGATGCGGTGTCACGCACGTTCGTACCGCTCGAAGTCTGTTTCCAGGAGACCGAACCGTCGCCCGGCCGGATCGTGAGTGACCAAATCGGCGCCCTCCATGTGACCCGTGTCGAGGCAGGGCCGCAGATGGTAACGCGTAACCAGCGGTTGGTAGCTCGCGCCGGTGAGGAGTTCGTCATCCTCAGCCTCCAACATCGTGGCACCGCTATGAAGGAACAGGACAGGCGCCAGACTCTTGTGCGGCCCGGTGATTTCTCACTGTCTGACGCGGCCCGCCCATTCAGGAAGAGGGTAGAGGGCCAGTTCTCCTTCACCTCTTTCCACTTCCATCGGGAGGATCTCCGCGTGCGCGAGGAAGATCTCCGAGCGGTGACAGCAACGGCTTTCCCCGGACAGAGCGGCAGCGGAGCGCTGGTCGCGACCTATCTGGCCGCCATCGCGCGTGAGGTGACGGGGCTGGAGGAGGCCGCCGGCCGACAGTTCGCCACCACCGCCCTGGACCTGGTGGCGCTTCTGATCAACGAGCGGTGCGGTCGGTTCACACCGCACGCTCCAGACGTGGCCGCGGCCAACCTGGAACGGGTGAAATACCACGTCCTGCGCCACCTGTCCGACCCTGACCTGTCGCCGTCCAGTGTCGCCGTGGCGCACCGTTTCTCCGTTCGCTACCTACACAAGCTATTCGAACCCGAAGGGGTCACGTTCGGCGAGTGGGTCCGGGCTCAGCGACTGGAGCGATGCCGCCGGGACCTGATCGGGCCGCCGCCTGCCCGCCCAGGGGTTGCCGCCGTCGCACATCGATGGGGTTTCGTCAGCGCCAGCCACTTCAGCCGCGTCTTCCGCACTGCGTACGGGGTGAACCCCCGTGACTGGCAGCAGTACGGCCTGTCCGGCGAAGGCCTTACCACCGGATCTTGAACACCGGAAAGACTTGGATCTTGATGGTCCAGGCGAACGGAGCCTCGTCGGGATGAAGTGCTGTCTCGCCAAGTCCAGGCGGGATCAGTTGCGTTGTACCGGTCTCAGCCGGACGCGGTGATCAAGGCGGTCGTCGCCCATCTCGGGGTGAACGCCGATGCAATGCGGAACGGGATCCGGGCTGCCGTCTTCCGACGCGCCGGCTACCCACACACCAAGCCGAAGCAATCCCACCCGCTCTGTGCCCTTGGGGACTCGGGAGCCGTAACCGGATCTTCCCGGACAACCAGATGCACCCAAAACGAGATCAGACAGGCAAAACAGTGAGGACGGCGAGAGCATGAACGAAACCCTTGACTTTGACCGATGGGAGCGGTTCGCTCTGGAGGCCGCGCGGACCGTACCCGCCTACCAGCGGTTTCTGGCCGAACGGGGTATCGACGCATCGGCCATGACCGGCTTGCCCCTGGATGAAGTGCCGGCCATGGACAAATCCAGCTATGTCAATGCTTTCCCTCTAGAAGAGCGTTGCCGCGGTGCCGATTCCCGCACCATACAGATGGTCTCCATGTCCTCCGGTTCGTCTGGCACACCCACGACGTGGCCGCGGCGCGTCGACGACGAGGTAAGGGCCGCTACGCCCTTTCGCCGCGTCCTCGAGGACACGTTCGGCGCGGACCGCAAGCACACCCTCGCCGTCGTCTGTTTCCCACTAGGGTCCTGGGTCGGAGGCCTGTACACCCTGGAGTGTCTCCAGCACCTCGCCCGCACGGGGCTGCTGTTGACTATTGCTGCTCCCGGCAACAACGTCGACGCCGTCCTGCAGGCCGTTCAGGCGCTGGCCCCCCATGTCGAGCAGACCGTCCTCCTGGGCTACCCGCCGTTCCTCAAAGATGTGGTCGACGCGGGACGGGTCCGCGGCGTGCAGTGGGAGCGCTACGCAATGCATCTCGTTTTCGCTGGGGAGGTGTTCAGTGAAAACTGGCGAGACGTGGTGTGCGAGCGTGCGGCGATCACCAGCCCGGAGACGGCCACCGCATCGCTGTACGGAACAGCCGACGCGGGAGTGCTCGCCTACGAGACTCCAGTGAGCATCCGGCTGCGTCGTTCCATCGCCTCGACGGGCGGCTCCAGCCAGGCCCTCTTCGGCTCCGACCGGCTGCCATCCCTCATGCGGTACGATCCGGCGATCCGCCACTTTGATGCGGTGAACGGCGAGCTCTTCCTCACCACGGACGGTGTCGTACCCCTAGTGCGGTACACCCTCGGAGACACGGGCGGGCGGTCGAGCGCGAGCGCATTGAGTGAAATGTGCACCGAGGTGGGCATCTTGGCGCCGGATTCCCCACCACACGAACCTGCTCCGTACGTCTGGCTTTTCGGCCGCACTCTGTTCGCCCTGTCCATGTACGGTGCCAACATCTACCCGGAGAGCATCGCCGCCGGCCTGGAACGGGACGACTCCTACCCGCGCCTCACTGGGAAGTTCGTCATGGAGATTCAGAATGGCGAACGGCCCCAGCTGCGCGTCGTCGCAGAGATCGCTCCCAACCACCATGCCGAACAGATCCGCACGGAGAGCACCCCGCACTCGATCCTCAACGCACTGCGTGAGCAGAACAGCGAGTACATGAACTACGTGCCCACCGAGTTGCAACTGCCGCTCGTCGAGACGCGTTCACATGGCGACCCCGAGTACTTCCCGGTCGGGATGAAACACCGCTACACCCGATTTCGCTGAGAACTCGCCGGGCAAGCGAATCGAGATCTGATCAGATCCGCAGGGTTCGAGTAGGGCGTGTACCGGGTGGTTGGGCAGGACTGGATCTACACGGCGACCGTCATCGCATCCGCTCCCGGGTGGGTGACGCCTCGGCGGGGCCCATAGCCGGCTACGGATGTGGGCCGCCGACGGGACTTGGAAAGGGTCTTCACCGCTCTGCTCGCCCGGGACCCGTAGAAGGGGGCCCCAGGCGAGCAGAGCCTGTCGATCGCGCCCTCGGACGCTCGCGCGGAGGACTGACCGCGCAGATCCACCTTTCGGCTGACGGCCGCTGCCGCCCGGTGGGCTTCGTCATCCTGGCCGGCCAGGCGCCGAGGACGCACCAGCATTCGGGCAGGTCATGGATCAGGTTCGGGTTCCTCGGCCGGTCGGTAGACGAAGACCAAGCCTGCGATGGTCTTTGCGGACAAGGCCGACTCGTCCCACGCGATCCGGGGGATCCTGCATTTCCGCGGCACCGGGCAGTGATCTGACAGCCCGCCGTCAACCGCCAACGTCCCGGCAGCTGCGGCGGCAGGCCGACAGCCTTCGACAGCAACACCTACTGAGGATTTCGGGTTGTCGTCGGGTGATGACGGTTCATGATCCCTGCGGTATGCCGGTGGTATGCGTTATCCGGAGGGTGGGGGCCTGACCGCTGAGCGTCGGGCGTTTCGTGAGGGGATCCGGCTTCAGGCCGGCGTGCGGTTCGCGGCGGGTGAGAAGACCGTCGTGATCGCGAAGGACCTGCGGGTGAGTGTGCGGTCGGTGGAACGCTGGCGTCGTGCCTGGCGCGAGGGCGGCATCGAGGGCCTGCACTCGACGGGCCCGGCCAACTCCCCGACCGTCACCGATGCCCAGTTCAGCATGCTCGAGGAGGAACTCGGCAAGGGCCCGTCAGCGCACGGCTTCGAGGATGAACGGTGGACTCTGGCCCGGGTCCAGACGGTGATCCGCCGCCGGCTGCGGGTGTGTCTCTCGGTAGCGACGGTCTGGCGGCTGCTGAAGCGGCACGGCTGGTCCTGGCAGGCACCGGCCCGCAGAGCACTCGAGCGGGACGAGCACGCGGTGGAGCTGTGGAAGAAGGAGGTGTGGCCCCAGGTAAAAGGCTCGCGGCGGCGTGTGGGGGCTGGATCGTCTTCGAGGACGAGGCCGGATTCTCCATGACGCCGCCCCGCGCCCGCACCTGGGGCCGGCGCGGACACACCCCTGTCATCCGCGTCCGCGGACGCTCCCGCCGCCGGACCTCGGTCGCCGTCCTGTGCTGCTACAAACCCGGCGAGAAGAGCCGCCTCATCCACAGGCCCCGCAACCATCTCCTGCTCAAGGGCGCCCGAAAGAGCTTCTCCTGGCAGGACTACCGCGACCTGCTGGTGAGGGCCCATATCCAGCTCCGACCCCACCTCATCGACGGCTGCCTCACCGCCACCGGCCTGGCTATCAACCCACCGACCCCACCCTGAAATCCTCAGTAACTGAGCCGGAACGCAGTCGGGCGTTGCATCAACAAGCTAAAGCAGTGGTCGGCTTGGCCACCCGAAATGACTGTGAGGATGTTCAGGTGCTGCTTCGGCCGGTGGCCTGCCCCGCCTTACGACTGGCCCTGGTGCCTTCACTTTGATCTGTCGGCCACTGTCTGAAACGACACTCTGCTGTCGCTGGATCGGTGGGCGTGTCCCGATAGGGGCCTTCGCGAGAGGCACCGCCACCCGGACCGCGCAGCGCTCGCACGAGGGTGGAGTCGACCGAGACGTCCCAGTCGATCTCGCCGGCCGAGTCGGCCGCGGCCTGGGCTTGCTGGAGCAGACGCTCCATGTTCCGTCGCCGGACCACAGCCGGTGGCGTTCGTAGACCGTCTTTCACGGACCCAACCGCTCGGGCAGATCGCGCCACTGAACACCGGTCCGAACCCGGTGCAGAATCCCGTCGATCACCTGCCGATGGTCACGCCACCGGGCACAACGCCGGTTATTGACCGGCAGGAACGGCCGCCCCGGTCCTCCCACTCGGCATCACTCAGATCCCCCCGCCCCATGTCCACATCAAGGATCTGTCGAACGAACGGCTCTTACAAGATTTTCGTAGGCGTTGATCGCTTGGACTCGTGCGTCAGCTGAGGAGGATGCGTTGGCGTAGGAGGGGGTGTCCGGCGCGGCCGTAGGTCTGCCGCTTGATCAGTTTGATGGGCCCTGACCCCGGATCTTGGACACCGGAGACACTTGGATCTTGATGGTCCAGGAGAACGGAGTCCCCGTGGGGATGAAGCACTACCCCGCCGAGTTCAAGGCGGATGCGGTGGCGTTGTACCGGTCGAGGCCAGGAGCGACGATCAAGTCCGTCGCCGGTGATCTCGGGGTGAACACCGAGACGGGCCTTGACCCCGGATTTTGAACACGTCTATGCGGCTTGGGCCAGGGTAGTTGCTGGTGGTTGGAGGGCGTTCTCGTAGACGACCGGAGACCTTTGACCGAGGCGGGAGTGCCGGCGTCGGGTGTTGTATCGGGTCAGCCAGCGGAACAGGGTCAGTTGCATGATCACCTTGTGTCCGGGTTCATCCGGTGAGACCCAGGGCAGCAAGGGGCCTGCGGCAGTCGCGGGCGGTGTGACGTAGG
>NZ_JBIWCL010000052.1:0-17358 GCF_044761485.1 Streptomyces sp. NPDC097617
AAAACGCTCGGCTGGAGAACCCCAGCCGAGCGCCTGCGTGATCTACTGACAACCACGTAAGCCATCAGGTGTTGCGAGGACCCCTAGAAACCGCCAACGGTGCGGGGGCTTCCCCGTGTCCTGGGCGGTCAGGAGTTGTACGCCGACTGGGCGCGCTCCAGACCCTCGGCGATCAGGGACTCCACGGAGTCCGCGGCCCGGTCCACGAACCAGTCCAGCTCCTTGCGCTCCGTGGAGGAGAAGTCCTTCAGTACGAAGTCCGCGACCTGCATCCGGCCCGGCGGACGCCCGATGCCGCACCGCACGCGGTGGTAGTCGGGTCCCATCGACTTGGTCATCGACTTCAGGCCGTTGTGCCCGTTGTCCCCGCCGCCGAGCTTCAGGCGCAGCGTCGGGTAGTCGATGTCCAGCTCGTCGTGGACCGCGACGATCCGCTCCAGCGGCACCTTGTAGAAGTCGCGCAGGGCCGTCACCGGGCCGCCGGACAGGTTCATGTACGTCATCGGCTTGGCCAGCACCACCCGGCGGTTCGCCGGCCCCGGCGGACCCATGCGGCCCTCGACCACCTGGGCGCGGGCCTTGTGCGCCTTGAACCTCCCGCCGATCCGCTCCGCCAGCAGGTCGGCCACCATGAACCCGATGTTGTGGCGGTTGCCCGCGTACTCCGGTCCCGGGTTCCCCAGGCCCACGATCAGCCAGGGCGCCGCGTCGTCCGACATCAAAAGCTCCTCGGTTCCTCTATGAAGACGACCGCCGTCCCGCTCCAGTGGAGCCGGACGGCGGTCGGTCAGCAACTGCTGAGGGGGTGGGGCGAGGCTCAGGCCTCGGTGCCCTCGGCGGCGTCGGCGGCCGGCTCCTCGGCCTGCGGGGCCACGACCTGCAGGACGGCGATGTCGCCGTCGACGGCCAGGGTGGTGCCCTTCGGGAGGATCAGGTCCGAGGCGTGGATGGTCGCGCCGGCCTCGAGGCCCGCGATGGAGACGGTGACCTCGGTCGGGATGTGCGTGGCCTCGGCCTCGACGGAGATGGTGTTCTGGAGGGTCTCCAGCATGTTGCCGCCGGCGGCCAGCTCGCCCTCGGTGACGATCGCGACGTCGACGGTGACCTTCTCGCCCTTCTTGACGATCAGGAAGTCGACGTGGGAGATCGAGCGCTTCAGCGGGTGCTTCTGCACGGCCTTCGGGATGACCAGCTCGGTGCCGGCGTCGCCCAGGTCCAGGGAGAGCAGAACGTTCGGGGTACGCAGCGCCAGCTGGAGGGCGTGGGCGTCGACGTTGACGTGCTTCGGCTCGGTGCCGTGGCCGTAGATGACGGCGGGGGTCAGGGCGTCGCGACGGGCCTGACGGGCGGAGCCCTTGCCGAAGTTGTCACGGATCTTGGCGGAAAGCTTGACCTCGGACATGCTCACTCCTCGTGGGGTGACGGAAACAGACGGAAGTCACCCGGCCGGAACGGCCTGCTACGAAGAGCGCGTCGATAACGGAGTATCCGTACCGAAAAAAAGGTACGGCCTCCCTCGCCGAGCAACTCATGGAGTGTACCCGGCGGGAGAGGCCGCACCAAAAGGATCTAGCGCGCAGCGGTCACCGCTGCGGTTACCGCTGTGGTTACTGCTGCTCCTCGAAGAGGCTGGTCACCGAGCCGTCCTCGAAGACCTCGCGCACCGCGCGCGCGATCATCGGGGCGATCGACAGCACCGTGATCTTGTCGAGCTCCAGGTCGGACGGGTCCGGCAGAGTGTTCGTGAAGACGAACTCGCTGACCTTGGAGTTCTTCAGGCGGTCGGCCGCCGGGCCCGACAGGATGCCGTGCGTGGCCGTGACGATGACGTCCTCCGCGCCGTGCGCGAACAGCGCGTCGGCGGCGGCGCAGATGGTGCCGCCGGTGTCGATCATGTCGTCGACCAGGACGCAGACGCGGCCCTTGACCTCGCCGACGACCTCGTGGACGGTCACCTGGTTGGCGACGTCCTTGTCGCGGCGCTTGTGCACGATCGCCAGCGGCGCGTCCAGGCGGTCGCACCAGCGGTCGGCCACGCGCACACGGCCGGCGTCCGGGGACACGATCGTGAGCTTCGTACGGTCCACCTTGGCGCCGACGTAGTCCGCGAGGACGTTGAGGGCCGAGAGGTGGTCCACCGGGCCGTCGAAGAAGCCCTGGATCTGGTCCGTGTGCAGATCGACCGTGAGGATGCGGTCCGCACCCGCGGTCTTCAGCAGGTCGGCGACCAGGCGGGCCGAGATCGGCTCGCGGCCCTTGTGCTTCTTGTCCTGGCGGGCGTACCCGTAGGACGGGACGATCACGGTGATGGAGCGAGCCGACGCGCGCTTCAGCGCGTCGATCATGATCAGCTGCTCCATGATCCACTTGTTGATCGGAGCCGTGTGGCTCTGGATCAGGAAGCAGTCCGCGCCACGTGCCGACTCCTGGAAGCGGACGTAGATCTCGCCGTTCGCGAAGTCGAAAGCCTTGGTCGGCACGAGGGTGACGCCCAGCTGATGCGCAACCTCCTCGGCCAGCTCGGGGTGGGCGCGGCCGGAGAAGAGCATCAGCTTCTTCTCGCCGGTCGTCTTGATCCCGGTCACAGCACAGTCTCCTCAGACGTGTTGAAGCTGCTCGCCCCCATGCGCGTCCGTCCCGCACACGGTGAGCCAGCCGAATTGCGTGCACCTACGACGGTACGCCGTAACGGGCGTACCTGTTTCCGGTCAGTTCACCTCAGGGGCGCTCGGCGTCCCCCGTGGCCGCCGACTGCGCCGCCGTGGCAGCCGCACTGCCCGGACGCTTGCGGGCCACCCAGCCCTCGATATTCCGCTGCTGGCCGCGGGCCACGGCCAGGGCGCCGGGCGGAACATCCTTGGTGATCACGGATCCGGCGGCCGTGTAGGCGCCGTCCCCGATCGTGACGGGAGCCACAAACATGTTGTCCGAGCCCGTCTTGCAATGTGAGCCGATGGTGGTGTGGTGCTTGTGCTCGCCGTCGTAGTTCACGAAGACGCTCGCGGCGCCGATGTTGGTGTACTCGCCGATCGTCGCGTCGCCCACGTAGGACAGGTGGGGGACCTTGGTGCCCTCGCCGATCGTCGCGTTCTTCATCTCGACGTACGTACCGGCCTTGGCCTTCGCGCCGAGGTTCGTGCCGGGGCGCAGGTACGCGAAGGGGCCCACGTTCGCCTGCGGGCCCACGACCGCGCTCTCGGCGACGGTGTTGTCCACCCGGGCGCCCGCGCCCACGTGGGTGTCCTTCAGGCGGGTGTTGGGGCCGACCTCGGCGCCCTCGGCGATGTGCGTGGTGCCCAGCAGCTGGGTGCCGGGGTGCACGATCGCGTCCTGCCCGAAGGTGACGGTCACGTCGACGAAGGTGCCGGCGGGGTCGACGACCGTGACGCCCGCGAGCATGGCCTGCTCCAGCAGGCGCGCGTTCAGCAGCGCGCGGGCCTCGGCGAGCTGGACGCGGTTGTTGATCCCGAGGATCTGCCGGTGGTCGCTGCCGACGGCCGCGCCGACGCGGTGCCCGGCCTCGCGCAGGATGCCGAGTACGTCGGTGAGGTACTCCTCGCCCTGGCTGTTGTCGGTGCGGACCTTGCCGAGCGCGTCGGCGAGCAGGGCGCCGTCGAAGGCGAAGACGCCCGAGTTGATCTCACGGATCGCGCGCTGGGCGTCGGAGGCGTCCTTGTGTTCGACGATCGCCGTCACGGCGCCGCCGGCGTCCCGGACGATCCGTCCGTAGCCGGTGGAGTCGGGGACCTCGGCGGTCAGCACGGTGACGGCGTTGCCGTCGGCGTCGTGCGTGCGCGCGAGGCGGGCCAGGGTCTCCCCGGTCAGCAGCGGGGTGTCGCCGCAGACGACGATCACGGTGCCGGTGAGGCCGCCGCCGAGCTCTTCGAGGGCCATGCGGACGGCGTGACCGGTGCCGTTCTGCTCGTACTGGACGGCGGTGCGGACATCGGCGTCGATGCCGGCCAGGTGCGCCGTGACCTGCTCCCGGGCGTGCCCGACGACCACGACGAGGTGCTCGGGGTCCAGTTCGCGGGAGGCGGCGACGACGTGACCGACGAGCGAGCGCCCGCAGATCTGGTGCAGAACCTTGGGAGTCGCCGACTTCATGCGGGTGCCTTCACCCGCTGCGAGTACGACGACGGCTGCCGGGCGGTTGGCGCTCACGGGTGTGCCCTTCGGCTTCGGGGGTGGACCCGTGAAGGATACCGGGGTGCCGGTCGGCCCAAACGAACGCGGGTCCCGACCTTGACGGTCCGGACCCGGAGTCGATCAGCTCCCCCGCCAGGACTCGAACCCGGACATAAGGCACCAAAAGCCTCAGTGCTGCCAATTACACCACAGGGGATAGTTTGGGTGGCTTAACCGGACATTTCGGCGTACCGATCAAGCTGGCCGTCCCTACTATGCCGCACCACCTGCCTTCACCGCGACGGTACCCGTCCCCGCCGTTTCGGTGGCGGGTATTTCCCCGGGGCGCCGCCGGGGCCGCCCGTACGCTGGACGGCATGACCAGTACGGGGGAAGTGGAAGGCCGCGCCGGGCCGCCTTTGTGGTGGGCGCGGCGGCGGGAAGCCGCAGGGGATGTGGTGCTCGGCGGCGTGTCCGCCGTCGAATGCGCGTGGGAGGGAGTGTCCTTCGCCGCGGAGGCGGGGCTGCCGACCGCGGTCGGCGTGCTGTTCGGGTTCGTGGTGGGGGCCACGCTCGTGCTGCGGCGGCGGTGGCCGATCGCCGTGGTGCTGGTGGGGATCGCCGTCTCGCCGGCCGCGATGGGGTTCCTGCTCGCGGTGGTCGGGATGTACACGCTGGCCTCGTCCGAGGTGCCGCGGCGGATCACGGCCACGCTCGCCTCGATGTCGCTGGCCGCGACGTTCGTCGTGATGTACCTGCGCACCCGGGGGGACGTGGAGGCCGACCCGACGCTCGTGGTCGTGCTGTCCGTATTCGTCGCGGTGGCGCTGACCGTGCCGCCGGTCCTGTTCGGGCTCTACATCGGAGCCCGGCGTCGGCTGATGGAGAGCCTGCAGGAACGCGCGGACTCGCTCGAGCGGGAGCTGTCGCTGCTGGCGGACCGGGCGGAGGAGCGGGCCGAGTGGGCCCGTACGGAGGAGCGCACCCGCATCGCGCGGGAGATGCACGACGTGGTGGCCCACCGGGTGTCGCTGATGGTGGTGCACGCGGCCGCCCTGGAGGCGGTGGCGGTCAAGGACCCGGCGCGCGCCGCGAAGAACGCGGCGCTGGTGGGGGACATGGGCCGGCAGGCGTTGACGGAGCTGCGGGAGATGCTCGGCGTGCTCCGGTCGGCGCCCAAGGCGGACCGGGCCGCGGTCGCCGCGGCGGCGGTGCACCGCGCGCCTGCCGTGCCCGTCGCCGTGGCGGCGTTCGCGGGGGGCGCGGAGGACGGGCCCTCGCTCGAGGAGCTGGAGGTGCTGGTCGGTCAGTCGCGGGCGGCCGGGATGGCCGTGGAGATGCTGGTGCACGGCGAGGGGGCGGCGTACGCGGCGGAGGTCGAGCAGACGGCGTACCGCGTGGTGCAGGAGGCGCTCACCAACTGTCACAAGCACGCCCCGGGCGCGCGGGTCGTGGTGCGGCTCGCGCACCGGTCGGGGGAGGTCGCCATGCAGGTGGAGAACGGACCGTGCGACGGCAAGGCCGCCGAGCCGGGGCTGCCCAGTGGGGGCAACGGGCTGGTCGGGATGCGGGAGCGGGTGCTGGGGCTGGGTGGGGTGTTCGTGTCGGGGCCGACGGATGCGGGGGGATTTCGGGTGTCGGCGGTGCTGCCCGTTCGGTAGCCGTGGCCGTGGCCGGGTGCGGCGCCGTTGCCGGGGGCGCTGCCCCCGGGCCCCCGCGCCTCAAGCGCCGGCGGGGCTGAAAGAGCGCGCCTCAAGCGCCGGCGGGGCTGAAGGATCGCCTCAAACGCCGGCTGGGCCGGGTTGGTCGGGTTGGTCGGCGGGGGCCGGGTTGGTCGGTGGGGTCAGGCTGTGGTGAGGCGGGTGGGTTGGAGGCCTGTCAGGAGAAGGGTGAGGGCCTCGTCGACGTTCGGGCCGAGGTACCAGTCGCCGGTGTGGTCGATGCCGTAGACCCGGCCCTCGCGGTCGAGCGCGAGGTGGGAGCCCCCGTCGGCCTCGACGCCCAGGGGGCAGAGCTGGGTCGACAGGGCCCGGCCGAGGTCGGCGAAGGTGCGCGCGAGGTGGAGTCCGGTGAGCGGGTCGATCCGCACCGGCGTCGGGGCGATCTGGCGGCCGGCGCCGGGCGCGGTGATCGTCAGGCCGCCGAATTCGGCCCACGCCTCGACGGCGGCGGGGAAGACGGTGTGCCGGTGCCCGGCGGGCGTGGTGTGGTCCCGGAGGGCGTCGGCCCAGTACTCGGCCTGCTTGATGTCCCAGCGGCCGGGTTCCCACCCGGCGGTGCGCAGGGCGGAGTCCACGGCGACCGGGAAACGGGTGGCCGAGGAGCGGTCGTACGAGGCGGATGCGCTGGTCATGGCTACTCGGCTGGGGTGAGGTCGACGGAGCGTACGCCGAAGTGGGCGAGGAGAGCGTCGCAGGAGCGACAGGGAGGTGCGTAACTGCCGTGGAGGGGGTCGCCGTCCTCGCGGATGCGGCGGGCGGTGATCTTCGCCTGCTTGAGGGAGCGGCGGGCCTCGCTCGGGGTGAGGGGCTTGCGGGAGGCGCGCCGGGAACGGGCGCCCTCGACGGAGGTGAGGTGGCGCGAGAGCAGGATCGCCTCCGGACACCGGCCGGTGAATCGTTCGCGCTGGCCGCTGGTGAGCGTGTCGAGGAAGTCCTGGACGAGCGGGTGGAGCACGGGCGGCTGGTCGGCCTTCCCGGCGGTGCCGGTGAGCGTCTCGCCGCGTACGGAGAGGGCGGCCGCGACGGTGGGGAGGATGCCGTCCCGGCGGAACCGCAGGACGGGCACGGCGGGGCGGCCGTCGGTGCTGCTCCAGCGCAGGCGGGGGTCGCCGGCGGGCCCGGCGGCTTCGCCGGCCGGGCCGGTGGGGCCGGCCGCGCCCGGTGCGTCCGGTGCGCCCGGCGGGGTGTCGCCGGATTCTGTGCGTGTTGCCGTGTTGTGCATGGTCGCGCTTTTCCCTCCCGTGGCGGCGGTGGTGACCGCTGTCGCGCACGCCCCCGTGCTGAGGGGACAGCCTGCCAAACGTCACCTGTCATGCGGAAGCGGGGTCGAATATTCGTATCAATTCGGATGTTCCTGGCCCTCGGGCGGGTGCGCCGGTCGGGCGCGGTTGAGGCTCTTGCCCCAGCGCATAGGCTGTGGTGAACCAGCCAGATCCAGCAGGGGGCTACCGCCATGACGACAGGTCGGCTCGGGCAGCAGGCCGCGCCACCCAACGCCGCTTACTCGGGGCAGGTCGTGCACTTCCCGGACCCGGTCCGGGCCGCTCGGCATCCTCACGGGGTGCGGATGGACGGCAATGGGCATCCGGACTTCTCCGCTTACGCGCGCGCGGCCGTGGAGATCGCCGAACCGCCGGAGGGCTTCGGCGTGGACGAGTTGCGGCTCACGGACTACGTGTCCGCGAACGCGGCGATGAAGGCCGCCGGGCACGAGCTGTGGGACACGGTCGGGCCGGTGGCGACCCCGCACGGCTGGACCTGGCACCACGTGGCGGGTTCGCGGCGCATGGAGCTGGTCCCGGTCGAGGTGAAGGCGCTGCTGCGGCATCACGCGGGCCTGACGACGGCTCCGGTGGACCACGAGAAGCGCGGTACGCGGGCGTTGCAGGAGGTGCGCCCGGCGCACCTGGGGCTGCCGAAGTCGGTCGTGTCGGTCGCCGAGGAGCAGGTCCAGGGCGTCGAGGAGGACCTCGGCTACCGGCTGCCGGAGGCGTACCGCTCGTTCCTGAAGGCCGCGGGCGGCTGCGCGCCGGTGGGTGCGGGCCTGGACGTGGACCTGGGTCTGCTGGTGGACCAGCCCTTCTTCACGGTGCGTGAGGAGGCGGCGATCAACGACCTCGTGTACGTCAACAAGTGTCTGCGGGACCACCTGACGAAGGACTACCTGTGCGTGGCCTTCGCCCAGGGCGGGTTGCTCGCGCTGAAGGTCAAGGGAGAGGGCATCGGCTCGGTGTGGTTCTCCCCGTACGACGATGCCCGCGACCGGGACGGCTGGTCGGTCCAGGAGCGCGTGGAGCGGTTGCTGCTGCCGTGCGGTGCTGATTTCGACGCCTTTCTGGAGCGGCTGGCGGGAAACCCGCCAGAGCTGGAGTCGGTGGCCGGTCTGATGGTGGACGGCGGATTCGCACGTTCGGTTCCGGTGTCGGGTTCGGCACCGGTGGAGGGGTGAGCGCGCGATGGTGACGTTTGCGCAGGCGCAGGAGCGCGCCGAGGAGTGGATCAACGGCGACGTGCCCGCGTACCAGCACCGCGAGGTGCGCGTACGGGAGTTCGGGCTCGGGTTCGTGGTGTGGGCGGAGGACCGCGCGGCCGGTCCCGTGTCCGGTGGTGGGCGGCAGCGGCTGGTCATCGCGCGGGACAGCGGGGAGGTGACGCTGTGGCCGGGACTGCCGGTGGGAGAGGTGATCCGGCGGTACGAGGAGGAGTACGGGACCGTGGCCGCGGCGGCTTCGGAGGCTTCGGTTCCGACGCCGCGGATCGACTCGGAGCAGACGTCCTTCATGCTCAGCCCGCCCGAGTGGCTGCAGGAGGCCGCGGACCGGGCGGGAATCGCACCGCGGTCGACGTCGACGTCGACGTCGACGTCGACGTCGGCTCCGGCTCCGACGCCGGCTCCGCAGGCGCCCGCCGATGTCGCGCCCGAGCGCGCGCCGGCCTCCGCTCCCGCGGCGCCGGCGCCCGTCGAGGCCGTGCCGCTGCGGCGCGGGGGCGAGATCCCGTACGAGCCCACGGCCAACGACGGGGTTCCGGCCGCGGTGCCGATCGGTGCCACGCCGTGGGCGGGTACCGATGTGAACTCCGGTGCGGACGACGTGTCCGTACCGCTGCCCGCGACCGTGTTCGCGCCGCCGCTGTCCGGGTCGGACCTGGACGACGCGCCGTCGTCCGGGGTGGCCCCGGAGGCGAAGACCACCTTGATGGCGGGCGGCAGCCAGCTGCCGCGGACCGCGATCGTGCCCGCGCTGGGGGCATCGGACGGTGCTTCCGCGGGCGGTCCGGTCGGCGGTCCGGTCGGCGGTCCCGCAGGACGTCCGGGGGGCGATTCCGCGGCGAGTGACATCGCGGACGCGCCGACCAGCAAGGCCCACGTCTCCCGGCCGTCGAGGCCGTCGACGCCGCCGGGCCCGCCCGGTGCGCCCTCGGCCCCCGGCGGCGGGGCGCACCATGCCGCCACCATGCTGGCCGGCCCCGGTGTCCCGCAGCCGCCCGGTGCTCCGGGTGCGGGTCGGCCGCCCGCGCCTCCCGGTCCGCCGGGGGCTCCCGGTTCGCAGGGCCGGGGTGTCGACCACGCCGCGACGATGCTGGCGGGTCCGTCCGTCACGGGTCAGCCGCCCGCGCCTCCCGGCCCGCCCGGTGCTCCGGGTGCGGGTCGGCCGCCCGCGCCTCCCGGTCCGCCGGGGGCTCCCGGTTCGCAGGGCCGGGGTGTCGACCACGCCGCCACGATGCTGGCCGGTCCGTCCGTCACCGGTCAGCCGCCGGGTCCGCCCGGTCCGCCCGGGGCTCCCGGTGGCGGGGCCCATCACGCCGCCACCATGCTCGCGGGTCCCGGCGTACCGCAGCCTCCCGGTCCGCCCGGCGCTCCCGGTGCCCCCGGCACCCCCGGTGCTCCCGGTGGCGGGATCGACCATGCCGCGACGATGCTGGCGGGTCCGTCCGTCACCGGTCAGCCGCCCGGTCCGCCCGGCCCGCCGCCGGGTGCGACCGGTGGGCCCGCTGCGCAGCCCCCGGTCCCGACCGGGGCGCCCACGGTCGGCCCCGGCTACCAGGCCGTGCTCCGCTACCGCGCGCCCGACGGCTCCGAGCAGCAGCTCATCCGCCGCTCGGCGCCCGGCACCCCGCACCCGGAGTGGCAGATCCTCTACGAGCTGCGCGCCATGAACGTGCCGCCGCAGCAGGTGCTGGAGCTGCACACCGAGCTGGAGTCCTGCGAGCTGCCCGGCGGTTACTGCGCCCGGATGATCCGGGAGACCTGGCCGCAGGTGCGGATCACGAGCGTGGCCCCGTACGGCAAGGACCACGCGGGCCGCCAGCAGGGCATGCGGCACCTGCTCACCCACCAGGGCGAGCTGCACCAGGTGGCGGACGGTCCGGCGCGCCCCGCGCCGGTACGGGCGCCGCTGCCGCAGGTACCGCTGCAGCCGGCGATCCCGCTGGAGGCGATCGCGCAGGAGCTGACGGCCGCGTTCGGTCCGCAGGGCGTGTTCCGCTTCGACCAGCGGGCCGTGTCCCGCCAGGGTGTGCCGGAGATCGTGGCGCAGACGCTGATGTGGTCGGGTCTGCCCGTCGATTTCGGGCCGTTCTTCTGGGCGCAGGCGGTGCCGGGCCAGCCGGTGCCGACGCTGGCCGAGCTGGCCCAGCAGCGGCAGGTCCAGTCGGCCTCGGACGCGGGCTCGTACCTGGTCGTGGGCAGCGACTTCGGTAAGGCGCTGTGTGTCCAGTACGGCACCGCGCACATCGTCGCGGTGCCGGTGGAGGGTGGTCCCGGGGGTGCTCCGGTGCCGCCGCAGTTCGTGAATTCGAGCCTGCCGCAGTTCGCGCGGTCCCTCGCGATGCTGGGTCACATGTGGCGGCTGCGCCAGCATCTGACGCCGGAGCAGGCGGGCCGCTGGACCGTCGATTTCCAGGCGAATCTGGCGGGGCTCGACAGCGCGGCGCTGGCCTCGCCGGACAGCTGGTGGTCGGTGCTGCTGGAGCAGATGTGGGACGGATTGCTCTGATCGGTTGATCGGATGATCCATTGGATGGCCGGGTCGGGACCTTCGAACAGGGTCTCGGCCCGGCCATTCGGGCTTCCGGTATCAAATGACGCATCCTTGACGGGAATCCCCGCGAGAGAGGCGCATCCAGGATGAGTGCACCCATGGCGACCGTGCGCGGTCGCGGCTACCGCATGGACGAGGTCGACCGGTACCTCGCCCGGCTCTCCGGGAGTCGGGACGAGGCCTGGGAGCGGGTGGCGCGGCTGACGGTCCTGGCCAAGCAGATGGAGTCGCAGGCGGCGCGGCTGAGGGACGAGGTCTGCGCGCTGGCACCGCAGACGTACGACGAGCTGAGCGAGCGGGCCCGGCGGATCCTGCTGCTGGCGCAGGAGGAGGCGGTCGCCGTACGGGCGGACGCGCGGGTGGACGCCTCCACGACGCTGGGCGCGGCCGAGGCGCGGGCCGACCGGGCCGCGGAACTCGCGCGGGGCGACGCGGAGGCGGTGCGCGAGCAGACGGAGGTCCGGGCCCGGCAGGGGCTGCTGCGGGCGCAGCGCGAGGCGGACGACGTGCGGGCGTCGGCGCGGGAGGACGCGGCGCAGTGGCGGGCGCAGGCGGTGGCCGCGCTGACGGAGACCCGGCGGCGGGCGGACGCGGAGCTGGCGGAGCGCGAGCAGGAGCAGACGGAGCGCCGGGAGACGGCGGAGCGGGAGCTGACGGCGCGGGAGGCGGAACTGGACGCGCGCCATGCGGAGCTGGAGCGGTACGCCGAGTCGCGGCTGGCGCAGGCACGTCGGGGCTTCGCGGAGGCCGAGGAGTCGGCGCGGCACGGTCAGGAGGACGCGGAGGCGCGGGCCGCCGAGCTGGTCGCGGGGGCGCGGGTGGCGGAGGAGCGGACCGGGCGCGAGACGCGGGCGATCCTGCGGGAGCAGGGGGAGGCGGCGGAGGAGATGCGGGCGCACATGAACCACGTCCGTTCCAGCCTGGCGGCCCTGACCGGCCGCGCCCCCGCCGAGGGCTAGGCGGGGCGTCTCAGCTGCAGTCCCACATGAACCGGCCTTCGAGGTGGTCGGAACTGAGGAACAGGAAGCCGCTTCCGTAGCCGAAGTTGAGGAAGAAGGGGTCCGTCTCCCCCTCGCCCCGGTCCTCGAACTGGCAGAGGAACCGCCAGGAGGCGTCGATGCCGAAGGCCAGATTGTTGGGGTAGACCGCTTCGCCCCCCAGGAAGTCCCCGGGCCAGTCAGCCTCGGGAAATGCGACGTCCGGGCCCTCGCCCCGCAGCCTCCGTGAGTGGGCGGCGGCCGCGGTCGCGGCCGCGTCGGCCTCAGGCGGCATCGGAGCCAGGTCCGTCAGCCATTCGACGGGCACCTCCGTGTAGTCCGGACCCCAGCGCCACAGGGTTCTGCCCCGGGTGCCGGGGGAGCCGATCGCCGCGAAGGGCGGTATTCGCCCAGCCGGCTGGACCAGGACGACGGCCTCGCCGTCCTCCGGCGTGTCACCGCCCATGACCACGCCCTCCTCGTGCAGGAACAGGTACGCGAGGCGCACCTCGTCGCCCGGCACCCGGAACTGGCCGATGAACACGAGCGGTTCGCCCGTACGCGGATGCATCGGCCAGGCCGGTCCGTCCAGCCAGACCGGCTGCCCGCCGAACTTCGACACCGGCTGTGTGACCGGCTCGTGCGCGGCCCGGAAGGACATCCGCAGCCGTGGCAGGAAGGCGGCGTCATAGGGGCCGGCGGCCCGGCCCGTCGGCTCGGAGATCATGCCGTCGACGCTACGGCACCCCACCGACAGCGCCCGGTCCGGTCCGCTCTGTGCCCGGAGCCCCGTGCCCTAGGGGGTGCCCGACCTGAACAGGAAGTCCTCGATCGCGCCGAGGTCGCGGTTCCAGTACGTGACCCGGGCGTGGCGGGGTTCTTGGTGTCCGCGATGCCCGGGTTGCAGGCCGTGGACGAGAGGAGCGCGGCGAGCGCCGCGGCTCCGAGGGCGTACGTTCTCCGACTGGTTCGGGCAGTGCGCATGGTGGCCCCGTGTACGAACGGAATGGTCGATCGCTCGGATGATTCCCCGGAGCGGGTGGTTCTGACGAGCTGTCACGAGCTCGGTGCGGGGAAATGACCATTCGGTCGCCGTAGCCGTCCCGGTCCCACATGCGCCGGGGCGGCCGGTACGGCTACGGGGACGGCTTCGCGCAGTGGCTCGCCGGGCGGATCGGGCAGCAGGTCATCGGGCCACCGCGGCGCCGCTGAGGAAGTCCTCGATCAGCGGGGCGATCTGCGGGAGGTGGGTCTCCAGGGCGAAGTGGCCCGCGCCCTCGAAGACGTGGACCTCGGCGTCCGGGGCGTCGCGGAGGTAGGCCTTCGCGCCCGCCGGGGTGAAGAAGGGGTCGCCCGCTCCCCAGACGACCAGCACCGGGATCCGTGCGGAGTGCAGCCACGCCTGCCAGGCGGGGTAGTGGGCGAAGTTCGAGGCGTAGTCGAAGGCGAGGTCGGCCTGGGCGTCCGCGCGGCCCGGCAGGCCGAGGTAATGGACGTCGAGGGTCCAGCTGTCGGGGGAGAGGAGGCCGGTGTCCGCGACGCCGGTCTCGTACTGGAAGCGGGTGCCTTCCAGGGTGAAGAGGCCGCGGACACGCTCCTCGTTGCCGGGGACCTCGCGCCGGAGTCCGGCGAACTCGCGGGCCGCGTCCGAGAGGCCCTCCTCGTAGGCGTTGCCGTTCTGCACGATCAGGCCGGTCACCCGCTCCGGGCGGCGGGCGGCGAGCCGCAGGCCGACCGGGGCGCCGAAGTCGAAGACGTACAGGGCGAAGCGGTCCAGCCCGAGAGCGTCGGTGAAGCCCTCCACGATGTCGGCGAGCCGGTCGAAGGTGTACGTGAACCCGGTCGGGGCCTCGGTGCGCCCGAAGCCGGGGTAGTCGGGGGCGATCAGGCGGTACGGGGTGTCGCCGAGGGCGTCCATCAGGCGGGCGAACTGGTGGGATGCGGTGGGGAAGCCGTGCAGGAGCAGCAGTACGGGTCCGTCGGCGGGGCCGCTCTCGCGGTAGGCGACGCGGACGCCGTCCACCTCGACGGTGCGGTGCCGGATGGTGGGAATGGTGCGGCGAGCCGTGGTCATCACATGCCTCCTGCGTCCTTGGTTCCATTAGTCTTGCCGGTGATCGCTAATGGGTCAAGGCATTCAAGTAACATTAGCCAGGTGACAGTGACCTTTCCGCTCACCGGTGAGCCCCTCGCGCTGGACCTCCTCAACACCGAGGCCGCCACGGGCGACCTCGTCGCCGACCCGGCGGGGCTCGCGGCGTGGCTGGCCGCGCAGGCCGGGCGGCTGACCCCGGTCGGTGCCGTCGGCGCGGCCGAGGTGGCCGCCGTACGGGCCGTACGGGAGGCCGCGCGCCCGGCGCTGGACGCGGCGCGGTGCGGTGGGCGCCCCCCGGCCGGGGCGCTGCGCGCGCTGAACGAGGCCCTGGCCGCGGCGCCCCCGTACCGGGTGCTCGCCTGGACCGAGGAGGGCGGGACGGCCGCCGCGACGCACCGCGGCGCCGAGCCGGCCCGGCGGCTCGCGGCGGAGCTGGCCGAGGCGACCGCGGAGCTCCTGACGGACCCCCGGGTGGGACAGGTGCGCGCGTGCGAGGCGCAGGACTGCGTCCTGCTCTTCCTGCCGGCGCACCCCCGGCGCCGCTGGTGCGTGGCGTCGGTCTGCGGCAACCGGGCCCGCGTGGCCCGCTACTACGCCCGCCACAAGGGCGATACGGCGACCTAGAGGGGGTCGGCCGCCCGCTGCTGGGCCGGGACGGGCGGCTGCGGCGCGGGCTCGTAGCGGTACGGGTCGCTGCGCAGGCCCCGGGCCGCGACGACCAGCGTGAACGGAGGCGTCCTCGGGGGATCGAGGACGGCGGTCAGGGCGCCCGTCAGCGGGTCGGTCCGGGTCGCGAGGGGGGTGTCGTCGATGGTGAGCAGGGGCGGGGGGCCCGCCGGGCCGGCGGTGAAGCCGCCGCCCTCGACCGTCAGCCGGCCGTCCTCCAGCACGACGTTCGTGATGACCGGGTTCGCGCGCACGGCCATCTTGTTGACCAGGTACGCGCCCGCCGGGGCGCCCGTCAGGGCCCACATCTCGGCGGGCAGGCGCGGGAGTCCGCCGCCCACGTCCGCGAGGAAGAACAGCACCACGTACAGCATGGTGACCGCGCTGAGCGCGACGTACTGGAGGTCCACCAGGTCGGTGCGCCCGCTGTCGTTCGCGATCAGCTCGTGCAGGGGCCGGCGGCCGGAGCCGGTCGGCCGGGCGGCGGGCTTGGCCATGGTGCCGTGCTCCACGCGCAGGCCGACGACGGCCTTCGCCGCGATCAGGGCCACGTACGGGCCGCCGAGCAGCGGCAGGTACACCGTGGTCAGCGTGGACAGCGGGCCGTCGGCGCCCCGGAAGTACGCGACCCCGCCGCCCGCGGTGAGCCCGTAGCCGAGGATCGTCAGCAGCAGCCAGAGCAGGATCACCGTCCAGGCCAAGGCGAGCACGATCGAGGTGGAGAGGCGGCCGTCGCGGCCGGTGATGAAGCCCGGGCTGCGGCCGAGCCGCAGGCAGATCGAGCCGGCCAGTGCGGCCAGTAACGCGAGTGCGCAGAGTGCGGATGCCATGTCGTGGTCCCCCTGGAACGGTCCTGCCACGAGGGTCACTTACTGGCCCGGCCATGACAAGCCGCCCCTCCGTGCTGTTACTCCTCGCCCGGTTCGGGCAGCACGGGGAACCGGCGCGGGGCCACCAGCAGCAGGACCAGCAGCGCGGCCACGGCGGCCGCCGTCGCCCCGAGGAAGATGTGCTCCACGGCGACGGCCACGGCCTCGCGCAGGTAGTCGGCGGCGGCCCCGGGGAGCAGCTCCGGGCGCTCCAGTGCCTCCGCCACGTCGTCCAGGTGCTCCGGGAGGCCGGGTACGGGGGCGTCCGCCAGGCGGGCGGCGATGGTGGCGTTGGCGACGGCGGCGAGCAGGGCGGCACCCACGCTCTGGCCGACCTGCCGGCAGAACAGCACCGAGGCCGTCGTGGTCCCGCGTTCGGCCCACCCCACGGTGGACTGGACGCCGACGATCAGCGGGAGCTGGAAGAGGCCGAGGGCGCCGCCCAGCAGCAGCATGATCAGCGCGGGCTGCCAGGGCCGGGCGGGGTAGGGGAGCAGGGTGAAGGAGAACAGGATCACCGCGGCCAGGCCGATCCCGACGGCCGCGGTGTTGCGGAAGCCGATGCGCCGGTAGACGTGCTGGCTGAGCGCGGCGGAGACGGGCCAGCTCAGGGTCATCACCGACATCACCAGGCCGGCGCCGACGGGGCCGAGGCCCAGCACCGACTGCGCGTAGGTCGGCATGAACACCATCGGCGCGACCATCAGCAGGCCGAGCGCCCCCAGGGCCAGGTTGACGGCGGCGATGGTGCGCCGGCGCCACACCCAGCCGGGCAGGATCGGTTCCTCGGCCCGGCGTTCCACCCGGACCACGACGGCGGCCAGTACCGCGCTCGCGCCCAGCAGCCCCAGCGAGGGCGCGGACAGCCAGGGCCAGGCGACCCCGCCCTGGACGAGGGCGAACAGCAGCACGCCGCCGCAGGCGAAGACGCCCAGCGCCCCCGCCCAGTCGACGGGCCCCCGGCGGCCGGGCGACCGTACGGGCTCCTTCAGATGACGGGCGACCATCCACAGGGCGAGGCCGGCCAGCGGCAGGTTGATCAGGAAGATCCAGCGCCAGTGCGCGTACGAGGCGAGCAGTCCGCCGAGCGCCGGTCCGGCGACGGCCGAGGTGGCCCAGACGCTGGACATCCGGGCCTGGATCCGCGGCCGTTCCGCCAGCGGGTACAGGTCGGCGGCCAGGGTCTGGATCGTGCCCTGGAGGGCGCCGCCGCCCAGGCCCTGGACGAGGCGGAAGGCGATGAGGGCGGCCATGTTCCAGGCGGACGCGCACAGCAGCGAGCCGACGAGGAAGAGGCCGGTGCCGAAGAGCAGGACGGGTTTGCGGCCGAAGGTGTCGGACAGCTTTCCGTAGACGGGCAGGGTGACGGTCACCGCGAGCAGGTAGCCGGAGAAGAGCCAGGAGAAGACGGAGAACCCGCCGAGGTCGCCCACGATCTGCGGGACGGCGGTGGCGACGATGGTGCTGTCGAGGGCGACGAGGGCCATACCGAGCATGAGCGAGGCGACGACCGGGGCCGGAGGCCGTGCGGCGGGCTTCTTCGCGGGTGCGCCACCGGCGCCGCCGGTCCGGTCCCTGGCCGGAACCCGGCCCCCGGACGGGTGCTCCGGACGCCCCGCGGGTATGCCGTCCGAACTCGCGCCCGTGCTCTGCGCCGATGCCACCGAGATTCCTTCCCCCTGCACGTAACTGCGGGGAACACCATCTCACCGCCGGGTGCCGGGCGGTATCCCCCAGGGTCGGTACGCCGAAGGGTGCAGATCCCCTAGATGAATGAGTCCAAGGGGTGTCCTCACTGTCAGTGGTCGTAGGCGATCAGTGACCGCTTGACCGGCTGCCCAGTCTTGTCGTTGTGCCAGA
>NZ_JBIWCL010000053.1:0-17318 GCF_044761485.1 Streptomyces sp. NPDC097617
CGAAGCTCCCGTTGGCGCAGGCGACTTGGCAAGGTCACCCGCATCAACGGGAGCTTCGTTGCGTTCGTAGCGCCTCCGCCGGACACCGTCACACGGCCACAACCAGCGCACCTACAAGATCAATCCGACTTTGCAACAGCCCTGCCTGACGACCCACGACCTCACCCCCGCAGCGTAACCACCCGCTGTCCAGGTTCAGGGTGGAACTTCATAGGTGACGCGGGGCGCAGTCTGGGGCCAGGCCGATCACCGAGGCGGCAGGGCTGGGAGCCGGATTGTCCGGTGTGCGGGAGTGCTGGAGGACAGGTGCGCACCCGGTGCCGCATTGGCCCGCTGACCTGGCTGAACGTCGACGTGCGGCGCCGGAATTGTGGATCTTGTCGTGTAGCGTCTCCTGGAACCTTGGGGGTGGGGATCATGAGTGGTGGCAGCCCAGAGCTGGATATGGATCCGGTCGCGGTGCGGAACATCCAGGACGGTCTGCGTTCCGCGGTCGGGGAGTTGCGTGAGTTCGCGATGGGCACCTCGGCCGTGGCGGGTGGGGGTATGAGCCAGCTGGCACTTACGGGTATGGAGGCCGGTCATCCGTCGGTCGCGGCGGCGTTGGAGGGGTTCTGCGAACGCTGGGATATGGGCGTGGCCAGTCTCTTCGTCCTCACCAGTGGGCTCGCCGAGCGCCTGGGTATCGGGGCCGGCTCGGTGTGGGAGCAGGACCAGTACCTGAAGGGCACGTTCAAGGTGCTGGTAAACGCAGGTATCGGCAACCCCCACGCGTCGAACGACGAGGTCGAGAAGAAGTCCCTGGAAGGGGTCCTGTCGGATCACGCGTTCAAGCGGGAGACGCCGGAGCAGGCGCGTCAGGCCAGGGAGGACTTCGACCGTACGTGGGCGGACACCAAGAAGGGCCTGCTCAACGAGGGGATAGCCGGCGGCATGTTGGAGGACGTTGCCGAGGCGCAGGGCATGGACCGCGAGACCCTCGACCGTGTCCGCAACCCGCAGGGCGTGGACCAGCAGGGTGACGGCCAGGACAGTGATGAGAGCGGGAATCAGGGGGGCGGCTCCTGATGAGCGGCGGTAACTGGCTGGAGAAGGGCGCGGCCCTCACGGGCGACGCGGTCGAGTGGCTCGGGGACAAGGCGGCCGACAAGCTGGAGGATGTCGGCTGGCAGGGGGGCGCCAACGCGGTCCGGAGCACGGCGAACTCCGCGGCGAATCGTCTGGGCGCCGACGTCGGGGAGGTCGAGCTCGGCCAGAGTGACGATCCCAAGCAGCTGGTCCACGGCAGTGCAAGTACCCTGCGGGCGACCGCCGGGCACCTGAAAGACTTCCACGCGGCTTTCACCCGTACCGGGGAGGGCCTGAAGAAGTTGGGGACGGACGGCATCAAGGGTGCCGCTGCCGATGCCTTTCGGGATTCGGTTCAGGAGAAGGCTCCTCGCTGGTTCGCGGCCGCGGCCGCCTTCGAGGCTGCGGCCGGCGCGGTGGGCCGTTTCGCCGACACGGTGATCTGGGCGCAGGGGCAGGCCAAGGAGGCGATCGACGAGTACAAGGCCGCCGTCAAGCTGTCGGAGAACGCCCACGCCGCCTATGACAGGTGGGTTAAGGACTACGAGTCGGCTGTCAAGGCTCAGCAGGATCCGCTGCCGGCCCGCCCCATGGGTTTCACCGACCCGGGTTCGGACGGCATCGAGTCCGCCCGGCAGAAGCTGGCCGAGGCGCGGCGCCAGCGCGACGACGTGGCCCACTCGGTGGCGCAGGCGTTGGAGAAGGCCCGTGACGCGGCGCCGAAGGTGTCTGCCGCGGACGCTGCGCTGGTCGAGATCGTCCGCAAGGGCGCGGAGGTTGAACACTTCGTCGGCGGAATCGCCAAGGGTACGGCCGGCCTGGTCAACTTCGCTCGCGGGCTCGACTCCCACGATCCGTACAACATGAACCACCCGACCGTGGCCCAGATGGGCCTCAACAGCATGAGCGCCGGTTTCCTCACGACTGCCAACGACCCTGGTGCAGCGGCCAAGGCCATGCTGGACAGCGCGATGAAGGATCCCTTCGAGTTCGGCGGCACGCTCGTCCCGGAAGCCATCGGTCCCAAGGGGGGTGGCCTGCTGTCCGGCGCCAGCCGCAGAGCCGCCGCAGCAGCCAAGCTCCTCGACGATGCAGAGCACCTGGACGGCAACAAGCCGGGCGGCAGCCGCGGGGACCACGAGAAGGATCCGAACCACAACAGCAACCAGTGTCGCGACAACGTCTGTGAAGGCGACCCGGTGGACATGGCGACCGGCCGCATGCTGCTGCCGCAGACCGACATCGCCCTTCCCGGATCGCTTCCCCTCGTATTTCGGCGTACTTTCGACTCTTCGCATCGTTCAGGTCGCTGGTTCGGTCCCGCCTGGTCCAGCACGGTGGACCAGCGGCTGGAGATCGACACGGAAGGCGTGGTCTTCAGCTGTGACGAAGGCAGTCTGTTGGCGTACCCTCACCCGGCCCCCGGCGTCCCGGTCATGCCCACACACGGCCGACGGTGGCCGCTGGACCGGGTCGAGGACGGCTACACCCTCACCGATACCGATACCGGCAGGGTCTGGCACTTCGTCCATCACAGCGACGATGTCGCGCTCCTGGCCCAGATCGACGACCGCAACGGACGCTGGATCAGCTTCGAACACGACGAAGCGGGCGCCCCGACCTCGATCGTCCACCACGGCGGCTACCACCTGAAACTCACCACGAGCGAAGGCCGAGTGACCGCCCTCCACCTCGCGGGAGCGGCCGCGGACGGATCCGACCAGGAGATCCTCCGCTACGGCTACACCGACGGCCACCTGACCGAGGTCACCAATTCCTCCGGCCGCCCCTTGCGTTTCGACTGCGACGAACACGGCCGCATCACCTCGTGGACCGACACCAACGGCAGCCGCTACGAATACGTCTACGACCACCGGGACCGTTGCACCTACCAGTCCGGCACCAACGGCCACGTCGAATCGCGATTCACCTGGGACGACACGGACCTGGCGACCGGCCTGCGCATGACGTCCCTCACCGATGGCCTTGGCCACACGAAGCGCTTCGTCGTCGACGAGCGTTCCCAGGTCGTCGCCGAGATCGACGCTCTGGGGGCGGTCACCCGCTTCGAGTACGACCGTCACAACCGACTGCTGGCACGGACCGACCCGCTGGGCCACATCAGCCGCTTCGCATACGGTGAGCACGGGCGCATATCGGTGCTGGAACGTCCGGACGGACGGCAGACACGCATCGAATACGACGACAAACGGATGCCGGTGCGCATCGTCGGCGCCGACGGGAACGTCACGCGCCAGACCTTCGACGAGCGCGGCAACCGCACGTCGGTGACCGCCCCCTCGGGGGCGACGACGCAGTTCGCGTACGACGCGGCCGGCCGGCTCACCGCAGTGACCGACCCGCTCGGCGCCGCCACCCGGCTGGTCCTGGACCCCCGGGGTCTCCCCGTCGAGGTCACCGATCCGTCGGGTGCCACGACCCGATACGAACACGATTCCTTCGGCCGTAGGGTCCAGGTCACCGATGCCCTCGGCGCGCAGACACGCATGGAGTGGACCGTCGAGGGCCGGCCGTCCCGGCGCACCGCACCCGACGGCACCGTGGAAACCTGGACGTACGACGGCGAGGGCAATTGCCTCAGCCACACCGACTCCATGGGCGGCACGACTTGCTTCGCGTACACGGACTTCGACCTGCTGACGGCCCGCACGGGCCCGGACGGGATCCGGAACGAGTTCTCCTACGACACCAACCTTCGGCTCACCCAGGTGACCAACCCGCAGGGTCTGACCTGGGACTATGCCTACGACGCGGCAGGGCGACTCGTCACGGAGACGGACTTCGACGGCCGGGCGCTGAGCTACGACTACGACACCTCGGGCCGTCTGGCCTCCCGGGCGAACGGCCTGGGCCAGCGCATCGACTTCACGAACAACGCCCTCGGCCAAGTGATCCGCAAAGAAGTCGAAGGCAACGGAGTCACGACCTTCGAATACGACATCTTCGACGAACTCGCGGTGGCTGCCAGCCCGGACGCTGAACTGGAACGCATGCGGGACCGCTACGGCCGCCTGCAGTCCGAGAAGGTCAACGGCCGGATGCTGACATACAGGTATGACGAACTGGGCCGCAGGGTGGGGAGGACGACGCCCGGGGGTGCGGTCAGCGAATGGTCTTACGACGCCGCGGGCCGCAGGACGGCGCTCACCACGTCCGGGCGCGACATCGCCTTCTCCTTCGACGCCCTGGGCCGTGAGGTGGGGCGCACCGTATCGGACTTCGTGTCACTGACGTCGTCGTTCGACGAGATGAACCGTCTGACGGCCCAGGACATCACATCCGGGGGCCGTGGCCTCCAACATCGCGCCTATGCCTACGGCGAGGGTGGAGGTCTCGTCGGCATCAGCGACGCACTCTCCGGTGCCCGCGGTTTCGACGTGGACTCGGCCGGTCGCGTCACGGCTGTCCATGCGCGCGGCTGGACCGAGCGGTACGCCTACGACGACGCCGGAAACCAGACGGAGGCCTCGTGGCCGGCGGCCCACCCGTCGCACTCCGCGACGGGCGCCCGGACCTACGAGGGCACTCGGATCGCCGGTGCGGGTGCCGTCCGATACGAACATGACGGCCAGGGCCGGGTCGTTCTGCGCCAGAGGCCCCGGCTCTCCCGGAAGCCCGACACCTGGCGCTACGAGTGGGACGCGGAGGACCGCCTCATCGCGGTGACGACACCGGACGGCACGGTCTGGCGGTACGCGTACGACCCCCTGGGCCGTCGCATATCCAAGCAGTCCCCTTTCGAGACCGTCCACTTCACCTGGGACGGCACGACCCTCTGCGAGCAGACGACCGCGAACGTCGTGCTGACGTGGGACCACGTGGGCCAGCGGCCCCTGTCCCAGACGGAACGCCGCACGGACACGGGCGACGAGCGCTTCTTCGCCATCGTCACCGACCTGATCGGCACCCCGACGGAACTCGTCGACGAGTCGGGCGAGCTGGCCTGGCGAACCCGCGCCACCCTGTGGGGCACGACGACGTGGAACCGTGACGCCACGGCATACACTCCGTTCCGCTTCCCGGGCCAGTACTTCGATCCAGAGTCGGGACTCCACTACAACTACTTCCGCTACTACGACCCCGAATCGGCCCGCTACCTCAGCCAGGACCCCCTCGGCCTCGCCCCGGCCCCGAACCCTACGGCGTACGTCCATAACCCTCTGTTGTGGGCGGATCCCCTCGGACTCCTTCCCTGCAGGAAGAACGAGCCGGACGACCCTACGTGGGACGGCAGGGTCGTCTACGGCGACCTGGACGAATTCGGACGGCCAACAGCAATGCACGCCACGTTGGGGCCGGACATGATGGGGAAGAACCCCACGGATCCGCACGGTGATCCGCCGGGTTGGCAGAAGGATGCGCATTACAACCGGGCCCACCTCCTTGCCGCACAACTCGGAGGATCCAACTATAATCCAGGGAATTTCGTCACCATGCACGCATACGCAAATTCTCCCGTGATGCGGCACATTGAGAACGAGGTCAGGAAGGCGGTGGAGTCCGGCGAAACAATCCAGTACACCGTCACGCCCCGATATAACGGGACTGACGCAATCCCCACCGGTGTATACATCGAGGCTTATGGATCGAATGGGTTCAAGTTCACCCAGCATCGTAGCACCGGAATAACTGAATCGGGCAACACCGCATTCATCCCCAATCAGCCGAAGGAGTGACGAGAGCAGTTGGGGCGGCGTGACTCGCCGCCACTGGACAACCCGCTGTCATCCCGTCCGTCCGGACTTGCCAACCCCTAGGAATAGGACCCCCGCCGTGATCAACGCCCTTCCCCGTCTTCTCGAAATCGCCCCGGCGCCGAGCCAGCCACGCCACAAGGATTGGGGCGAAGTCGAACGTACCCTCGCGGTCCAGCTCCCCGACGACTACAAGGAGCTCATCGGCGTATACGGAGGAAGTAACTGGGACGACTACCTCTACGTCCTGGAGCCCGACTGCCCCAACAAGCACTACGATCTTCTCAAGTGGGCCAAGTACCAGTTTGAAGACCTGGAAGGCCTGTGGACGGTCGAGAAGAAGCCGGAGGAACTGGAGGTCGAGGGATCCGTCGTCATCCCATGGGCGACGACCGACAACGGAGAATGCCTGTACTGGCTCGTTCTTCCGGGTGTTGAGCCGAACGAATGGACCGTCATGGTGAACGAGGTGAGCGGCCCCCGATGGGAACATTACTACGTATCGTGCACGGAATTCCTCGCAGCCTCCCTCAATGGAGAGCTGCAGTCGAACATTCTCTCGTCATTGTTCCCCTTGGCCACCCATGAATTCCGCCGCCTCGGTCCGGTGTGACGATTGGGTGCTCTGCGACCTCGACGGCTTCGGCGGTGCGATGACGTCCGACTGCTGACGCTTCGTCGCACCGGGCGGGTCCGGCACGAGACGAGCGCAGTCCCCGCGCGCAGGAGGTGGGCAGACCCTGTTGAGGGAGGCCGGGCTCAGCCCAGCCTCCCGCCAGGGGACACAGGCAGGTCAACCAGCGCATGCTGTGCTTCCTTGGGCCACCTCGGTCGACTCCGATTCGCGTCCAGTTCGCCACCCGGCGGGGCGATCTCGTCCTGCAGGCGCGCCAGTCCGACCCGCGAGGCATACCCGCCGCCGCCCGATTTCCTCCTGGTCCGCGGAGGCGGAAGAATCTTCCGAGCACATGGCGCACGCTGGAAGGAAGTCAATTGACATCGGACATCAGCACATTTGCCACCCCTTCATCCGAGCGCCCGCCCTCCCCTGTACCCATCGACTGGGCGGTCGTCGAAGACTGGCTCGGACTGCGGCTGCCGGCTGACTACAAGCGGCTTGCCGACCGGTACGGGCCGCTGGACTTCGGTAAGTACGTGTGGATCCACGTGCCGTGCGTCCAGCGGGACCGCTTCGACTACGGCGAGTGGTTGGTCGCGACTCACCGGGCGGCGCGGATCGAGACGCGGGAGTTGCCCGAGGCCGAGCAGCCTGTGCTCCACCCCGAGCCCGGCGGCCTGTTGGCCTGGGGCTGCACGCGGGGCAGCGACGTACTGTTCTGGGACACCTCGGCCTCCGTCGACCCCGACAAGTGGACCGTGGTGGTGCAGCACTCGGGGGCGGTGCCGGGCAGTGGCCTGCTCCGGTGGCACCGGTACGACCTGACACTCACCGACTATCTGCGGCACACCGTCCGTGATACCTGGGAGCTCCCTTCTCCTCCCGGCCCGCTGCTGGGCCCGCTGCCGGGCGTCGTCGCGCGGACCGCCTTCCTTCCCGACGCCGAGGCGTGGATCCCGCCCGCACCGGTCCCGCCCCGGCTCACCGAGGCCGAGCGCCGAATCGCGCTGGAGACCGGCACCGGGCTGGACGGGCTGCGGCTGCTGTCGCCGCCACCCGAGCGGCCGTACCTCGGCAACGGCTCCTGGGAGGGGCTGTTCGCCGAGCTGGGCACTCGGCTGCCCGGGGAGTACGTGCGGCTGATGGACGGGTACGGCGCCGGCATCTGGAGCGGGTGGCTGCGTTTTCACACCCCGCTCCGGACCGGCGAGCGGCGTTTCCTCACGCACGCCGAGGACACAGCGGACGCCTACAGGCAGCTCAAGGACGGCAACGCGGACTGGTACCCGCTGGCCATCTGGCCCGAGCCCGGCGGCTTCCTCCCCTTCGCCAACTCCATCGACGGCGACTACCTCGGCTGGCTCACCGAGGGCGGGGATCCCGACACATGGCCGCTGATCGTCTGGCCCCGCCACGCCGACCAGGGACCGCCACTCGAGGGCGGCCTGATCGACACCCTCCTCGACTGGCAGCGCGGCACACTGGTCACGCATGGGTTCGCCGCCTTGGACGAGGACGACGACCCTGTCGAGGTCGCGGACTTCCGGCCCTGGGACGACCGCGCCTACTGGTGATCCCTCGGATGCTGGGGGTCCTCGACACCGCCAAGGCCAGAGTCCTCGCCGCGGAGTCCTCGCTGGATCTGGTGGAGATCTCCACCGAATCCGATCCTCCGGTTGCCAAGATCTTGAACCATCAGAAGTGGCTGTTCCAGCAGAAGAAGGCCCATGCCGCCAAGCCGCCCCGGGAGAAAGGGGCCCGCATCCAGGACGTGAGGATGCGGGCCGGAATCTCGGACACCGATTACGAGGTGAAGGCCGCGTCAGTACGCCGATTCCTCGCAGAGGGGTCAAAGGTCAAGGTCGCGGTGAAGTTCCGCAGCCATGAAGACGCAACGCCTGAAATCGCGGACCCCCTCCTCAAGAAGGTTGCAGCCGACCTGTCGGACATCGCGGTCATCGAGTCCGATCCGAAGCCGCGCGGCCGCAGCTTCGTGATGACACTGGCCCCGGCGAAAAGCGCTTAGGGCCTGTCCGGTGGATCTTGGCGGATCGACCACCGGCGGGGCGCGTGCGGGCGGAGGCCAGCGGCGGGCCCGCGCGCCCGGCCCGTCCCCGCTGTAGGCCGCCCGGCGGAGCGCCACCTGGTTCGGTATCGAACCGCCGCTTGTGTGCCGCGTTTTCGGCCGTTTCCGGTGCTAGCTTCCAGCTGCCGCCCGGTCGGGGCGGCGCTCTCGGCCACCATGCGAAGGAGCAGGCCATGACCCAGATCAGCGCGGCTGACGCGGAGCTCAAGAAGTCGTTGGCGATGGACGGCGACGCGGGGACGAAGACCTGGCGCGTGAGCATCCAGCCGAACGCGGAGCTCGCAGCGCACTTCCTCAACATCAACCCGCCCCAGGGCCCGGGCGAGGCGACCATCGCCCCCCCGGCCCGACGGAAAGTTCGACGTCTTCTACCTGAGTTAGGTTCTGTCAGGCGGATCATGGTCGAAGCCAGAGACGGATCGCTGCGACGGTGACTGTGCCGTGGAAGATGTAGGCCCGCTTGTCGTAGCGGGTCGCGACGGCCCGGAAGGTCTTGAGTCGATTGATCGTGCGCTCGACCTCGTTGCGGCGCTTGTAGGCCTCCTTGTCGAACGCGGGTGGGCGGCCGCCGCTGCTGCCGCGACGGCGGGGGTCGGCACGCTGGTCCCGAGGCTCCGGGATCGTGTGTTCGATCTGGCGTCTGCGCAGGTAGCAGCGGTTGCGGCGGGAGCTGTAGGCCTTGTCGCCGCCGACCCGGTCGGGTCGGGTGCGCGGGTGTCCGCCGCCCGGGCGCGGGACGCGGATGCGCTCCATGACCGGGATGAGCTGAGGGGCGTCGCCCCACTGGCCCGGGGTGATCAGCAGGCCCAGTGGGCGGCGCCCGCCCTCGCCGGCCAGGTGGATCTTCGTCGTCAGCCCGCCCCGGGAACGCCCGAGTCCTTCGTCGGGGCGGTGCTGCCGAGGCGTCGATCTTTTCCCGGGACACGGGGCGGCTTCTTTCGGGCTCCGGCGGCGTGCTGGTGAGCCCGGCAGGAGGTGGAGTCCACGCTCACCATGCTCCAGTCGAGCCGTCCCGCCGCGTCGGCGTCGGCCTGGACGGCACGCAGGATCCTGTCCCACGTGCCGTCCGCGGACCAACGCCGGTGTCGCTCGTAGACCGTCTTCCAGCTGCCGAAACGCTCTGGAAGGTCCCGCCACGGGACACCGGTCCGCTGCCGGAACAGGATCCCGTTGATCACCCTGCGGTGGTCGTTCCAGCGCCCGCCCCGCCGGCCGCTTCCCGGCAGATGCGGTACCAGCCGGGCCCATTCATCCATGCTGATGGGCGCGGCAGACCGTGGAGTCGACGTTCAGGTCCCACGTGATCGCACCCTTCGCGTCGGCCAGGGACTGGAGGTGGGTGAGGATCCGCTGCCAGATGCCGTTCCGCTGCCATCGGCGGAACAGGTCGTAGGTCCGCCCCCACGGCCCATACTCGACAGGCACGTCCCGCCACGGCACACCGGTCCGGACCCGGAACCGTATGCCGTCGATCAGCTGCCGCCGAGACCAGAGAGGCGGCCGCCCCCGCCTTCGTCCCCTTCGGCAACAACGGCTCCAGCGTCGCCCACTGCTCGTCCGTGAGATCTCCCCGCCCCATGAGCCGTGATTATTCATAGCCCAAGATCCACTTTCGCCGCAGCCTCGCTTGTGCCGAGTGCGGCCGCCACCTGCCCGCTGGATACATTCCCTGGCGACGCGCTCGTTTGCCGCGTCTTGGCTGACCTGGGGCAATGACGTACCGCAGGTCGGCCAGGGTCTTCAACGCGGTCACCGGCTCCTCGGCCGCCAAGCCGTCGAGTCGGCCCATACGGGCAACCGACGTTCGAGCAGCATCCTGTTGAAGGCCTATCGCCGAGGGCTGAGGGATGGTTTCGGCGTTCGCAGGAATGCCTGGATCTCGGCCGTTCCGGGCGTGTAGCCGTCCGATGTGTCGACGACCAAGGTCGGCACATCAAGGCTGATGGACTTGAACTGCTCGGGGTCGTAGGTGCGGCTTCCATGTCGGCGAGGAGGGCCTCATCGCCGTGGGCCGCTCGGTGTCTGTCGGTGCGGGCGCGCTCGGTGATGCGTTCGGCGATGGTCGAGGTGGCCGTGGTGCATCGGATGATGCGCAGGTCGGCGATGCCCAGGAGGGGCTCCAAACCTGGGCGCCAGAGCCGGTCCTGGAAGGCCGCCTGCGACGGTGAAGACGTGCGCGGCCCGGTCCGGGGGCACCGTGTACGCGTACGCCGAAGTGCGCTGGGACGGGGCGAGTTTCCACCCCGTGGACGACACGACGATCTTCGACGGGGCCAAGCTGCGCTTGCAGATCAAGCAGTCCCGCGAGGGCACCGACCCCGTGGTGGCCGAGCGCGACTTTCCCCAGCTTGAGGCACGGCTGGAGGACAGCGCGTCCGAGGGGAAGCGCACCGGTACCTACCGGACCGCGACCATCAGCCACCGGGCCGGCGCGGCCGCGCTCGGTGACTCGGTGCTGTTCCTGGACTGGCATGGCGACGGACGTGGCTACGGCCGCCACGACTACACCGGGTCCCCGACGGTCTGAGTCCCACCGGAGTCGGACACGTTGCCGTGGGTGAGGATCGGCAGCAGCGTCTCGGAGGCGTCGCACACGGTGCAGGCCGTGGTGCCGGGGCGCGCGAGCGCGTCGAGTGCCTGCGTCGTGCCCAGCGGATGGGCGCGGTCGGTGGCGTTGCCGCAGCCTTCGGCGTGAACGGTGGCCGGTCGTCCATGGGTGTCGCCGTCGAGCAGCCACGCCCACCGGGCCGGCGCCGAGGCACGGGTTCGGGGGTGGGCGGGGATGCGGCCGAGGTCGACCCTGGGGAGCGGGCGCAGCTGTGCGGCGGTGACCCAGGTGCTGTACTCGGCCGGCTCGACCCCGCCCCCGTACTGGTGAAGAGGCAGTGTTCCAACCGTGCACTATTCGAGATGCCGGCAAGAGCCGCGTCACCCTGGCATATCTGTTCAGGGCACCCCGTCCAGGTGGTCTTCCGCCGTGAGAAGTCGAGCCTCATGGCGGATCGGCCGACCAGGCACTGAGCTGGGCGGCATGAACACGGACCAGAAATGGTGGCGCCGGCGTGGCCTGGTTCCGGTGTGGTATGGGCTGACAGTCCTCGCCGGGATGAGGTTCCCCCGAGATGCGGGGATGGGTGACAGAGGGTCAGATGGGTCTCATGAGAGGAACCCAGCCGATGGCTGCCCCGAGGAAGTACCCGCTGGAGTTGCGTGAGCGTGCGGTGCGGATGTACCGGACTGCCGAGCCGAAGCCCGTGATCCGTCGTATGGCCGAGGATCTCGGTGTGCACCACGAGGCTCTGCGGAACTGGATCCGTCAGGCCGAGGCCGACGCCGGCGAACGCGGTGACGTGCTGACCACGGCTGAGCGCGAGGAGCTGGCGGCCCTGCGCAAGGAGAACGTGCAGCTCAAGCGGGCGAACGAGGTTCTGCGGACGGCCTCGGCTTTTTTCGCGGCACAGCTCGACCCGACCCGGCCCAGGTGACAGGACTGCTCGACGAGCATCCGCATCTGGGGGTCGAGCCCGTCCTTCGGGAACTCTCCATCGCTTCTTCCACCTACTACCGATGGCGCATGGCCGAGCGGGAGCCGTGCGAACGACGACGCCGCGATGCCGCGCTGACCGGGCGGATCGAGGAGATCCACACGGAGTCCGGCGGGATCTACGGATCCCCGCGTGTGCACGCCGTCCTCAAACGCGAGGGCGAGGCCGTCGGCCGTAAACGGGTCGAGCGGCTGATGCGCGAGGCCGGCCTGCACGGCATCAGCCCCCGCCGCCATGGCAAGGGCTTCACCCGCCGCGACTCCGCGGCCACCCTCGCCCCCGACCTCGTCAACCGAGACTTCACCGCCAAGGGCCCGGACCGGCTGTGGGTCACCGACCTGACGATGATCGCAACGGATGAGGGGCCGCTGTGGCTGTCCGCGATCCGTGACGCCTTCTCCCGGCGCGTGGTGGCCTGGGAGACCTCCGCCCGAGCCGACGCCGACCTGGTCCTGTCCTCGCTGGAGTACGCCCTCGCCAGCCGCGAAGTCGAGCCCGGCAAACTCATCCATCACGCCGACCACGGCTGCCAGTACACGGCCATCAAGCTCACAACTCGCCTGGTCAGAGCAGGAATCCAAGCGTCCATGGGATCGGTCGGGGACTCGTATGACAACGCCCTCGCCGAGAACCTGTGGATGCTGATCAAAACCGAGTGCGTCCGCGGCCGCGTCTTCACCACCCGGGCCGAGGCCAACCTCGCACTCTTCGAGTACATCGACGGCTTCTACAACCCCCGCCGCATTCAGAAACGGCTCGGCTACCTCAGCCCCATCGAGTTCGAAGAGAAGCACTACGCCAACCAGGCAGCCACCGAACCAGTGAACCTGAAACCCGAGCGTGTCTGAAAGATCGTGTAAGTCCGTGATGTGGAAGCCTGGCCCGGGGCTCGGCCTCGGGCCTGCGGGCCGGGCGGATCGGACGAGTCATGACAGACAAAGACGAAGTGGCCGCCGCGGTGGCGGCCGGCGACAAGATGGTCGACGAGGTGGTCGAGCGGCTGCTCGACAAGGCTGATGCCTCGGGGGCGGCTCTGCTCGGTGAGGGCGGGCTGCTGACGGAGATCACCAAGGCCGTTCTCGAGCGGGCCCTGGAAGCCGAGATGAGTGAACACCTCGGCTACGAACGCGGAGATCTTGCAGGTCACGGGTCTGGGAACTCCCGCAACGGGACCTCGCCCAAGACGGTCCTGACCGACGCCGGCGCGGTCACCCTGGCGGTGCCGCGGGACCGAAACGGCAACTTCGAACCGAGGCTGGTACCGAAGAACGCCCGCCGCCTGGCCGGGTTCAACGACCGGATCCTCTCCCTCTACGCCCGCGGCATGAGCGTGCGCGACATCCGCTCCCACCTCGCCCAGATCTACGGGGTCGAGGTCAGCCCAGACCTGATCAGCAAGGTCACCGACGCCGTGATCGACGAGCTCGTGACCTGGCAGAACAGGCCTCTCGACGCGGTCTGGCCGATCATCTACATCGACGCACTGTGGGTGAAAATCCGCTCTGGCTCGGTGGCCTCGAAGCCGGTCTACCTGGCCGTCGGCGTCGACATGGACGGCAGGAAAGACGTCCTGGGATTGTGGGTCGGCTCCGAAGGCGAGGGCGCCACGACCTGGATGGCGGTGCTCTCCGAGCTGCGAAATCGGGGCATCGAGGACGTCTGCATCGTGGTCTGTGACGGGTTGAAGGGCCTGCCCGACGCGGTGACCGCGACCTGGCCCAAAACCACCGTCCAGACCTGCGTGATCCACCGAAGCCGTCAAGAAACAACCTGGTGGTTATTGGTGGCGACCGTGGTGAGGAGGGCGGCTGCGGTGGGGTGGCGGTGGTCGGCGGGGGCGATGTGGATGCGACGGTCGTCGAGGATCGGTAGGACGTCACGGATCGCGTTCCACAGGGTGCTCTTGCAGACGCCGAACAGCTCGGCGAGAGCGTCGAGGCCGCAGACGCGACGGCGGTAGAGGATCGTGGCGAGGATCCGGTCGCTGTCGGTGATCTTCTGCCGGAACACGCCACCGCGGGTGCCCGGGCGTCGGTTGCCGGCGCGCTGGCGGTGACGGCGTTCTTCGATCGCGGCGGCGTAGGGCACGATCAGCTCCTCGAGCAGGGCGTGAAGGGCCTGGCGGGACATGCCGGTCAGGGTTGGGTCTGTCAACGCCTGGTGGGTCGGTGTCGCGGGAGTGTGCCCGGCTGGGCCGTTGCCGGCGATCCAGACACGGAGGTCCTCGGCGCGGGTGAAGTAGCGCACGACGGTGGGTGTGATGCTGATCTTCCGTCCGTCCAGCAGCTTCCGGGTGGCCTTGATGCCGTGGCCGATGGTGACCGGGTTCATTCCGAGCAGGTCGCCCAGTACCTTCTGCGGGCAGACCTGCCGCAGGTAGATGACGGTGAGAAGGACCTCGTCCGCATCCGAGAGCAGGGATCGGCTGCGGCCGGTGGTGGCAACGCGTCGGCCTTTGCGGAGCACGTAGCGGTGCTGTTCGGCAGCTGCCGCCTGGGCTGGAGCCAACTCGGCTCGCAGTGAATCGAGTTCGTCTGGGTTCATACCGGTCAGGCGTGGGTCGGCGAGCATTGTCAGGGTCCCGGCGCGGGCCTTTGCCCGTTGGTCGGCGCGCGGCGCGGGGGCGGTGATGCCGGTCGGGGCGATGCTGTAGTTCCACCGGCCGTGCAGGTCGTGGGCGGTTATCGGCAGGGCCTGGAACTCCTCACTGCTGACGGCGATGCCGGTCGGGTAGGAGTCCTCGTCGAGGGCGGCCTCGACACGCAGCCCGCTGCGGGTCGTGGTCGCGGCGATCGTGTTGAGAACGACTTCGTGGCTGGTCAGAGGGCGTCCGCGCCAGTTCATGGTGATGTGGGAGAACAAACGGTGTTCGATCTTGTTCCATTTCGACGTCCCCGGCGGAAAGTGACAGACCGTAACGGTCAAGCCGGTGTCGGCGGCGAATGCGGCCAGCTCGGCCTTCCATACCCGGTAGCGGTAGCTGTTGGAGCCTCCGGCGTCCGCGGTGATCAGCAGTCGCGATGCCTGGGGGTAGTCGTGCCGGCCTCGCGCCTGCCACCAGCGTCGGATCGAGGCGGCGGCGAATGTGGCGGTGTTGTGGTCGGTGCCGACGTTCACCCAGCCGGTGTTCGCGGCCATGTCGTAGATCCCGTACGGGATGACGGATTCCACGTGCGGGCCGGCGAAGAAGCTGTGGTCCTCGACCTCGACAGGCTGCCCGGCCGGCCGCCATTCCTGCCCGGGCATCGGCAGCTGCCCGATCTGTTCCTTCTTCTTCGCGTCCACGCTGATCACCGGCTCGCCTGCGGCCTGGTGTTCCTTGACCTGCCCGTTGATATATCGGAACTGCGCGTCCCGATCCGGGTGCTGACCGCCTTCCAAGGTCTTGGCGGTGCCCTGCAGACTGAACCCGTGCTCCTTGAGCAGCCGGCCCACCGTAGGCGCGGTCACCCGGTGTCCCTGCCGGGACAACTGGTCGGCCAGGTGCCGCAGCGACTTCGTCGTCCAGCGCAGCGGCGACATCGGATCACCGCGCTCGTCCGGTTCGACCAGCGTCATCAACGCCGGAACCAACTCAGGGTCGATCACCTCGGCCCGCATCCGCCCGCCACCAGAACGCCGGACGCGGCCCTCGGGCAGCGGATCGACCCCGGCCTCGAGTTCGAAGACACCCTTACGGACGGTCGTCTCGCTGACCTCGGCTATCCGAGCAACCACACTGACGCCTCCATGGCCGAGCAGTCGGGCCTCGGTCGCCAGCGCCAGACGCCGTTGATGCTCGTTCAAATGTGGCAGCAGAACATCGAACCGCCGTTCCAACTGGCCGCGAACCTCGTCGGATATGCGCATACCACATCAACGAGCTCATCCCCGCGAAGCAACGCGTTGTTTCTTGACGGCTTCGGTGGATCACGCAGGTCTGGACGGTCGCCTTCGGCCAGGTCGCGGTCACGGCGTCGGGCAGGCCCTTCAACCCGTCACAGACCACGATGCAGACGTCCTCGATGCCCCGGTTCCGCAGCTCGGACAGGACCGCCATCCAGGTGGTGGCGCCCTCGCCCTCGGAGCCGACCCACAGGCCCAGGACGTCTTTGCGACCGTCCATGTCGACGCCCACGGCCAGATAGACCGGCTTCGAGGTCACCGAACCCGAGCGGATCTTCACCCACAACGCGTCGATGCAGATGATCGGCCAGACCGGGTCGAGGGGCCGGTTCTGCCAGGTCACGAGCTCGTCGATCACGGCGTCGGTGACCTTGCTGATCAGATCGGGACTGACCTCGACCCCGTAGATCTGGGCCAGGTGCGAGCGGATGTCGCGCACGCTCATGCCGCGGGCGTAGAGCGAGAGGATCCGGTCGTTGAACCCGGCGAGGCGGCGGGCGTTCTTCGGGACCAGCCGCGGTTCGAAGTCGCCGTTTCGGTCCCGCGGCACCGCCAAAGTGACCGCGCCGGCGTCGGTCAGGACCGTCTTGGGCGAGGTTCCGTTGCGGGAGTTCCCCGAGCCGTGACCCGCTGAATCTCCGCGTTCGTAGCCGAGGTGTTCGCTCATCTCGGCTTCCAGGGCCCGCTCGAGGACGGCCTTGGTGATCTCGGTCAGGAGCCCGCCCTCACCGAGCAGGGCCGCCCCCGAGGCGTCAGCCTTGTCGAGCAGCCGCTCGACCACCTCGTCGACCGTCTTGTCGCTGGCCACGGACTCGGCCGCTTCGTTTTTGTCTGCCATGACTCGTCCGATCCGCCTGGCCCACAGGCCCGAGGCCGAGCCCCGGGCCAGGTTTCCACATCACGGACTTACACGATCTTTCAGACATGCTCGTTCGAAGACCTGGAAGACCTATGGGAATTCGAGAAGAAGCCGGCAGAACTGGAGGTCGAGGGATCGCGGGTCATCCCGTGGGCGACCACGGACAACGGTGAATGCCTGTATTGGCTCGTTCTTCCCGGGGCTGAGCCGAACGACTGGACTGTCATGGTGAACCAGGCGCGCGGTCCCCGATGGGAACATTACTCTGTATCCTGCACGCAATTTCTCGCTTCCTCCCTCGATGGAGAGCTGAAGTCGAACGTCCTCTCGTCACTGTTCCCCTCGGCCGCCCATGAGTTCCGGCGTCTCGGAGCGGTGTGACGGTGCAGCGCTCCGCCGAGGCGGCGCAGACCGCGCTCGGCGACGTTCCCGGTTGCCCGTGGCCCGGTTGAGCTTCGCAGCAAGCCCTCCGCGCACTGTCCGGCGGAGACGCAGGGCGCAGTCCGAAGGGGTTCGCGAGCTTATCCGTATCGCCCGCCAC
>NZ_JBIWCL010000054.1:0-16108 GCF_044761485.1 Streptomyces sp. NPDC097617
CACGAAACTCAGCCGTGAACACCCGACGCTTCTCCGCCATGACTCTCAACTTCCCCTGCAGTCACGGACTCCACGCTACGAGGGGAGACTCACGGAGCAGATCCGGCGTCCATCAGCCGGGAGAGCCAGGCGCACAGACCGGCACGGGTCCGATAATGCCGTTATGCCTGGCAGTCGTGAGCTCGTGGAGACCAATGTCCGCATCCCGCTCTGCGCGTTGAAGGCGCTGACCGCCGTCATGGCGCGCACCGGCGCCTCCAGGGACGCGACGGTTCGCCACCTGTTGGCCGAGCATGTTCAGCGCCAGGAGCCGGCGCACCCCGAGGACAGGCTGACGCACATCTCCACCGTCCTGCGCTATCCGCGCTCGCCCCGCGGGCGCAAGCAACCGCGCGCCGGCACACCGCTGCGGCTGCGGCTGCCCGACGGCCTGGCCGACAGAGCCCGCGCGGTCTCCCTCCATCTGCCGGGGCAGTACCCCCGCGCTCACCGCGACTACCAGAGCCGGGCCCTGACCGATGCGGTGATGACTGCCATCGCCTGCGTCGAGCCGTTCACGGACGACGTCCTGGACGGTCTGCTCCCCCTTCTGCGCCACCGCGCGGCGCACAACCTGTGGCGGCTGGCCTCCGTCGCCCTGTGCACGCGTCCGGAGTTCCACCTCCTGCACGCTGCCGAGAAGCTGCGCGACGGCATGGAAGCAGGGTCTGTACAGGGCCTGGACTTCAAGCAGCAGCGGCTGCTGGACACTGTCGCGGCCCTGGAGGAAGACGTCGCCTGGCACTCCCCGGCCCGCTTCATTGTCGCGGCCAACATCGCGCGCGAACACCTCACCGGCCCCCGGGCCGAGGCGAACGAGCGGATGCTCTACGAGGAGGGCGAAGACTTCGACGACCTGTACCGCGACACCCTTCACGCCCGGGAGGAGACGCGCCAGGAGCTGCTGTGGGGCACGGCGGAATACGACTGGTCCGGACGCGGCGGGACCGCGGTCTGGCGGGCCGAACGCCAGGTGACCCTGCAGCACGTCGAGGACTGGCTGGTCGACCGCACCGGGACAGCGCCCGCACAGATGCTTGCGGCCCCGCCCGGCTGGATGCTGCTCCGCCCCGCCGCATGGACGGCCGCAGCCCCCGCCCTCACCCGGGACGGACAACTCCCGCAGCCGTTTCCCCAGTGGCTCCGCGAAGGACGCGTCCTCACCTTCCCCTACCGCAACAGCCAAGCCCTGTGGCCCCTCCAGCGCATCCAGCGCGCCCCGGGCTGGGAGCCCGTCCCCGGCATCGAGGCGCTGCTCGCCCCCGCCCGGGCCCTGCCCGCCGGGAAGGTGCTCGGCTACATCGAGGCCCTGCTCATCGAATGGAACCACCAGCTCGACCCCGAGGAGGAACCCGCCTTCGACATCGCGCTGGACACCCCCGCCGACCGGGCCCAGGAGATCGGCCTGATCACCGCCGAGGAACGCCGGGCTGCGATGGCCCAGGCACGCGAGAGGACCTTGCGCGGCCTGGACGAGGTCATCGCCCGCTTTGAGGACGACGGCATCCACACCGAGACCCTCGATTTCCTGCGAGGCGTCCGGGGCAACTTCCGCGAGTTCAAACGCCAGGCCAAGCGGATCGACACACGCGTCGCGTCCCGACTCCAGGTCACCAGGGCGCTGTGGCGGTGGCCGGGACGCTCCGCTGCGGCAGAGTTCTGCGCCGGCGCCTCCACCGGCCTCGTGCAGTGGCTGGCCGCCGCCGCCCACGAGCGGAGCGCACTGATCCTGGAGCTGGCGATGCACAAGGCGTGGCAGGACGCCTTCGACCGCTACGGCCGCAGGGACCGCGGCCCCGGCGCCTGGGGCCGCGGCCGGGTGTGACACCCACCGATACAACCGGTGCTCTTCGCTGCGCTCAACTGGATGCAGGCCGGGCAAGAACGCCCAGGCCCATGTCACCCAGCGAACCGCACGCGCACACCCGCATCAGGGGGAAGATCCGCATGACCCATCCGAACCGACCACTGATCTACTTCGTCGCCACCGGCATCAGCTTCCTTGTCCTGGCCCTGATCGGCGCCCCGTGGTGGCTGACCGCCTTTGCCTTCACCTGCTTCGCCCTCGGCCTGATCGTCACCTTCGTCCAGTCCGTCTTTCCCCAGGAATCCGAGCACCGGCTGGCCTGGTGGCGGGCCCGCTGGAACCACCAGAGGCGCCGCAGGTGACATGAGCCGGGCCCGGGGCCGGGTGTCGGTGCGGGATGCGAAGGTGGAGGCAGGGACCTGGCGCAGGAGCCGATGCGCGGCTGGCCCTCCCAACCGCAACGGCCCCGCCCCCCGGCCACGTCTACACCGAACCGGTTGGAGTGCGGGCATCGCGGCCCCGTACGGTGAAGCGGTGGTCGAACGAATACGGCGCTTCGCATAAGGCAGCGCCCACACCACCACGGGGGAGCAGATGACGAGGAACAACCCGCATGAGGCCGTCACCAGGAGTGTTGACGCACCGAACAAGCCTATCGTCCTGTTCAGCGACGAGACGTCTGCGGTGATGAGTCCCCTGCCGGGCCCGGGGCGGCACCTGCAGCCGCCACTGGAAACCCTTCTCTGGCAGGCACCACCCGCCCTGGAGGACGAGCACGACCCGAGCTGACCGCGCCCGACAGGCCGTTGGGAGCTCCGCCGCCCGCCCGTGCCGTGCCCCAGGCGTCTCGGCGGCACAGCTTGCCGTCGGAAGTTCAGGGCGCGCTGGTACTCGGCTCCGCCTGGGCTGCCTGGACCGTTTCCTCCAGCCCGGCCGTCCCGTACGACGGCTTCCTCCCCGCTTACGACCGGATGATCAGCCTCCTCAACCGCAAGAACCTCATCCTTTCGAAGAGTCCCACCTGCTTCACGCTGGCCGCCGATCAATGTGGATCAGTCCAGGCCGTGCACCGGACGGGCTCTGTTGTGAACTTCCAATGCACGACGCATCAGGCCAATCGAGTACTGCCGGGCGTCGTCGCGAGCAATGCTCAGGACCTGTGGATCGGTTCCGGGAAGGCACGCGGAGGGCGTACCTTCCCGCATGATCCCTTGAAGGTCTCCGAGTAGGCCCGCGTTCGCAGCGCGGGTCGGGAAGGTACGCCCATGCTCAGCGTAGTCACCGACGACGGCTCTACCCAGTCCGGCTCCCTGATCGACGAGATCGTCCGCGAAGGCGCCCGGCGGATGCTCGCCGCCGCGCTGGAGGCGGAAGTCAACCAGTACATAGCCGAGTTGGCTGCCGAGACCGACGAGCGCGGGCACCGCCTGGTGGTCCGCAACGGCCACCACCGGTCCCGCACCGTGGTCACAGCGGCCGGCCCAGTCGAGGTCACCGCGCCGCGGGTCAACGACCGACGCGTCGACGAGGCCACTGGCGAGCGCAAGCGGTTCTCCTCCAAGATCTTGGCCCCGTGGTGCCGCAAATCCCCGAAGATCTCCGAGGTCCTGCCGCTGCTCTACCTGCATGGACTGTCGTCCGGGGACTTCGTGCCCGCGCTGGAGCAGTTCCTCGGCGGCACCGCCGGCCTGTCCCCAGCCACCGTCACCCGGCTGACCAAGCAGTGGAGCGACGACCACGCCGCCTTCCAAAACCGGGACCTGTCCGACCGCGACTACGTCTACGTGTGGGCAGACGGCGTGCACCCGAAGGTCCGCCTCGGTCAGGCCCGCAGCTGTGTCCTGGTCCTGCTCGGCGTCCGGCTGGACGGTACAAAGGAGCTGATCGCGATCGCCGAGGGCCTGCGGGAGTCCACGGAGTCTTGGGCCGATCTACTGCGCGACTGCCGTCGCCGTGGCATGCGCGACCCCGAGCTGGTGGTCGGTGACGGTGCCATGGGCCTTTGGCGGGCGCTTGCCGAGGTGTTCCCGGCCGCACGGCCGCAGAGGTGCTGGGTTCACAAATCCCGCAACGTCACGAACTGCCTGCCCAAGTCCGCGCAGCCCGGAGCGGTGAAGGCGATGCAGGAGATCTACAACGCGGAGGACCGCGACCACGCCGAGAAGGCGATCGAGACGTTCGCGAAGACCTACGGCGCCAAGTTCCCCAAGGCCGTCGCGAAGATCACCGACGACCGGGAGGAACTGCTCGCGTTCTACGACTTCCCTGCCGAGCACTGGATCCATCTGCGCACCACGAATCCGATCGAGTCGTTCTCGACGGTGAAGCTCCGCACCAAGGTCACCCGAGGCGCGGGCAGCCCGGCGGCCGCGCTCGCGATGGTGTTCAAGCTCGTCGAGTCCGCCCAGGCCCGATGGCGCGCGATCACCGGCGCCCACCTGGTGCCTCTCGTCCGCGCCGGCGCGCGCTTCGAGAACGGCGTCTTGGTCGAGCGGTCCGAGGTGGCGGCATGAACGCCATGCTCGCGGCGCTCGAAGCGCTGACCGACCGCGACACGAACCGTCGGGATGTCGCCGCCGACACGCTCGGGGATCTCCTGCGCGGCACCGCACTCGACACCGACACCGCCCACCTGGTCGTCGGACGCCTGGTCAGCCTGGCCGTCAACGAACCGGTGACCACGGTCCGCGAGTCAGCCCTGAACGCGATCAGCGAGGCGTTCAACCACCACCGCCTGCCCCTGGACCTCGTCGAACCGCTGGCGGCCGCCATGCCGACGATGGAGCGCGAGCTCCTCGAACACGCCCTCTACATCCTCGGCGCCAGCCACGACCCGCACGCCCACCTGCTGATCGAGCCGTTCCTCCGCCACCCCAACCCACAGGTGCGCGAAGACGCCAGGCTCGCGGCAGCAGAGATCACCGCGTCGGAGGACCCCACCCACAACTCTTGACTATTGCTCGTCGTCGGCGTCCGGCGCTGCCCTGGGTCAGCATCAGGCCGGACCCGCCTATCAGGGTGGCGCTGCCCAGGCATGCCACGTCCAGAGCCAGGGCGAGCATCTCGGGGGAGATGGCGCCGGCGGTGAGGACGTGGTCACGGTAGCTGGTCATGTGCATGAGGCCGATGGGTGTGCTGTGCGTGACCTGACTCAGCAGCGAGTAGGCCGCGGACAGCCAGCCCGGCTCGGGAAAGTTTGCCCCCATGAGCAGGAGCATCTTGTCGACCGACGGCAGCCTCGTGCGGCCCTTGGTGATCGTCTCCGGTCCCTCGATGACGTGGTCGGGCATCTTCAACAACCGGGTGGCGGCTGCGAGGGCCACTCCGTTGCCGGCGAACGCGGCGATCGTGCTCTTCTTCTTAGCCCGGAATTCGTTGAAGTACTGGGCGGACCGCTGTACGAATGCGTCCTTGTTCTGCGGGTCCTGGGTCAGCCAGGCGGACCGGCCGGCCTCCTCCAGAAGCATCCGTGCGGCGAAGACCACCGTGACGGCGGCTCCTTCCTCGAAGGTGTCCATCACGGTTGCGAAGGTGGAACGGGCTCTGTAGTGCGTGAGAGCGTTCGCTAGCTTGGGAGTGCCGTGAGCCCACGGGCTGGTGATCCAACTGCGCACGAAATCCTCGTACTGGCGGGCTGCGGCGACGACCCGGCCGGCATCGAGGACGTCTGGGAGCACATCGTGATGTGCCACCAGGACCTCAGGCCGAAGGCGCCGCGCCCGCGTCTTCACCCTGACTTTCGAAGCGTTCTTCGTCAGTGGCTTGGGATCGCCCAGACCGTGTACCGCGCTTGCCGCAGTGACGACATCCTCGGTCAGTCGCATCAGCGTGCCCAGGAAGCCGGCCTGCTCGACCTCCGGCGGCCAGCACTCCGGCACAGCCGCGCACATCCCCCCTTGCCTGAGCGAGCTGCCGAAGGCCGGTGGCGAAGATCTGCAGGGCCTCGTCGGGACCGTAACTTGTGCTGAGTGGTTCACCTCCCGGCACTGTGCCGCAATGAGAGCGGCGGCAACGGCAATGGCCTCAGCTCCCTCGGGACTTTCGAGGTAGTCACGGATCTGGATAGCGCGGATCAGCGTCGATCGGACAAGGGCCTCGCGCTCGTTCTGAGCCGCTTCGTCCAAGGCGTCGGCGAAGTCCGCAGCCCTGGGGGGCCTGCACCTACGTCCGCCGCATCGGCCTCGGGGCCTGACCGACTCCTCCGGACGCTGGAGCCGGGGCCCGTACAGGGCCTCGCTAGGCCGGAGGCGAAGGCTGAGGCGGCAGCCGACGCCGAGCCCACGGCGGCGGCCGAGCCGGAGCGGACACCCGGCCCGGTATCGGAGCGGCCGACCAGGCCGCGGATCCGGGATGTCCGCGGCGGTGGTGGTGTGGACGTTGGCGCCTGCGCCCTGACAGGCGCGGTCCCAGGAATGATCGACGAGCGGGGCGCGGCGGCACTCGCTCACACGTCCGGGCTGCCGTCCTCGGACGACGAGCCTCCTCGGGAGTGCGGCGGCCGATAGGTCTTTCCGGGAGGCAGGTCGCCCCCTACGTCGCGGTGGTAGTTCTCCTGGGCTTTCGGGCTGGCCTGGCGGCCGCCGAGGTCCACTAGCGCGCCCTTCACCTGGTGCTGTGCGCGCTTCGAATCCTCGCCCGCAGGGGACTCGGGGGACCTCTTGGCATCCTCAGCACCCTCGGTTGCCCCCTGCTCCTCGCCCTGGCGGGCGGCCACGGCTGCCACGACGGCAAGGACCGCGCCGCCAGCGACGAGGATCTTCGGCCCGTTCTTCTTGACGAAGCCCTTCACCTTCTCGATGACGGGAACGGCCTGGCCGTCCTCGTGGGTGACCTGGTCCTTGACCTCGGGGGGCTCGGGGGATGTGTTCACCCGCATAGACTTACCGGGCGTGCTCTTCAGTTGTCAGGTGATTACACGACATCGCCCAGCGAGTTCGGCAGGCGAGAGTTGACTCCTGGCCGCCCGTAGCGAGGTGGGAACAACGCCGAACGACGTGTGACCGCGGAGCTGTAGTGCCGGCCTGTCTGGCCCGGCACTCCGCTTCATCTACCCGCCATCGGCGTCGTCCGCCGAGCAGGCGAACGCGGCGCCGCTGTGGGACATGGAGGCGCGGAACGCTTCGAGGAACCTTTGTTCCACCGCCGTCGCGCGAGCGCAGGCGGCGGAGAGAATGTAGTTCTGCATACTCACGCCCTCGTATCTGGCGGCGGCCGCAATCACCGCGTGCTGCTGAGGGTTGAGGAAACGTAGGTTCAGAGCGCTTGGAGACTTCTGTACAGCTGTCACCGGGGTGTCGGGTTGCTGTGCTGCACCTGTGCTCACGAAGGAGCCGTCATGCCGCTGCTCCCCATGCCGTGGGGGCTCTTGGGGAGCTGGTGCCGGGGACCGGCGCGCGGAAGTTGGCTCAACAGGAGCGGAACCAGGCATCGGCGCCAGGCGGGGCAGCTGCCCGCCGGTGTGAACGTAATCCGATTCACTGCGCCGTGGTGGGGACGAGCGCGGGAGACCGTCTTCAGCAGAGGGAGCCGGGGGACGCTCCAGGACGGATCCGGCGCCGTCCCCGGGCCGCGACCGCCCTCGCGGAGGCACCGAGGAAGGCTGCGTCTGGAAGTGGGTGAAGCGAGAGGAGAGGCAGGAGACCCTCTCCAAGGGCAGCAGCCGGTCCACGTGCTCATGGGGTTTGGTCAGCCGCAGTCGGCGATGGCGGTGCAGCTGCGTCCAACGGCCGGGCTTGACAGAGATCTTGTGCAACTTGCGCCCAGGCTTGTGAAGGGGATTGTGCTGGGTGATCCAGGCGTCAAGGGGGTCTCTCGCCTCGTCTGTACCGGTGCCCGTCCGCAGCGCCCATCCCGATGGCGCGTTCCATTGGACAAGCGTGTCCGCCAACTGCCACCACCACTCGTGCTCTTTGAGCGTGCCTGTGCGCCTCTGCCGCTCGTAGCGGCCCAGGAGACGGGCCAGCTCGACCGCTTCGGGGTAGACCACCACTGACGGCATGAAGAGCATGCCGGTGTTGCCGATGCCCTCGAGAGACTGCTGCCGTACGCGCCAGCCGGGCAGCATCCAACCCTGCTGGACCCAGGTCAGCACCGTCATGTAGGCGTCAGCGAACAGAGGCCGGCCCATCTGTCCCAACCGCTGTTCGAGAGCGAGACGACCGCGATGCGCCTTGAGGATCCATTCCATGGCATCGGCCGGTGGCCTCCAGACGTGATGCCCGGGGTGCCCGTCCTGCCACGTGCCGTGGCGAAGGCACACCTGCCACGGCATGTCAGACCAGACGAACACCTCCTGCTCGGTTCCCGGGGCCGCGGCACACGGTCTGCAGGCCCTCACCAGGTGCTGCCGTCCGCTTTCCGACGGACACCAGCGCCAGGCGGCGTACCGGTGCCGGATAGGCGGCACATGACCAAAGCGCACGGCAGGCAGCGCCCGCTGAAGTTTGTCGGCAGGATGTCCGCTCAGCACGGACAGCCGGTCGAGTGCCTTTGCGTTCAGGTACAGCTCGGCCGAACCCGGGGCCGGCAGGGCTTTGACACCTCGGCCGATCAGATGCAGGAGCTCGGTGTATTCCAGCCCGTTGGCGGTGGCCAGGCGGCCGATGTAGGAGGCGGCTGACTCCGCGTCGATGAAGCGGACCTGCTGAGGCAGGGCACGATGGAGTGGCGTGCTGCACGGCAGTGGGCCTTTGGGCAGCGTCATGCGCGGGACCCCTTCAGGGCTGGAGCGGGGCGGACGTGATCATCTTTCGTGCCGCTGGTTTCCCTTGTGGCCTCCGGGCGCTCAGCGGCTGTCGCCGCGGCCGATGCGGATGTCGTCGAGGAGCTCCCTGGTGATCGCTTCTGTGCCGGTCAGGTGCGCGGTTTCGATGGCTTCCTGGGCGGCCTGGCAGATCAGTTCGTTGAGAGAGTCGATGTAGCCGCCGGTGCGCTTGTGGAGGTAGCGGGAGAGCTTGACCAGGGTGCCGGGTTGGTGGTCGTAGAGGCGCAGGTCTTCTTCGAAGCCCTGGACGCAGCTGTGCCAGTCGTCGCCGAAGGGGATGGCGCCGGCCCACAGCACCGGAAGGTCGCTGAAGGAGGTCTTGCCCTTGATTCCGGGGGGCAGGTTCTTGCGCCGCTTGCTGTTGCGGGCGTCGTGCACGATCTCACGGGCCCCGGTGCCGCAGAAGACGAACGTTGCGCGGGTGCGGTCCTGCAGGGACTCAAAGTAGTCGAAGGCGCCGGTGATCTCGTTGTCCTGGATGCGGTCCACGCCGTCGACGAGGACCAGCTGGGTCCGGGCGTGGGCCATGACGTGGGCGACGGGCTCGGTCATGTCGGTCGGCCGGCGGGTGCGGTCGGCGGCGTTGAGGGTGTGGTTGAGGCCGAGGAACTCGGCGAAGGGCAGCGACCAGTGCAGGTTGGTCTCCCGCTCGGGCGGGACGCTGATGTAGATGACCGGGATGCGGTTGGCGTCAGGGCCCAGGTCGGCCTCGATCAGCCCCTGGAAGCCGCGCCCGATCTGGACGAGCAGGGTCGTCTTGCCGGTGCCGCGGTCCCCGTCGATGATCATGTTGGTGCTGCGGCCGGCGCTGCTGAAGCGGTTCTTGCGCAGCTGGCGTCGTGCGTCGAGCAGACCGCGGCGCAGCGCTGGAGTGACCACCGGCAGCATCTCACCGTGGTACATCAGCCGCGGGTCGCGGGGCCCGACACGGGTGCCCTTGGGAGCGCAGTCCGCGAGGTCGGGCGCTTTGAGAATGCGTGAGGCCGCGGCGTTCCAGCCCTCCCGAGTGGTCAGCAGCGGGGCCTCGATAGGCCGGGTCACGGCATGGGCGACCTCCGGGCTGAAAGTCCGGATCAGTTCTTCTCGGCTCACAGGGCTTCTCCGTCCGCTGCGTCATTGTCGGACGCGCTGCCGTGGGGGTTCGGGTTGTCGGTCATGGACTGGGTGGCAGGTTGGCTGTAGCCAAAGGCGAAGATGTCGGCCGCACTGCCGCGCAGGCTGAGCGGGTCCGCACCGGACGGACGGGACCAGTCGGTTTGCTCGTCCTCGTGGCTGTCGTCGTCGATGCTGTCGGTGACGGCATGTACAGCCGACTGCGGCTGCTCCGGAGCAGCCGGGGGCGGCGGGGGAGCGGTGTCTCCCGCGGCCAGGATGTGTTCGGCGTCCATGGCCAGTGACGGTGCCCGCACGACCATTGTCGGGTCCGGGTCGGGAACCCCTTCGTAGGGGTCGGGGACGTCCGCATCCAGGTCCAGGACGGGACCGGTGAACAGCTGCGGCACTTGTTTCGCCTGCGGGTCGGGGCCGCGCCGGGCGCGTTCCCGCAGGGCGGACACCTCACGCGCGATGCGTCGCTGGTCTTCCCTGTGGCCGCCGTCCTCCAGCACACGCAGTGTGGCCTGCTCCCAGGTCCACTGGGTCCAGGCATCACTGATCAGGCGCTGGTGGACGAACTCGCCCTCCACCCAGTCGTCGATGGTGTGGTCGTACAGCCACACCTTCCGCGGGGCGTAGGGGTTGTAGCGGATCTGCCACTTCATGCCCTGCCCGGGGATCTGGCTGTGCCGGTTCCTGTACTCCTGCAGGGCTTCGCTGTTGTAGGTGCGGTTGTCGATCGTGACGCCCTTGTCGGTCACTTTCAGCCGCTTGAACGGCAGCAGCTTGCGGTTCTCTCGGGGTGTGAGCGGCAGTGGCACGTGGCCCTCGGCGGCTACCAGCGTCGCGTACATCCGGTTCGGACTGATCGTCATCCCCGGCAGGAAGGGGCTGCGCAGTCCGTCGTGAGGCGTCTGCTGCCAGTCCAGGGCGATCCACTCGTCGAGCAGGTCCTGCAGCTCGTTCAGGCTCCACAGCGGGCCCTCGGCGACGTGCTTGCCGCGCCGGGCGAGATCGGAGCCGGTGTATCCGGCGACGTACTGCGAGAACCGCTTCTTGACCGCGCCGAAGGTGCTCTCGATGACGGCCTTGTCGGTGGCAGTGCGCGTCCGAGCCGGGCGCACGTTGATCCCGAGCAAGCGGCACACGTCGTCGAAGTGCTCGCTGTTGAAGATCTTGCCGTGGTCGACGACGATCATCCGGGGCCGGATCACCGGCCGTGCCGCAGCGCCGGCCATGCGCGGATCGCAGGCCACCAGGTCCGCATAGGGCATCTCGGAGCGCTCCGCCAGGGCCGACGGCGACCAGCCGGGCCGACCGGGCATCGGCGCCAGGGCCTGCGCCAGCATCAGCACTGCGTCGAAGGACCGGGTGCCGCGCCCGCCCAGCCGACGGCCACGGGGGCCGCGGCCAGGAACCTTCGGCACGATCATCGCGCCGATGATGGACCGCGACGCCACGTCGATCGCCGCGGTCAGCTCGACCTGCACGAGCCGGCCGTCGTCGCCGATTGCGATGATGTCCAGACCGGTGGAGTCGATCTGTACCTGTTCGCCCAGCCGGAGCGCCCACGTCGGCGTGTACGGGGGAGTGGCCCCGTTTGCCGCGTCCATCCGCCGCTGAGTCGGCCACCGCAGCGAGTCCACCGAGATACCCAGCCGCTCCAGCAGCCGGTAGAAGGTGGCACGGGAGATCATCAGCCGGTCGTACTCCTCGGGATGCTCCCGCTCCACAGCTGCCTGCAGTCGCTCGTACAGGCGGGTGCCGTGTCCGTCGGACTCGTCCCGTCCCGCCTGTACCTCGGCCTGCAGCAGCCGCACCACTCGTTCGTCCGTACGCCCCCATGGCGAGCCCGGCACGATCTCACGGACCAGGCCGAAGACGCCACGTGCCTGGTAGGCACGCCGGCGACGCTCGATCGTGCTGACCGAGGAGCTTTTGAAGCCCAGCGCTTTCAGCTCGGTGGCCTTGGCGGCGATGCGCTGGCGGACTGTGAAGCGTGCCGGATCGTAGCCGGGGCGTGGCAGTGTGCCCTCTGCGGCATCCGGTGGTACCCCGTCGTCGACCTCCCGCAGGTGACGTTCCCAGTCCCGCACCGCCGCCAGTTCGGCCTTCGACAGCGACGACAGGCCACTGGTGTCCGCCACCTGCACGGCGTCCTGCGCCTGCCCGTCTTCGTCCAGCAGGGCATAGTCGTCGGCGCCGATCACTGTCGCCACCAGGGCACGGGCGTCGTGTCCCTGCTCGTCCAGACAGCCCAGTTGCACTTCCGTGCCCTGCAGGGCGACGACCTGGTACGTATCGCCCTGCCATCGCACCCGGGCGCCCAGCGGTAGCCGATTCTGCTGCGCCGCTGCGGTCTGCGGTCCAGCCGTTGTCATCCGTTGTCCTTTGAGGAGTCGTTTCCGGTGCTGGCGGCCCATATTCGCGAGGTGGGCAGCAGCGGCAGTGTCCGGTCGAAGTCCAGCGCTCCCGTCCACAGCAAGTGCCATACGTGACCGGCTGCCTGGAGCCCCAGGCCTGCGGCGGTCGCGCCCTCCTGCAGCGGACGTGGCGCGGCGAAGACGTCCAGCAGTATCTGGCGGGCTTGGATCCCGGGGGCGAACTCGGTACCGCGGAAGTGGGCTGCGCACCGAAGCGAGGACTGCAGCACTCCTTCAGGTACCTGCAGCGGACGGATCTGCCAGTTCGCCGCAGCAGCTGCCTGACGCATCACCCATTCCTCCAGACCGGCCAGCCGGGGCACGGAGCGATGGGGGATGACGAGCCGCTGGCCATCGCGTGTGCGAGCGAAGAACGCGGGCCGGACCGTGCCTTGTCGTCCCTCATGCCGCCAGTGCAGCTCGGCGACGCCGGACTGGAAGCAGACGATGTTCGCATCGAAGTCGAGGAGCATCGCCGCGTCCATCTGGACCGTGCTGGAACACCACACAGTCAGTCCGCTCGTCGAGGAGAACCACTCAGTCAGGATGGACCGCCGTCCCCGGTAGGCACGTGGCTCGGACAGTGGGGTGCCCTCCTCGAGTGGGACGCCGCGCAAGAGACTCGGCTCATGCACAACGGTGCGACCCGCCGCACTGCGGTAGTGCACCTGGACATCCATGCCCGATGGCAGGTCCTTCTGCTCGTCCGATGTGAGTGGACCGGGCTGCTCCGGTCCGCGGGTGCCGGGACTGTTCCGGTCAGCCATAAGGGCGCTCGCAGGCCGCGAGGACATCCCATGGCACACAGGTGAGCTCGTCTACGGACTGCATGCTGCCCACCTGCTCGTGGGGAGCGGTAAGAGGCATGTACGTTCCGGGCCGCTCGTTGGGAACCGGCGCGCCGAGGAGGGGGTGCTTCGCAGCCCACACTCCGAGGACCCTGCCTATGAACAGACCGAACTGCGACGGGGCCTGCTCGGCCCACTGCGCGTAGTCCGTGGGCGTGATGCGTCCCTCGAGGCGGCGGCGCTCGACCGATGCCATCGCAGAGGCCAGTTTCACCGCGGCGGGCAGCAGGCGCAGGGGCGTGGTGCGGTCGGTGCCCAGACGCGGCAGGTGAGTCGCGTCGTGAGCGAGGACGCCGAAGGCATCGGCTATCAGGGCCCGGCCCGCTGGCCCAAGCCGCCGGACGAGGCCCTGGCGCTGGCGTTCCGCCCCCACCACGTGCGGGCCGGGGGAGAGGTCGATGAAGGGGACACTGTCATCGCGGGAATTGTCGCTGAAGCGACCATGCCGCACGCAGATATGCCACATATCTGAACATATGAGCCACACGGGTGCATCGGTCTCCCGTGCGGCGGCGCACAGGGCACACCCCCTCACCAGGAACCCGCCGTGCGGCGCCCACGGCCACCTCCACGCCGGGCCACCCCCCTCTCGCAGCAGGTGCTCGTCTCCGGTGCTGGGCAGTGCTCTGACCAGCTCCTTCACCGGCCGTGCCACCAGCGCAGCCAGGCGGTCCCGGGCGGCCCGGTTCACGTACAGCTCTGTGTAGCGCGGATCCACCTCGGGTGCGGAACGGCCACCACCGAGGCTGTCCAGCAGTCGGCCCACCGCCAGCCCATTGCGGGACGCGAGCCGTGTCAGATACGAACCCGTGGACTCCCCGACGATGAACCGGATCTGCAGTGGCAGTGGCCGTATGTGCACCAAATGCATTCCTGCTCCCGCTCGCAGACCAACCATGGTCCCGTGCCCTGTGAACTCCGCAACGACGGACTCGATATGAAACAGAGTACTTCGCTGAGACAAAGCCGAATGTGGCACTCAGCAAAGTACCTTGTCCTCAAACCCTAGACGCCCGACTCTGCAGGAACAGATCGAAGGCCGCACCTCATGAAGCGCGTTGGCATCCAGATGCGTGACCACCAGCTTGAAGCGTTCAAAGCCGCCGTGCGCGGACTGACCCACTTGCCACGCGTGACCATGTACTCCGCCACCGGAAGCGGTAAGACGCTCACTGCCATGCGAGTCGGCGAGCATTTTGCGGAGCTCGGCAACATCCTTGTTGTTGTGCCGTCACTGAACCTGATCAGCCAGACTGCATCCCACTGGGCCAGACACAGCATCATCGAGAACATGCTCGGCGTCTGCTCCCTCCCCCCGAGCCAGGCGCGCACCATCCGGCTCCCCCTGACCACTGACGCCCGCCGAATTGCCCAACACGTAGCCTCCAACACCGGACCCACGGTCGTCTTCGCCACCTACGACTCCCTGCCGCCACTCGCCCGCGCACACAAGACGCACCGCCTGCCGCCCTGGTCCATCGTGATCATCGACGAGGCGCACCGCAGCAGCGGCAGCAGCAGCAAACAGTGGACAGCCATCCACAAAGACAGCGCCATACCCGCCCGGCGGCGCTTCTACATGACCGCCACCCCCCGCACCTGGGCGCTTCCCGACCCTGAGAAGAAGCGTCGTCGACCGACCACCGGCCCGCAGACGGCGCCCGAGCCCCTCGTCTCCATGGACGACCCCACCATCTACGGCCCTGTCGTATACCGCCTCGGCCTGGCCGACGCCATTGACCGCGGCATTCTCGCCGACTACCGCATCGTCGTCCCGGTCATCAATGACGAAGAACTGCGCGAAGTACTCCAACGCCGCGGCGCCACCCAGCACATCGACGGACTGCGCCTGTCCGCTCTTCAAGTCAGCCTTCTACGCGCCATGGCCACCCACAAGGTACGCCGCGTCATCAGCTTTCACAGCCGCATTGCCAACGCCCACCAGTTCAGCCAGACCCTGCCAGCCACCGTTACCGCAGCCGCACGCAGCACCGGTATCCGCAAGCTCTGGACCTATCCCCTCCACAGTCGTCAACCCCTGAACGAGCGCAACGGCCGCCTTGCCGAGTTTGAGAACGTTCCTCTCCTCAGCAACCGCACGAGATTCCCAGGCGCCGTCGACGGCGCAGTGCTGTCCAACGTCAGGGTGCTAGGGGAAGGCGTGGACGTACCTGACGCTGATGCGGTCCTGTTCGCTGACCCCAAGAGCAGCCCCTCCGACATCATCCAAGCCCTCGGCCGTGCGCTCCGCCAGCCACCCGGATCCGGCAAAGTCGCCCTTCTGATCATCCCCATCTACGTCGGCCGTCGGCAGACCACAGAGAAGGCTCTCGAATCATCCGAGTTCAAGATCCTGTGGGAGGTACTCAACGGCTTGCGTGACCATGACACCAAAGTCTGGCGGCGCCTCGGCAGCGCCTCAGAGCCCGCCAACCTGAAGGAGTCGCTTCCTCCAGCGCCCGAGCGAGCCGCCGAGATCGCCCCCCTCACCAGCCTGCGATCCCACGAGGTCGACACCCGCGTATGGGCAACAGGGTGGGCCGCCGCCGTCGGATACTACGAACGCCACCAGCACCTCAACGTCCCCAGCGAATACGTAGACCTCTCCGGCTACCCCCTCGGCCTCTGGATCGGTCAACAGCGCTCCCTCTACGCCAACGGCAGCCTCGCACCCGACCGTGCCCTGGCCCTGTCCACCCTCCACATCGCCTGGCCACACCCGCCGGGCAGCTTCGAAGACCGCCTCGCACAAGCCGTCACCTTCGCCGACGCCCACGGCACTCTCGCCCTGTCCACGACACCCAGCAGCAGCGACGGCCCCCTGTTCCGTTGGCTCAACCGCCAAAGAGCCCTACATGACAGCGGTCGCATGCACACCGCTCGCCTGGACGCCCTCACCGCCGTCGACCCTTGGTGGAACCCACCCTGGGGTATCGACTGGCAGCACGACTACACCCATGTCTGCCTGCACGCCGCCCTACGTGGTAGCGCCGGCCTCGCCCCCGCACCCAACTCTGGCGAAGACCCCCAAACGTGGTTGGGTGCAGATCTTGTGAGGGTGCCTCGTTGGGGTGATCCGCAGGGGTTTGTGATGTGACGGTGCGGAGCGGTCTCTACCGTCGGCGAGGTGAGC
>NZ_JBIWCL010000055.1:0-13345 GCF_044761485.1 Streptomyces sp. NPDC097617
CGAAGGACGTCGAGCTCGCCGCATAACCCCAGCAGCCCTGAACCACCCCAAACCCGACAGAGGTGCCTTGACGAACGACATAGAGGCACCCCCCCCCCCGGTAACTGCCTGCCGGGACCCGCCGACCGACCGCGCCGACCGCCGTGCCGCGCCGGGGCGAAGGAGCGCTTTGCTCGGCACGCACGCCCAGTAGGAGCAAGCGCCGCCGACCGCCCCCGCCTCGACGATGGCCGCGGTCAGCCCGGATCGGACGATCCGGTCGGCGGCAACCTCGCCGCCGGGGCCTCCGCCGATGACGACGACGTCGTACGTCTCCTCCATCAGCCGCGCACCAACGGCGTGTCCACAAGGTGCTGCGCCAGGAACCACACCTGCGTCTCACCGGTACGTACGACCTCGGAGATGAGCAGGTCGTTGCTGCCCTCGTCACCCTCGGCCGAGATCCGCGCGGCGGCGTCAAGGGCGTCGATGAGGATCCGCTTGTGCGCGTCGAGGAGCCGCGACAGCATGACGCGCACCTTCTCGACGCCGTCGGGCGGGCGGGGTATGGACGTCAGCTCCGCGACGTGGCGCGGGTCCGCGGCGGCGACGCCCCCGAGGCTCTGGACCCGCTCGGCCAGCGCGTCCACGATGGCGAGCTGCTTCCCCGCGTGCTCGTCCAGCATCAGGTGGAGCGAGTAGAAGGTGGCTCCGCGCATGAGCCAATGGAGTTTCTTGTAAAGGGCGTACAGGATCTGCGTGTCGGCGAGGACATGGTTCAACCGCTGGCAGGCGTACCTGCGTGTGTCGTACCCCAGGCCGATCGGAAGCGGCTCAAGTGTGCCGAACGGCTGGGTCTCCGCGCCCTTCTGGTGCAGAGGCGGCTGGCCGCCGCCGTGCTGGGGTGCGGTGGTGGGTGCGGGTTCCATCGTGTGCTCCTGTGGCTTTGTGGCTCAGGTACCCGGCCGCCCGGGCCGTGCGGGTATGCGCGGCGGCAGGCCCGGCCTACGGGTCGGGCTGCTCAGTGATGGTCGGCGGCCGGGACGCGGTGCGAGCCGGGTGAGCAGGCCGCTGCCGACACGCCCACGGCGAGCCCGAGGGCCGTTACCACAGCGGGTACGGCGTCAGGCCGCCCAGGTGCGTGCTGGTTTTCTGCACTCCGTGGCCGGCGCCGAGCAGGCCCACCAGCAGACGCAGGATCAGGATGACGGTGTCCAAAGGGGTCAGCCGGCCGCGTGCTTGCCGATGACGGCCTGCGCATACACGACGCCGAGCCCGTAAGCGCCCGCGTGAGCCTTGACGACCTCCATCACAGCGCCGTACGTCTCCTGCCGCGCCCAGTCGCGCTGCAGCTCCAGCAGCACCTGCACCCACGTCACCGCCACGGCCCCGGCGGCCAGCATCCGCTGGACGGCATGCTCGTGAGCGATGGGGCTGACACCACCCGAGGCGTCCGAGACCACATAGACCTCGTAACCCTGCTCCAGCGCCGACAGCGCAGGCAGCACCAGACACACCTCGGTCCACAGACCCGACAGGATGATCTTCTTGCGTCCTGTCGCCTTCACCCCCGCCACCAGCGCCTCGTCCTCCCAGGCGTTCATCGACGTACGGTCGATAACTTCCTGACCGGGAAAGACATCCGCGAGCTGCGGCATCAGCGGACCGGAGAACGACTCGGCGGCCACAGTGGTCAGCACAACCGGCACGTCGAACGCCCGGGCAGCCTTCGCAAGGCCCACCGTGCTGTTGATGATGGCGGCACGGTCGCTGCTCCCAGTACCGAAGAACATCTGCGGCTGGTGGTCCACGAACAGCATGACCGAGTTGTCCGGCGTAAGCAGATCCCCACTCGGGGCGGCCTGGACCTTATTGATATCGAACATGGGGTGTCCTCTCGGAGCTATGACGAAGATCGCCGTCCGCGATCCCGCAGCTCAGTACGCCCCGACGCTATGACTGCTCCGTCCTGCTGATCTTCCACTCCGTGCACAGGAATTGGCCCGACGACGCACTCTGTCCTGGTCCGGCGCCGTACGGCGACGAGCGCGAGACTGGCGGCCCCTCGGCAAGGATGGCCATGGGGGAGGAACGGGGAGACACGGTGCTGGTCGGTCGGCAACGTGAACGCGTACCACTGGAGCGCGCCTTCGCGAACGCGCGGTCCGGTGTCGGCGGCTCGCGAAGATAGTGCGCGCAGACGCAGACATGGGGAACACCGACCGCGCTGCTCGACTGGACGGCCGCGCACCGAGCACGGTGGTTTCACTGTCCTGCGGGTGGGTGGCGGGGCACGGCTCGCCCTCGAAGCGCTGCACGAGGTGTGCCGGCCGTTGCGGAGAATTCACTCGCACCGCCGCCCCGGCGGGCTGCCGGCGTGAAGCGACACCGCGGAGGAGCGGGGCTACCACTACCACGCCCTGCCTTCCTCCTTGGTGACCCAGGAGTCGGCCGCCCACAACATGTCCGGCCAGTGCGCGCTCGCCTTCAGGGCCTCTGCCAGCTCCGAAGCGGATTACAAACGATGCGACGAGGTTTCGGGCCTTCGAAGGCCTCGCCGCTTGCCTCATCAATGAGTAGTGTGCATCGTGAAGTTGCAGGGCACGGGTCTGGTGTGAGGGGCGGTAGGGGGACTCGTGCTGATCGGCGGCCGGTGTCCACGGCGAAGATCGTCCGACCGGTCAGATCGAATGGCGCGACATGCCGCGTACGCCGTCGGCCAGGCCGGGGCCGTCGCCCACGTCGCCGCTCACGAGCTCGGCGCGGCCGCCTACGCGATCAAGGCCGCACGTGCAGCGGCACCGGAAGGCGAGAACGAGACCGCGGGACGACTCGAGTGCCAGTGGCAACGCAATCAGCTCCCGGAGGCGATCCGCGAGCTCGTACTCGATGACCAGCGGCTGCGCAAAGACATCTGCTGGTCGATGTGCGACTGTTGAAGCCGGACCTTGCGCAGTCCTCATGGTTGGCGCAATGACCGGTAAGCATCGTGAAGTTGCAGGTCGCGGGTCTGGTGTGCGTGGGCTTCAGGGCGCTCGGACTGGTTGCGGGCGGACTCCCGTCAAGATCGCCGGTCAGCGGGCGACTTCGCGGTTCGTCAGAACCAGCAGGGCCCTCACCAGCGCGGTCGCCAACTTCGGGTCGGTGCGTACCTTGCTGAGCACGCGCCAGTTCTTCAGATGCGCGAAGCCGTGCTCGACCGGCGCCCGGACCGCGGCCAGCGCGTGGTTGGAGAGTTTCTGGCCGCGGGTCAGGGGCCGGTTGCGGGCGGCCTTGTAGCCGGTGATCACTGCCGGGTCGGCGTCCGGGCCGCTGTCGTCCAGGCCGACGAAGCCCAGGTCGGCGATCGCTCCGAGTCCGCCGCGCGAAGGTGGGCGGTGAGCTTGTCGTGCTGGCATGCGGTGATCTCCGCGGTGCGTCCGGGCCGCACCGCGGAGACCCAGAGCAAACGGCCCTTGTCATCGGTGAGTGCGATCACGAGCAGGCCGTGGCATTTGTGCTTGCCGGAATAGTTCTTCCGGTTCGCTGTTCCGGTGCGCCGCCGGGTGCGTATCAGGGAGCCCTCCAGCAGCACGATTCCGTCGCCCGTTCGGGTGATCTTCAGGCCGCGGTCCAGGCGTGGGGCGCGGGCGGCGAGCAGACCGACGACCTCGCGGACCCAGCGAGTGACGGTGGTTCGGTGCACCCCGTTTCCGCCGGCCAGATCGCCGGGCCGCTGGTCACAGCGCAGTACCGCGAGCACGATTCCCGCGATCTTCCCCGGAGGCAGGGCCCGCCACGGTGAGCCGATCTTCTTCAGATGGCCGCGTATCAGGGTGGCGAGGTAGTTCAGGGTGGCGCTCGACAGCGGCAGGCGGGCGGTGTAGAGAAGGCCGTCAGGGCCCTCGGCGTGAGGGTTGTTTTTCTTCACACCAAACTCAACTGCCGCCGGGGGCCCGCTGGTTACGCCCTGACCGCCCCGGTCCCGGCGCGGGTTACCGGCGTGCGGTGAACCGCCCGTCGGGCCGTTTGTGCAGCCAGCCCCGGTCGGCGAGCTTGGTCATCTTCGCCCGCAGCGGCTCCAGCTTCCCGCGCAACCCCACCTCAAGCCCCAGCTCCTCGCCCACCGCCCTGACCTGCACCGGACCATCGGCGGCCCGAACGATCGCCAGGATCCTGCGGTAGTCACCGGGCAGCGCGGTCTCGTCGGGTTCGTCGTCGCGGTGCGGGATCAGCAGCACCGCACGCCTCGCCACCTGCGCTTTCACCGGAGCCACCAGGGCGGCGGCCTCCGCTTGGAGGCGGTCCTGTTCTGCCAGCCGGTGCAGCACCCGCTCGGCGACCACCAACTCCTCCCGCTCCGCCTCGACCTCCCCAAGCCGCATGCCCAGCTCCTCGGCGAGTGCGTCCAGCTCGCTCCGGCGAGCCGTGATCCGCTCCAGCTCGGACATCCCCCGCTCCCTCCCCGCGATCCCGTGGTGCATCCGTAGGGCGACGGATCGCAGGCGGGCCCTCACGACAGGCGCGGCAGAACCCGAGAACCGCCTCGGCTGCCCTGGCAGACGATCTTCATCGTGGACACCGGCCGCCAATCAGCGCGAGCACGGCAAGCCGCCCGCACACCAGGCCCATGACCTGCAACTTCACGATGCACACTGCTCAATCGCCGGTACTGCCCCCGCCCCTGTCTGGACCGCTCAGGTGTTGGGCGGATCTGGCGGCAATGCCGAAGACCTCAGGCCAGTGGGCCCAGAAGATCCAACTGCGTGAGAACCCGCGCAGCCCCTCGGCCACCTTCACCACCAAGAGGTGGTCACCGGCCGCAGCAGCGGCACGCAGGGCCGCCAGCCAGTTGAGGCCCTCGGCCTGCAGCCACTGAGCGGCCTCGTCGGCATCAGACAGCTCAGGCGTGCCCTCCCAGGTCAGAAACGCGTCACCGTGATCGAATTCGCATCGCCGGCCTGCCAGCACGGCGGTCTCCAGCAGCCACCTATACATCGTCGCCCGCGCCGCGTCAATGTCCCGGGGCTCTTCCTCGGCGTGCAGGCGGGCCCGGGCGTACAACCGCAGCAGATCGTGAAGCCGGTAGCGGCTTCCGTCTGCACACAGGAGGCCGGCCTCAACCAGTTCCTCAAGGGTGTCTTCAGCGTCGAACGGGTCCTGGCCGGTGATCTGAGCGGCGCAGCCCCCGCTCACGTCCGGACCGGGAACCAGAGCCAGGCGCCGGAACATGCGGGCGGCATCGGTATCGAGCCGTCGGTAAGACAGGTCGAACGCGTTGGTCACGCAGAGGTCGCCAGCAGTAAGCGCCTCCAGTCGCCGGTCTTCCAGGGCCAGCCGGTCGGCCAGGCGGCGCGCAGTCCAGCCAGTCCGAGTGGCTAGCCAGTTGCCCACTACACGCAATGCCAGCGGCAGGTGGCCGCAGCGCTGGGCCACGTCCGCCAGCGCCGGCGGGTCGACAGACGCTCGCTCGGAGCCCACCAGGCTGGTCAGAAATGCGGCCGACTCCCGTTCGCTCAGCTCGCAGATCGGCAGGCGATGCACGTTGTCCAGGCCGGTCAGCATGCGTCGGCTCGTGACCATCACCATGGAGCTACCGGTTCCCGGCAGCAGGGGCCTCACCTGAGCCTCGTCACGGGCGTTATCCAGAAGAAGCAGGGATCTTCGATCGGCCAGGATCCGCCGGTACAACTCCGGATGACCCGCCGGTCCCGCCTTGAGGAGATCCCGGTTGGGCACCCCGAGCGTCCTCAGCAATCCGAGGATCAGCTCGGCCGGAGTCGGCGCCTCCTCGTCTGCACCACACAAGTCCACGACTAGCTGCCCATCCGGGAACCGGCCTTCGAGCTGGCAGGCAGCGCGTAGTGCGAGATTCGTCTTTCCCACCCCAGGAGGCCCGCTCACCACCACCACAACCGCCTGGCCGGGAGCTCCTTCCACCCGTGCAAGTTCAGCAAGCTCCGCCAGCACGGCCAGCTCCTTCTCCCGGCCGATGAAGTCGTCTATGCTCCGCGGCAAGGACCGCACACCCGTGGCACGGTACTCCTCCGGCGCGCGTCTGGCCCTGGCGGCATCCAGCAGCTGCTTGCGCTCCGCATGCGCAAGCTGGAGACCCTCCGCGAGCGCAGCCACCGTCCGGCGTTGCGGAGACGCCCGCCGCCCGCGCTCCAGATCTCCGATGCCCCGTGCACTTACACCTGACCGCTCGGCCAATCCTTCCAGCGTGAGGGATCTTGCCAGACGCAGAGCGCGCAGCAGCTCACCGAAAGCCGCCCCTCCGCCCTCGCATACCTCTCCTGATCCCGGCCCCTGCCAACGAGCATTCTTCGGTCTGCCACGCACACTTTGCCCTGCCCTTGGCTGTTGGCGGTCCGCCGCGGAAACATTTTCTGGGCGTGACCTACCGCATGCTATGTTTGATATTGCTGTTTCCCGTTCGCTAATGTCAATATTATTGAACATTTTCTTACTTTTCTGTGCAGCTGTGCCGCTGTGCCAACGATCAGATCGGTCCCCTGTCGCGACTCCGCTCAAGGTCGACCGCACAACCCTGCCCTGCCGGAAGACGACCCGCCGTGCTACTCGCACCCGAAGCGAGGCAGACCAGGGCGGCGCTGATGGTCGCGCAGTTCGCGGCCCCGCATCCCGCTCAGTGGCTCTTTTTGTCGATGAGCATCGTGGTAGCCACTGCTCGCGGTGGTGCTCGAACTGGCGGTCGTCGTGGTGGTGATCCACTCCTCACCACGCTCGTCGTCGTTCCTGGTGTGCCTCCTGGAAGGCGTTCTGGGACATCAGGGTCGAACCGGACGGCACCCTCATCCCGGTCCGGGACCGGCAGGTCGCAGCTTCCTCCCGCAACTACCGTTTCTCGGCAAACGTGCAGGTCATCATCGACGCCAACACCCGCCTGGTCGTCGTCTCGGCTCGCCCGGCGCCTGGGAACAAGGCCGATGCTCAGGCCTGGCGGGAGTCCGGCCTGCCGACCGCGGCGGCCGGAACGACGGTCCATCGCGGACGGCTCCTACCTGGGCACCGAGCTGATCGTCCCGCACCGCAGAAGGGCCGGACGTCCCCTCCTGCGCGGCCAGGAAGAGGCCATAACGCCGAACACCGCCGGGTCCGGGCCCGCGTCGAGCACACCTCCGCCCGCATGAACAACTGGAAGATCCTCCGCGACTGCCGCCAGAAAGGAGACGGCCTCCGCCACCCCGTCCAGGCCGTCGCCACCATGCACAACCTCGCCATGACACGGTGAAACACCAGGCCATACACCACTCCGGCCCGCCCAGACCGAGCCTTCTGCAACAACCTTTAGCTAAGGCGCCATACTCACGACGAGCGGAGAGCCCCGGTAGGCGACATCTGAGCCGCCCGCAGCGCAGGGTACAGCCCGGCCGCGGCGCCAACCCCCACAGCTACCGCCGGCCCTGCCAGCACCCAGACCATGGGGACTACGGCAGGCCAACCCTGTATGGCCGCGTACGTGTAGACGACGGTGACCCCTGCGGCTGCACCCGCCAAGCCGCCGAATAGGCCGAGCAATACTGCCTCGATCAAGAACTGCATGGTGATCTGTCCTCGGCGCGCCCCCAACGCGCGGCGAAGTCCCACTTCGCCACGTCGTTCCATGACGCTGACCACCATGGTGTTCGCGATCCCGACTCCCCCGACGAGCAGGGCGACGCCCGCGAGGGATAGCAGGAGGCCGGAGAGAGCGGTGTTTGTCTCAGCACGCGCTTTGAGCAGGTCAGAGGGGCGAGAGACAGCAACCATGGACGGCTTGGCCGGGTTCGCAGTGGCTGCGGCGACCCCCTGTACATCGTTGACTCGTTCGGGGTGGATGCGCAGGTAGACAGTGGATGGTGTGCGTTCGCCGCCCAATGCGGCGATCGCTTGAGGCGTGCCCACGAGCGCGGTGTCGTCGATGTCCGGCACGAGCTCGTTCGGCTGCAAAGTGCCGATCACTCCGTACCATGCGCCGGCCAGTCCTTTGCCTTCAAGCCAGACGGTCTCCCCTGGGGCCTCCACACCCAGCCGCTCGGCAGCACCGTGGCCCAGGACTACTACAGGAAGGCGTTCGGTGGCACGGTCCAGCCAGCGGCCGGAACTCAGTTCTCCCCGTATGGTCTTGAGCAGGTCATCTTGCGCTGACAGTACGTGCAGGCTGTTGGTCTGACTCAACGGGACAGCATCATTACGGTAGATGTTCGCCTTGGTGTCTGCGGTGGTGCTGATCTGTTCCACGGGCGGGATGTTTCCGAGCATTTTTGTCGCCGTATCGGGCAGGGGCACCTTTGCGCCGCTGGGGTTCTTTCCAGGCGAGACGGTGACCAGGTTGCTGCCGAGGCGGTCGAAGCGGTCGAGGAGGTGGGCTTGGTTCGATGCCGAGATCCCGGTGATAGCAACGACCGCCGCAATTCCCAGAGCGACACCGAGGGCGGACAGTGCCGAGCGTAGGCGACGGGTCCGAGGGCCGATCAGCCCCAGTCTGAGTAGCTCGGCTGGTCGCAATCGTGCAGGTCGGGGCAAGCTGTAGGTCATGCGGAGCCCCCCTGCGCGGAGCTCCAGCTGAACGGGGCGTCTGTGCATGCATCAAACGCGATGCGACCATCCTGAATTCCCACCTGCCGGGGGAGAGAGGCCGCCAAGTCTCGGTCGTGGGTGATGACAACGACGGTCGTGCCCTGCGCGTTCAGCTTCAGCAGCAAGTCGACGACGCCTTTTCCGGCGCCGGTGTCCAGGGCGCCGGTGGGCTCATCTGCAAGCAGGAGGCCAGGCTGGCCGACCAAGGCCCTGGCGATGGCTACGCGCTGCTTCTCGCCGCCCGAGAGCTGATCGGGCCGGTGATCAAATCGGTGGGCGAGGCCGACGTCCCGCAGCGCGCTTTCAGCTCGTTCCTGCCTTCGCCGGACGGTTTCGCCTGTATACAGAAGACCGGTCGCTACGTTTTCCACTGCTGTCAGGCCTGACAGCAGGAAGAACTGCTGGAAGACAAACCCGATTCTCCGGGCTCGTAGCGCAGCGACCTGTCGGTCACTCAGGTCCGTCAGATCACGGCCTTCTAGGTGGATCCGCCCAGACGTGGGACGGTCGAGTGTTCCTATCAGCGATAGAAGTGTGCTCTTGCCTGACCCAGATGGGCCGACCACCGCGAGGAGTTCCCCCTCGCGAACGGTTAGGTCGATGCCATGCAGCACTTGCACAGGAGGGTTGCCGTCGTACTCCTTAACAACATTTTCCAACTGCAGAACGGGAGATCGCTCCTGTCCGTGCTCACTCATTTGGGGACCACCACCTTGTCACCTTCCTTGAGCTGGCCTTTGACCTCGGCCTGGTTGGCGACGATGAGTCCTACCTCCACTGCGACGAATTCCGGGTCAGCCGTATCGGACTTGACGATCTCGATTCCATAGCCGCCCCCGGTCTTGGCAAGCAACGCGGTCACCGGGACCACAAGCACGTTGTCTGCATTCTTTTCCGGCACGGTGACAGTGGCTCCCACACGTCCGCTGCTCAAGGCAGCAGCCGCCGTCTTCTGATCGTCGAGGCGGATCGTGACAGTCGACTTGGCTTGGTCACGTTCTCCGGATCCATCACCGCTTTTGTCCCCCGTGGTGTCCCGCTTTATGGAGGTGATCTCTCCGCGAATGCTGCTCCCGGCGTCCAACTGAACCGTGACCTCACTCCCTGGGAGTAGTTGGGGAAGCTGCTCTTCGCTGGGTTTGATGGTGGCGTAGACATCTGGAGTCGTCACCTTCAGCACTGGACCGTTGGATCCCGCCGCAGTGCCGAACTTGGCGACGACTTCCTCGACCCAGACGTCCCCGTACGGAAGTACGGCGACCCGGCCCATCTCGACCGCACCTGTCTGCCGCACGCCGATTGCCTTCTGCCACCGTTTGACGGCAGCAGCCGTGGCATCCGTGAACTTGTCATCGACAGTCAAACTGGCCGAGTCCGCATAGCCCAGGTCAGCGAGGTTACGTTCCAGGATTCTGATGTCGGGCCCGTTGCTCATACCCGTTGCCAGTGCACGCCAGAAAGGGCGGGTACCGCGGAAGAGGATGACGGGCTGCGCATCGATCTCGTACAGTGGTTTGCCGACCTGGACGTGATCACCGTTCTTGGGCAGCTGGGTGAAAGTGCCTTGCCCCTGTACCGATATCTCGTCAGCCGGCGAGTGACCCAGCCGGCCGTCGAGTCGCAGCCCGGACGCCAACGAGGTGCGCTGAACGGGCGTCGTCGAGTGGCGTTTGAGATTCTTGGCGGAGTCCCCCTCGCCAGTCGGCCACTTCCTCACGGTCAGTGCTCCGCAGGCCGCCGCAACGGTCACAACGGCGATCCAAGCGGTAACCCGACGGCACCCCTGCTGTGGCTTGCCACGCTCTCCTGTTCGAAGGTCGCTCTTTTCCCCCTCCGATTCCTTCTCGTTCACAGGAGGCTTCACTTGGCCTGCTCCGTGCTTTCACCGATGCCTATACCGGGGAACTTCTTCTCGCAGATACGTACGGCGTTGTCCCATTTCCCGCCCACCGCGTCCTTCGGGCGTATGAGGCCCCCGCCGTCGGGGTCCGCCATGTTCGAGATTCCGTTCTCCCGGAGACACTTGGCCAATCCGCGGGCATTCGCCAAGTCCTGCGGTTTGCTCTTCTCCCGGACCTGTTTCATGCCGGGAACCTTCGCTTCACACTCCTCGAAAGCCTCCTTCATCGGCGTTCCGGTCTCTCCCGGGGTGTTATCTGTCACATGGCCCGAATTGTCCATTTTCACCTCCCACCCCATCTCCCGCATGCACTTGATGTACGCCTGCATCACTTCCTTCGGGTCCTGCTGGTTGCCCTGCGCGTCAGACTTGCCGTCGGCACCCGCAACCTTGGGCGCGCCAGAATTGGAAGACGTACAGGCCGTCATGGATACGGCTACCCCCAACGCTAGTACCGCTGTACAGGACAGGAGTGTGCGTCGCATGCTTCCTCCGCCAGATTCGCGGCACCGGACTGGCCCGCTGAAACAGGTGTACGGGACTGCTAGTTGGCCGCGGGTGAAGTCTGGCTAACCGCCACCTAACCTGCGATCCGGCAGACTCTCGGCAAACGAGGGCGAAGGGAGAGGCAGTGCGCGTGCTGGTTGTGGAAGACGAGGAGCCCTTGGCCGAGATGATTGCCGCCGGGCTACGTTCCTCGGGCATCGTCGCAGATGTTGCCCTGGACGGTGGCGTGGCCATGGAGATGACTGCTGTAGCCGATTACGATGTCCTGGTGCTGGACCGTGATCTGCCGGTGATTCACGGGGACGCCGTGTGCCGCATGCTCACTTCGGCGGGATACCCGGCTCGGATCCTCATGCTCACTGCGGCCGGTTCGCTGGCTGACCTCGTTGACGGCTTGGGCAAGGGTGCCGACGACTATCTCGCCAAGCCCTTCTCGTACGTCGAACTGGTGGCCCGCCTGCAGGCATTGGCCAGAAGAGGGCATTGCGGCTCCCCGGCCGTACTCGAACGCAGAGGCCTGCGCTTGGACAGCATCCGCCGAATTGCTGAGCGTGAGGGGCGCCTGTTGCGGCTCACGCCGAAGGAGTTCGGTGTTCTTGAGGCTCTGATGACTGCTGACGGCGCCCCTTTGAGGCCGGCGGCTCTGCTGGAACTGGTGTGGGAGTACGACCATGCGCCCGAGAGCACCACCGTCAAGGTCACAGTCCACCAACTGCGCCGCAAGCTAGGCCCGCCGCCCCTCATCGAGACGGTGCCCGGATGTGGATACAGGCTATGACCCGGCTTTTCGGCCAGCTGACGATCCGGACACGGCTCGCCCTGCTCAACACGGCCGTTTTCGTCGTCGGCGGAGGGGTTCTCCTCGCCTCGGTCTGGGCGAGCGTCGGGCAAATTATCGGACGCAACAGACAGACAGTCATGGGTCAAACCGTAGGCTCAGTAACTTCCGCAGCCTCCGACGCAGGAGGGGCGAGCGGCTCCTACGGCCAATCCATGCCAACGAGTGGCACCGAGAGCTTTGCGGAATTCGAGCACGCCGTCATGGACGAGTTGTTGAAGCGCTCTCTCCTCCTATTCATCGTCGCGGGTTTCCTTTCCCTGCTCGCGAGCTGGTGGGTCGCGCGACGTGGACTGTCCCGAATCGGGCAGGTTACGGCGGCCGCCCGCGACATCGGGGACCGTAACCTGCACGCACGGCTGGCTTTGATCGGGCCTGACGACGAGGTCAGGGAACTCGCAGACACGTTCGACGCCATGCTCGACCGCCTCGAGCGTAGTTTTGCCGCACAAAGGCGCTTCACCGCCCATGCCTCCCATGAGCTGCGTACCCCCCTGACCGTGCAACGGACTGCCCTGGAGATCCCGCTTTCACAGGGACGAATACCGCCCGACTTGCTGCCCCATGTCACCCGCGCACTGGAGGCCACCATGCGCAGCGAACGCTTGATCGCCGCTCTGTTGGCTCTGGCTAAGGGCGAGAGCGGCGTGCTTCTGCCTGCCGCAGCCGACCTTGCCGAAGAGGCACGGAAGGCGATCACCGATGCGATTGCCGAGGCAGGTGTGACGGAACTCCTGGTGGACGCCCAGTTGCGTACCGCTTGGGTGTGGGGTGACTCATCCCTCCTTGGGCAGCTCGTAGGGAACCTGATAACGAATGCCTTCCGGCACAACAACCAACACGGCTCGGTCCGCATCATGACGGGACTCACCGACGAGGGGGGTGGATTCATTGAGGTGGTCAATACCGGTCCCATCATCGACGAGTCTGATCTGCCCACGTTGTTCGAGCCCTTTCAGCGAGGCGACGGCCGCCGGAAAGGGGCAGGCCTTGGATTGTCCGTGGTCCGTGCAGTGACAGCCACGCACAGTGGAAGGCTGGACATGCGAGCCAATCCAACAGGCGGCCTCACCATCCGGGTGGAGCTACCACCGCGGCATCCGCCAACCCCTGAGCGCACTGCCGGAATTGGGTAAGCACCCTGACCATCCCTATCCTTGAGCCGTTCCGGGTGGGCGTGTCAGCGATCTTGTGTAAGTCGGTTGGTGTCATTGGATGCTGAGGCGGTTCTCGAAGAAGAGTGAGAACTGGTTCAGTGCCTCTTTCCAGTGAGCCTTTTCCAACCTCAGGTTGAGGCGTGGTGAAGGACGACGACGGCTTTCACGATGTCGGTGATTCGGTTGGTGCTGCAGCGGAGCTTCCGCAGGAGGCGCCAGCCCTTCACAACGTGACCGCGTCCCCCTTGAACTCGGCGGGGTAGTGCTTCATCCCCACGGGGACTCCGTTCTCCTGGACCATCAAGATCCAGGGTCTCTTGCAAGATCGAGTTTGTCCGGTTCGCCGGAAGGGGACCGGAGTTGGGTGGAGCGTCCCGCTTCGGGTGGGTGATGAACGCAGTG
>NZ_JBIWCL010000056.1:0-12561 GCF_044761485.1 Streptomyces sp. NPDC097617
CTACGTCACACCGCCCGCGACTGCCGCAGGCCCCTTGCTGCCCTGGGTCTCACCGGATGAACCCGGACACAAGGTGATCATGCAACTGACCCTGCATCAAGATCCAAGTCTCTCCGGTGTCCAAAATCCGGGGTCAGGGCCCAATCACTCAACCCACCTTGCCGAGGGCAGGTTCACGCCCCCTGGGTGTCCGCCAGGATCAGGCGGCCGACCTGCTCGCCGAGGGCGGTGCGCGCCTCCTCGGCCAGGCCGTCGTCGGACACGAAGTAGTCGATGTCGGACAGGCCGGCGAACCGGCTCAGCCCGACGACGCCCCACTTGCTGTGATCGGCCACGACGGCCAACCTGGTAGCGGCGGAGATCAAGGTGCGGTTGGTCTCCGCTTCCGCCAGATTCGGAGTGGTCACGCCGGCGCGCTCGGAAACGCCGTGTGCGCCGACGATGAGGAGGTCGACCTGCAGGGAGCGGATCGCCTGGTCCGCCAGTGGCCCGACCAACGAGGCTGACTTGGTGGGGGCCCCGCCCGTGACCAGCAGGGTCGGGCCGGCGGAACCGTCCTCCGCCCCGGATGACCGCAGCAGCTCCGCGACGGGCAGGGAATTGGTCACCACGGTCAGGCCCGCGATGTCGCGCAGACGGTGTGCGACGGCGTACGTCGTCGTCCCTCCGGAGATCGCCACGACGCTGCCGGGCTGCACCAGCTGGGCAGCCGCTTCGGCGACCGCGGCCTTGGCCGCGGACTGCAGGGTGAACTTGGTCTCGAATCCGGGCTCGTCGCACGTGGTGCCGGAGGTGCTCACCGCCCCACCGTGCACCTTCTCGACCGACCCGGCCTTGGCGAGCACGTCCAGGTCGCGGCGGATGGTCATGTCGGACACACCGAGCTGCTCGACGAGTGTGGCCACGCGCACCGCCCCCTTGCGGCGCACGGTATCGAGGATTACTTCTCTCCGCTGGGCCGCCAGTGGTGCCGACTCCGTCACAATCCCATCCTATGATCTCTAACAATTCCAGACAGAAATCAACTGTACACCGCACACAACAAGGGCAGGTAAGGGTTCATGCGACGGGATGCGCCGAACCGTTGCACCGAGGGACATATTTTCCGAAATGTATCTGTTTGCCGCGCGCCGGTGTCGGCGCCGAGCCTTACAGGGGTTATGGACGGCACCAGTAACCTCTTCCGAATCGCCCTCACGCCCGATGTGATTGATCGTGTTTCAGGCTGGAGAAATCGTTTGTCCTCCCGAGCCCCTTTGCCGCGATCCGGTTGGGGGTAGGCGGCTCGACGAGGCCCATCCTCCAGCGGCCTCGTCATGCGCACCTCAACACCGTCGTGCGGGTCGTGTCCGCCGTGTCAGTGGGGGAGTCCGACGGCCCGTTCGCCGGTGCGGCGCTGCTGGATGACGACGGCGGCGACGAGGAGGGCGCCCTGGGCGACGTTCTGCCAGAAGGTGTTGATGCCCTCGACGGTCAGGCCGTTCTCCAGGGCGCCGAGCAGTGCCACGGCCAGGAGCGTGCCGCCGATGCCTCCCTTGCCTCCCTTGAGGGCGCAGCCACCGAGCGCTGCCGCCGTGATGGCCTTGAGTTCGAGGCCCTCACTGCCCGAGACGGGCTGTCCCGAGCCTGTCCGCGCGGTGAGCAGGATGCCGGCGACCGCCGCGACCACGCCGATGAGCGCGTAGACGGCGACCAGGTACTTGTTGATGTTGATGCCCGCCAGGCGCGCCGCGGTGTCGTTGCCGCCGATCGCATAGATATTGCGGCCTATGTCCGTGTACTTCAGCATGACGTGCACCGCCAGGGCCACGACCACCAGGATCCAGATCATGACCGGTACTCCGGCGATCTTTCCCCGGCCGAGGAACACGAAGAAGGGATCGTTGAGGACATAGCCCTGCGCGCGACCACCGGAGACGAGCTGGGCGACGCCCTTGTAGGCGGCCAGGCCCGCGAGCGTGGCGATGGTGGGGTTGACCCGACCGTAGACGATGGCCACACCGTTGACCACGCCGACGAGGACGCCGATCCCGATCGCGGCGGCCATCCCGAGGTAGGGGTTGGATCCGCCGGACGTGAAGACCATGGCGCTCACGACGGAGGCGAGGCCTGCCTGGGACCCGACGGAGATGTCGAGCCCTCCGCAGATGATCACGACGGTCTGCACGATGGCGAGCAGGCCCGTGATCGTCGCCGCCTCGCCGATGACCTGGATGTTGGCGAGGCTGAGGTAGTTGTCGTTCAGGACCCCGAACAGGGCCAGGACGAGGACGAGGGCGCCGATCAGGCTGAGATTCTGCCCGCCGAGCGAGGAGAGCAGTGCTCCTGCGGTCTTCCGCGCCGGGGCGGGGAGGTTCTCGGTGGTGGCCGGCGTCTGGGTGGTGGTCATCGAACGTCTCCATCGGCGGAGTCGGTGAGCGGTCGGTCGGATGCGACGGGGGCGAGGTCGTCGGCCATGGCGAGGTTGAGGATGGCTTCCTCCGTGGCTTCCGACCGGTCGAGTTCGCCGGTGATGCGGCCGTTCTGCATCACGACGATCCGGTCGGCGAGCCCCAGGACCTCAGGGAGTTCGGAGGAGATCACCAGCAGGGCGACCCCTTCCCGGGCGAGGTCGGCGATGATGCGGTAGATCTCGGCCTTGGCTCCGATGTCGATTCCGCGCGTCGGCTCGTCCAGGATCAGGACCTTGGGCTTGCGCAGCAGCCATCGGGCGAGCACGACCTTCTGCTGGTTGCCGCCCGACAGTTTGCGCACCTCGTGCTCGATCGAGGGGGTGCGCACCCGCAGCCGGTCGGAGAAGTCCTGAGCCACCGCCTTCTCCTGGCGGCTCTGGACGAAGCGCCAGCGGCGCAGCCGGTCCAGGCTCACCAGGGAGGTGTTGTCCCGGATGGAGCGGTGGAGGAAGAGCGCCTGGGCCTTGCGTTCCTCGGGGGCGAGACCGATGCTCGCGCGGATCGCGTCCCGAGGGCTGCGCAGACGCAGCGGCAGGCCGTTCACGGAGATGCGCCCCGATCGGACGGGCCGGTCGCCGGCGAGGGCGAGGGCGAGCTCGGACCGTCCGGCACCCATCAGTCCGGCCAGGGCGACGACCTCCCCGGCCCGGACCTGGAGGTCGATGTCGTGGACGTCGTCCGTGGTGACGCCCTCCAGTTGCAGGACCACCTCGTCGCGTGCGACGTCCTGTCGCACGAACAGGGAGGACAGGTCACGTCCGACCATCAGGCGGACGACCTCGCCCTCGTTGGTGTTGCCGGCTTCCAGCACGCCGGCGACCGTGCCGTCCCGCAGGACCGCGATGCGGTCGGCGAGGCGGAAGATCTCCTTCATGCGGTGGGAGACGTAGATGACGGCGATGCCCTGGTCCCGGAGCCGGTCGATCAGGCCGAAGAGTGCCTCGACCTCGTTCTCGGAGAGGGAGGAGGTGGGCTCGTCGAAGGCTATGACCTTGGCATCACCCGTCAGCGCCCGCAGGATCTCCACCAGCTGACGTTGCGCGGGAGTGAGTTCGGAACCCAGCTGATCGGGGTGGATCACCTTCTCGAAGCCGAGGCGGACCAGGTCCGTGGTGATGCGTCGGCTCAGTTCGGCGCGGTCGAGGCGGCGCCCGGTGCGGCGCGGCAGGGCCCCCGCGTAGACGTTCTCGGCGACCGAGACGTGCGGGATGATCTCGGGTTCCTGGGGGATGATGCGGATCCCGGCCTTGTGGGCGTCATGCGGTGACGACAGGGTCCGCGGACGCCCGTCCCAGAGAATGTTCCCCTGGGTGGGCTGGTGGTCACCCGTGAGGATCTTCAGAAGGGTCGACTTGCCCGCGCCGTTCTCCCCCATGAGGGCAGTTACCCGGCCCCGGGGGAAGGTGAGCGTGACGCCGCTGAGCGCCTGGACCGCGCCGAAGCGCTTGGTGATGTTCTCGACGGAGATCTCTTCACCGGGGTCCTGGGCTGAGGCGGGTGGCTCTGTACCGGCTGTGGTCATAGGGGCCTCGCAAGCTGGGGTTACGTGGGGGCGTTCGTGCCGGCGACGCTGCCGGTCGGCGGTGGTAGGTACCGGGGGCGGGTACGGCTGCCGCTGCGGCTGCTGCCGTACCCGCCCGGGCCGGGGCTCGGCATCAGCCGCAGGTGACGCCCGCGTCCTTCCAGTTGGAGGCGTCGACCATCTTGGTCGGGGCGAAGGCTTCCTTGGGGAAATCCTTGCCGTTCTTGAGCTTGTCGAACATCGTCTGCACGGCCAGGGCGCCCACATCCTTGCCGTTGATGAAGAGCGCCGCCTTCATGCCGGACGGCTTGCCGGAGCTCCAGTTCTTGCAGGCGAGATAGGCGCCGAGGCCGACGCCGATCACGTTGTCGGCCTTGAAGCCGGCGTTCTCCAGGGCGGTGACCCCGCCCTGCACGTTCTCGTCGTTGCAGCCCCAGACCACCCAGTTCTTCACGGAGGCGTTGGCGGTGATCGTCGCGGCGATCTTGTCCTGAGCGCCCGTCGGGGAGTTGTCCGTCGGCACGTCGATGTTCTGCACCGGCGTACCCGCAGCCTCCGCGAACGCCTTCTTCGAGGCGTTGACACGGTCGGTGCAGACGGTGACGTCCTGCTTCCAGGCCGATATCGTGCGCGTCTCGGCAGGGTTCCAGCCGACCTTCTTGAACTCCTCGGCGGCCCGCTTGCCGACTTCACCACCCATCTGCTGGCCGCTGAAGCCGATGCGAGGTACCAGGCCGTCGGCACCGCAGGCGGCGGGGTCGGGGCCGGTGCTGCAGATCTGGTCGTCCGACGTCAGGAGCGCCACCTTGCCGGTCTTCGCCAGCTGAACGACCTGCGGCCCGACGGCCGGGTCGGGAACGACCACGATCAGCCCGTTGCTCTTCTGCGAAATGGCCGCCTGGGCCTCGCTCACGGTCTTGTTGGCGTCGTTGCCCAGGTTCACCACCTTCAGGTCGATACCGAGCTCGCTCGCCTTCGCCTTCGCGCCGGCGGCCTCGCCGATGAAGTACTCCTGGTCGCCCTGCTTCTGCAGGTAGGTCAGGGAGATCTTCCCGTCGACCTTCCCCACGTCCGCGGTCCCGCCGGCCGCCTCCTGGCCACTGGAGCAGGAGGACAGGACGAGCATCGTGGCCAGGCCCAGAGCCGCGGCCGCTACCGGACGGCGGTGGTGGTGAGTGAGCATGTCGATCCCTTTGCTTGGACGGGTCGCACCGGGCGACCAGTGGGGCACGTGCGATGGGACTGAGTTTCGGGGCCGACCGTTCGCCACCTGAGGCTGCAGAGCCTGAGGTGGCCGTTCGAAGGAGGAATGTGTCCGACCTCGATCGACGAGCACACGATGGACGATTTCCTCAGCGAGGAATCCACCATAGTCAGCCGTGTTCAAACTTGATGCAACAGAGAAAAGCGCTGTTTCCGCCATACGTCAACAGAGTGAAGCGCGGGTTTCGGATTGATGCACGCCCGTGACCTCCAGAAATGCCACGCGGTGCGGCAGGTACCGCCGCAGCGGCCGACGCGGGGCAGACATCGCTATGGGACGGGACAGCCGGTGGTGCTTATCCACGGCCGGCCGCTGAACGGGACCTCCTGGGAGAAGCAGACTGGGCTTGCTTCGCTTTGGCGGACATCCGAGATCAAGGGTTTTGGCCCCGGAAGGATGATGTTCATCATGGAGAGCATGGGGAGGAAGAAGGTGCGTCCTCGGCGCGTTCACGGCGGAGTTCAAGGCCGAGATCGTCGGTCTGTGCCGGCGCGGTGACCGTTCGGTCGGTCAGGTCGCGAAGGACTTCGATCTGACCGAGACCGTGGTGCGGGGCTGGGTGAGGCAGGCCGAGGTCGACGCGGGCGACCGGGACGGTCTGACCAGCGGCGAACGCGAGGAGCTGGCCGTGCTCCGTCGGGAGAACCGCAGGCTGCGGGAGGACGTAGAGGTCCTCAAGCGTGCGACGGCTTTCTTCGCGACGGAGACCCGGTGAACGTGCACCCGTTCATCGAGGCGGAGAAAACTGCAGGTCACAACGCCAAACGGGCGTGTGAACTCTTGAGGTCTCCCGAACCGCCTACTACGACCGCCGTGCCGGCGCCCTCGGTCCCCGCGCGGCGCGAGACGCTGAGCTGGCCGAGCGGATCACCACCGTGCACCGGCAATCACGCGGAACCTACGGGTCTCCGCGTGTCCATGCCGTCCTCAAACGCGAGGGTGCCGACTGTGGTCGCCGGCGGGTGGCCCGCCTGATGCGGCAAGCCGGCCTCGCCGGCCGGCACCGCAGGCGACGCCATCGCACCACTATCGTCGACCCGCACGCGGCAATCCGTCCTGACCTGGTCCTTCGCGACTTCCGGCCCGACCCGGCAGCAGTCGACACCCGCTGGTGCGGCGACATCACCTAATCCGTAGTTAAGAGCGGTTCGGCGGGCCAGGAGGTCAGCGGTCGTTCGAGTAGCGGTGGCTGGGCGGCCGCCGAGGAGGACGCCTCCTGTGAGCCCGTTCCGACAGCTTCCCACCTGGCACTACTTCTTCTGGAACCTCAGATCCCAGTCTCCAGGTGTCCGCGATCAAGGGGAAGCTTCAGTTGCGGCCCTCGCCTGCCGCCCGCCATCACTGGGGTGCGATGCCGGCGAACATGTCGGGGGTAGGGCGATGGAGCGGACCGCGAGGAGTCTGTCCCTCTCGGTGAGGGCCGGCACCTGTCGGGTCTGCTTCTCCTCGGGACGTCGCAAGGCTGAAGTGGGCAGGCCGATCGATTGGTGTTGACTCTAGTTTGTTTATGTTTACTCTTGTGGTGTGCGGCCCGACTGGAGCTGCCGCACATCGACGAGACGGGCGGGTTTCGTGAAGAGAACCACCATCAAGCTCGCGGACGGCCGCGAGCTGATCTACTTCGACCTGGTCGACAGCGCCGACCGCGACGCCCTCGACGGGCGCATGCTGGAGCCTGTGGAGAGCCAGGCGGAATTGCGGCTGGACCGGGCGACCGGGGACTGGGTGGCGATCGCTACCCATCGCCAAGGGCGCGTCCACCATCCGCCGACCGATATCTGCCCCCTCTGCCCTTCCTCGGACGGGCATAGCAGCGAGATCCCGGCTCCGGCCTACGAGGTGGTCGTCTTCGAGAACCGCTTCCCCTCCCTCGCCGGCCGCATCGGACGCTGTGAGGTGGTGTGCTTCACCTCCGAGCATGCCGAGAGTTTCGCCGACCTCTCCGAGGATCGAGCCCGACTCGTCCTCGAAGCCTGGATCGATCGCACCGAGCAGTTGGCGTCTCTCGCGGGGATCGAGCAAATCTACTGCTTCGAGAACCGGGGCGCGGAGATCGGCGTCACCCTCGCGCATCCGCACGGCCAAATCTACGCGTTTTCTTTCATTCCCCCCCGGACGACCAAAATGGTCGCCGTCGCGGACACGCACCGGGCTGCCACGGGGCGGAACCTGTTCGAGGACCTGCTGGCGGAGGCCCGGTCCGCGGCATCGCGGGTGGTGATCGCGGGCGAGCACTGGACGGCGTTCGTGCCGTATGCCGCCCGTTGGCCCTTCGAGGTGCACCTCTACCCGCACCGCCGGATCCCCGACCTCACCCGGCTCACGGAGGCCGAGCGTGCGGAGTTTCCGGTCATCTACCTGGAGCTGCTGCGTAGGTTCGACCGCCTGTTCATCCAGGAGGGCGGCGCAGCCGTGGCCGCCCCCACGCCCTATATCTCCGCCTGGCATCAGGCTCCCAAGTCCGGCGGAAGTGAACTCGCCCTGCACCTGGAGCTGTTTACGGTCCGTCGCTCGGCCGACAAGCTCAAGTTCCTCGCCGGGGTCGAATCCGGCATGGAGTCCTTCGTCAACGACATCTCGCCGGAGGTCGCCGCCGCGCGACTGCGGGAGGTGGCGTCATGAGCCGCTATCTCGTCACCGGAGGCGCCGGATATGTGGGCGGGGTGGTAGCCGCTCATCTTCTTCAGGCGGGCCACCATGTGACCGTGCTCGACAACCTGACGACAGGAACCTCCGAAGGCGTTCCGGGCGGGGCCGAATTCGTCCGGGGCGGGGTCGCGGAGGCCGCCACCCTGCTGAGCCCCGAATATGACGGGGTGCTGCACTTTGCCGCATCCTCGCAGGTCGCGGAATCCGTGGCCGATCCAGAGAAGTACTGGCGCAACAACGTGGCTGGTTCGCTGGAGCTGATCACCGCCATGCGCCGTGCCGGTGTGCGCAGGCTGGTGTTCTCCTCGACCGCGGCGGTCTACGGCGAGCCCGCCAAGGTGCCGATCACGGAGCGTTCCCGCACCGCGCCGACGAGCCCGTACGGCGCCACCAAGCTCGCGGTCGACCACATGATCAGCGGTGAGGCGGCCGCCCACGGGCTGGCCGCCGTGTCGCTGCGGTACTTCAACGTCGCGGGCGCCCATGCCCGCCACGGCGAGCGCCACGACCCCGAGTCGCACCTCATCCCGCTGGTCCTTCAGGTGGCTCTCGGGCGACGCACGCACATCGAGATCTACGGCGACGACTACCCGACACGCGACGGAACCTGCGTACGCGACTACATCCACGTCGCCGACCTCGCCGAGGCCCACCTACTGGCCCTGCGGGCGGCCCGTACCGGAGAGCACCTGATCTGTAACCTGGGAAACGGCCAGGGCTTCACGGTGCGGGAGGTCGTGCAGGCCGTCAGGCAAGTGACGGGCCGTGATATCCCGACCATCGTCCGCGAGCGCCGGGGTGGGGATCCGGCCGAGCTCGTCGCTTCCGCCGCCCGCGCCCACGCCCTCCTCGGCTGGCGGCCGCGCCGCACGGACCTGCACGCCATCGTGGCCGACGCCTGGGCCTTCGCGAGCGAGGTGTCCTCGTGAACGAGATGTTCCGGAACGTTTTCGGCGCCCACCCGGACGGGATCTGGGCGGCGCCGGGCAGGGTAAACCTGATCGGCGAGCACACGGACTACAACGACGGTCTCGCCCTGCCCATCGCCATCCCGCAGACCACACTGCTTGCAGCGCGCCGACGGGACGACGGACAGCTGAGGCTGCACAGCGCCCAGGGCGACGGGCGGGTCGTCGACCTCGCGGTGGCCGAACTGACACCGGGTGTGGTGACTTCGTGGGCCGCTTACCCGGCCGGCGTAGTCTGGGCACTGGGGGAGGCCGGGCACCGAATCGGCGGTGCGGACCTCCACTTCGACAGCATGGTGCCCACCGGCGCCGGCTTGTCGTCCTCCGCCGCGCTGGAATGCGTGGTCGCCTGCGCCTATGACGGCCTCTACGATCTGGGACTGAGCGCCCCCGAGCTCGCCCGTCTCGCCCAACGGGCGGAGAACGCATTCGCGGGCGTCCCGTGCGGGATCATGGACCAGATGGCGTCCGCCTGCTGTACAGCAGGCGCCGCCCTGTACCTGGACGTCCGCGCCGGTGTGCACGAGCAGGTCCCGTTCGCCCCGGAGGAACGGGACCTGCGTCTGCTGATCATCGACACCCGCGTCAAACACGACCTCGGTGATGGGGCGTACGCCGCACTGCGCGCCGGGTGCGAGCAGGCCTCTTCCCTGCTGGGCCTGGCTGCCCTGCGTGACCTATCCCCGTCCGATCTACCCCGGGCCGGGCGGATGCTGCCCGCACACCTTCTGCCCCTGGTCCGCCACATAGTTACCGAGAACGCCCGGGTCACCGAGGCCGTTTCCCACCTGCGGGCGGGCCGCATTGCGGAGCTGGGCCCGATCCTCACAGCCGGACACGCCTCGCTGCGCGACGATTACCGGATCTCGTGCGCCGAGACCGATCTCGCAGTCGAGACCGCCATCGGAGCGGGCGCGCTGGGCGCGCGGATCACCGGTGGCGGGTTCGGTGGATCCGTCATTGCGCTGGTCGACGATGATGCGGCGGAGACGGTGGGAGCCGCCGTCATCGCAGCGTTCCGCACGCACGGGTTCCAGGCGCCGAACCTGTTCCCGGTCTTCCCGGCGCCGGGCGCGCGGCGCGTCGAGCGAGCAGGCTGGGGAGGCGTGGAACTGGGGCCGTAGACTGTTCATTTGTAAGGGGTGTCGTGTGTCTATGGCTCCACACGCGGCCGGTACGCAGAGCAGCGGGGACGAGATCGTGACGGAAGCAGCACGCCTGGCTCCTCACCGGAGGGCGCTGATCCTCGACATCGTGCGCCGCGACGGAGCGGTCCGCGTGGCCGATCTCGTGGAGCAGTTGGGCGTCTCCGACATGACCATCCGCCGTGACCTGGACGTATTGGCTCGGAGCGGCTCCCTGTCCAAGGTGCATGGGGGTGCCATCAGCTCTTCCGTCACGACCGGTGACGAGCCGTCCTTCGAATCGAAGGCAGCTCTCGAGTCGCGAGCAAAAGCGGCGATCGCGGAGGTCGCCGTCGCGCTCGTGAAACCGCGGAGCGTCGTCGCCATCTCCGGCGGGACGACGTCCTACGCGGTGGCCACCCGGCTCCGGGAAGTCCCGGGCCTGTCCGTGGTGACCAATTCTTTGCCGGTTGCGGAGGTCCTGCGGAGGACGGGGGCGGAGCGCGGTACCGCGGACCACACGCTGCTGCTGACAGGGGGCACTCCCACGAAGTCGGCCTCCCTAGTCGGGCCTCTGGCTGACCAGGCCATCCGTTCCCTGCAGGTGGACCTGCTCATCATCGGTGCTTACGGTGTGTCCGAACGTGCGGGCGCGACGACACCCAACCTGGCGGAAGCCCAGACGAACCGGGCGTTGATCGCTTCTGCCAATCGGGTGGCAGTGGTGGCCGACCACACGAAGTGGGGCGTGGTGGGACTCAGCCAGTTCGTCTCCCTCTCCGAGATCGACTACTTCGTTACGGACGACGGGCTGGACGATCAGGCGCGTGCCGTCCTGGACAGCGCGGTGGGACAGTTGATCGTGGCCAACACCCGACCGGCATAACGGACCGCGGCACGCCCGGCGCCCGTGTAGTGCCAGCACCGGCGTGACACGGGCCGCCCGACCTCGTACCCAGGAGGCCCGGTGGAGTCCAATCTGCATTGTTGCTCAACTCTGCCTTTCCAGAGCGTGGTTAGCGCGGGTTCGCGGTCGGCTGAAACATGAGCACCCTTGACGCGCGGCCGCGCGTGCGATCGGATGTGTTTCGAAATGTTTAAACATGGCGATTATCGTTCGCGGGGCCTTCTGATTCCACTCGGCGGTGATTCCGGGCCCGGGCGCCACCCAGCAACGTCGCGAATGAGGGTTCGTCGCCTGAACCTTCACCCCGCCCACATCCTTGCCGAAGGCCAGGGTGTATCCCGTTCCCCTGATGTGTCGGGGGTCCCTCATGGACGCCACCCGTTCGGGCCCGGAGGGCAAATGCGGCGACACATCGACCGCCAAGACCAGGCGCCCGCCGTCGAACCGCGGCAGCGACAGCCCGGCCAGCATGGTCCGCAGCCGACCGACGTCGATCCGGCCGCCGTACATCGCTCCGTGCCCACGACGATGCTCGGGCAACAGCGTCAAGTCCACCGCTCCGTCCGCACACAGCACCGCGTCCACCAGCTCGAACAACTCGTCGCGCCGGGCGGTCAGGGTCTGTCAGACACTCGTAGAACTCTCCCGGAAGCGTGGCGCTTCCGCGAACGCTTCCCTCCGGACAGCATCTGGCAGCAGACTCACCCTCACGGCGGGTCTGTCAACGGCTCTGTCTCACATTCGGTGGTGACGGAGGGTGGTGTTATCCGATGAGGATGCGGTGGCGGAGCAGGGTGAAGCCTGCTCGTCCGTGCATCTGGCGGGCCATCCGTTTGGTTTTGGTGTTGACGCCTTCGGTGGGGCCGTTGCTGTACGGAAGTGTGACCGCGGCGATGACAGCGTCGTGGTCTCGCTCGAGGCCGCGGGTGAAGGCGTGTAGGTGTGGCAGGTCGGCAGTACGGACCTGGGAGATCCAGTGATCGAGTGCGTCGGCGTTCTCGGGCTGAGGTTTCAGGAGCGGGGCGAAGGTCCGGACGGTGGTGGCCAGGTGGGTCATCTCTGGGCAGGCAGCGGTCAGCTTGTCCAGGAGCTCGCGATGTCCGGCCTTGAGGTTGTCTGGCCTGGTCAGGAGCATCCGGGCGAGTCTGCGTGGGGAGATGTGGCTGCGGTCGGCGTCCGCGCGGCCTTGGTTGATGTATTTGTGCAGGAGGTTGAGGCAGCCGGTGAAGCCGAGCGCCTTGATCTCTTCGAAGAGGTGCTGGACGGGGACGGCAGGGGTTTCGGCCCGGCGCTTGCGCAGGTGATCGCGGTAGGGATCGACGAGACTGGACCGGTATTTGGGGACGCGGAGCATCCGCTCGGGCCGGTCGGCGCGGGCATAGCGTTTGACCGTGTTCAGGGCCAGTTGCAGGCGGCGGGCGCATTCGAGGAGGCCCACGCCTTGGTCGAGCAGGCCGTGGACCTGGTGCCAGCGTTCCAGCGTGGTCTGGGCCCGGGGCCCGTCATAGATGGGGGCATCGAGCACGGTGGCCCAGCAACTGCTGTGTGCCTTCACCTCGTCCAGGGCGGCCTCACACAGGTTGATGGGTCGGGCCGGGGCGCCCTGCCGGGATTACTCCCGGTGGGTTTCCCCGCCCCGCCCTCCGAACCCGGCGTGCGGCTCTCACCGCACCG
>NZ_JBIWCL010000057.1:0-12217 GCF_044761485.1 Streptomyces sp. NPDC097617
GGCTGCCGCTGGTCCACAGACTCTGCCCGGACGGGCTGTACAGCACGAGGACGCCGCGGGGGTGCAGTACTGCGTACGAGCCCGGGATGCTGGTCCTGCTGTGCCACTTGACGGTTTTTCCGTCTGCGGTGACGACGGCGAAGTCGCCGTCGCTCTGGATTCGGGCCGTGGCGCCCGGGTTTCCGCCGGTTCCGGTGGCCCAGAGCTGCTTGTTGTCCTTGCTCAGCAGCACGAGATTGCCGTCGGCCTTCATGACCAGCTTCGAGTTTCCGCTGGAGAGCTCCTGACCCGAGGCCAGGACGGTGCCGGCGGTGATGCGCGCGCCGGGAACGCCGTCGATCTGGAACCGCGGCCCGAAGGCCCCCACAGTCGTGCCGTCGGCATTGAGTTTGCCCGGCCAGCCGACCATGGTGTTGTCAGCCTGACGGGCCCACAGGTCGGCCACCCCGTCTCCGTTGAGGTCGCCGGCCGAGCTGACCTGCGGATAGCCGACCTGGGTGACGCCGGAGCCCACCTTGGTGCGGGGCAGAGTGCCCCAGGTGGCCAGGTCGACCGCCTGGTTCCCGTCCAGGCTCTTCTTGCCGAGCGTGCTCAGGATGTCGCCGGTGGCGTTTTCCCGCAGCCACAGGTCCGGCACACCGTCCTTGTTGACGTCGCCTGGGGCAATGACCGTGTACTTGTCCCAGTCCAGGCCGCCGACGAGTACGGGATCGACGTCGTCCAGGTTGCCCAGGAGTGAGGTGAAATACGCGTAGAGCTTGTTCCCGCGCTTGACGAGGAGGTCCGGAATCTCGTCACCGTCGAGTCTGCCCGGGGCGATGATCTGCTCGGCGTCGGCCCAGTGATTGTTTTCCAGTGGCCGGTTCACGGTCATCTGGACCGGATTGTCAACGGTTCCCTGGCCGTTGTTGCGGTAGATCGACAGCGATTGGGCGGATTCGCCTACTGGCTTCTCGAGGGCGAGCATGTCGTTGTACCCGTCATCGTCCCAGTCGCCCAGATTGGCGGTCTGGGCGCCGGAGAAGGAGGCGGGGGAGCTGACCATTGCGGAGAATTTGCCGTTGTTCTGGCCGGCGTAGGTCAAGAGACTGCCGAAGAGGTCGTTGCTCCAGATGTCGCGGTGGCCGTCACCGTTGACGTCGTGGGGGACGTCCCGTGCTGTTGCGCGAGCGGCGTAGAACCGGTACACGGCTGTGTCGGACCGGTTCCCCGCGGCGTCCTGTGTGAAGGCGTAGACGAAGTGGGGGCCTGCGCCGGGCGGGGTGATCTTCGCCGCGAACGATGCGCCGGCGGCCACCGAGACGCTCTTCACCTGCGGGTCCCAGTCGGTGAAGTAGCCGTACCAGACCACGTCGCTGTCACCGTTGGCGGAGAGGATGAAGTCGCCTTCCTGGCGGGCCTTTCCGGTGTTGGCGGGCCAGCCGCTCGTGCCGTCGGGGAAAACGGCTGAGGTGATTTTCGGCGCGTTCGCGGGTCGGGCGCGGTCCACGGTGAACTTGCACGTGGGGGACCAACCCGACTGGGCGCCGTCCTGGTCGGTCGTCCGTGCTCGCCAGGTGTAGTTGCCGTCGGGGAGGGACGCGTCCGGGACGCTCCACGTGGTGATCTGGCCGTTGTTGCTCGGGATGATCTGGCTGACGGGGGTGCTCTGGCCGGCCTTGAAGAGTTGGAACTCGGTGGTCAGATTCCCGGCGTTACGGTCGGAGATCGTCGCGTACAGGCCGATGTTGGTGTTGCCGATCGAGCCGCCCTGCTCACAGGGCAGCCAGGGTGAGGTGCCGGGGTCGGACGGCGTGTTCGGCGGGTTGTTGTACTCGATTTCCAGGGTGACGGTTTTGGGGTCGAAGCGCTTCCACGAGTACTCGTCGCTCTCGTTGGACGCGTAGAGGCCGACGGTCGTGTTTGTCCAGCCGTTGGCTGCCGCTTCCTGGACGGCGGCCGTGGCGTTGAATTCGAGGTTGCCGGCGGCGCACTCGGGCCGGCCCTTGGCGGCATTGACGGTGTCGAGCCGGGTGCGACGGTCGGGCTGGTTCTTCCAGGTGGTCTTCGGCGAGATGGCGTGGGTCGTCCACAGTTCCACGGGCTTGGGGGTGCAGGACCAGGACCAGGTTTCCTTGATCCTGAACGTCGCCTTCGAGACCTGAGCGCCCTTGACGGCAGAGGTGTCGAGCTGGAAGAAGGTCCGCGAGAGACCGTTCGTCTGGCTCTCGTACCCGACCCGCACGTCCTCCTTGGTGTTCCAGTAGGAGTTGTTCTCCCACGTGCGGTAGGCCCACGCCCAATTCTGCCGTTCGCCCCATGCCACCGAAGGATCGATGTAGACGGGGTACTTCGTCGAGGCGTTCGCCAGGAGGGCCTGGTCGGGCTTGATCTCCAGATTCCCGCCCGTGACGGCGGAGGGCATCTGGGCGTTCTTGGCCCCGGACGGGGTCACGAAGACATCGCCGGGGGCGCTGCTCGACGCCGCGTCGCCACTGGCGGCAGCTGCCGCACGCGCGGGAGCCTGCGCCACGGACCCGGCGGTGGTGGTGGAGTCCCACATCACCGGGTTCGGCGACGTGAAGACCACCTCACCGGCCGGGTTGACCGCGGTCAGCAGTCCCGTTGTCGCATCCCTGGTGACGTCCAGGCCCACGGTGTCGAGCTTGAACTTCATCGTCGCGAGGTCGGGGTGCTTCGCTGCGGCCGCGGTCTTGACGACCAGCAGCTGGGAGAACCCCTCGACCTCGGCCTTCACCTGCAGGTCCACGTCCGGGAGCACGTTGGCATAGGTTGCCACGTTCGAGGCAAGTGTCGGCTTCGGTAGAGCCTTCGGCCAGGTCAGCGACAGCGTCCGCCCGTTCTTCACCCCGGTCAACAGCGGGCCGGTGCCCCCGCCCGAGAAGGCGATGGCGACGGCCGACGCCTTCGGCTTCACCTTCCCGTCCGCCGCGAACTCCAGCGTCGGGTCGGTCGCGACCCACCCGCCGGCGCGCCGGACACGCACCGTCGTCCCATGGCGTGTGACCGACCACTTGCCCGTCGGCAGCGCCCAGGTGTCCGACGTCTCGGTCCGCGCGGACGTCAGCTCGTAGGGCCGGCCGGTTTCCTTGGCCTTGGCGAGCGCGAAGTCCGCCGCCCTCATCGACCCCTCGGCGACCGGATCGGTGGCCGCCACCGCAATTTCAGACGGATGTATTACAGCCAATCCGGTGGCGGTTATTCCGCTTATCAGGGACATCGCGATTACCCGCGAAATCGCCCGCCCGCCCGGCATGCCGAGCTGGGCCTCTCTCTGCCTCACACACACTCCATCTGTCCGATATCCGCGGAGACTCTACCTGGGATCTTCATGCCGGATGTCTCCATACGCCTGCAATGTTTACTGCGCTTACTCCGTATCTGTCTGATTGATCCAGAACAGCCTACTTCGCGGTAACAAGGGCTGGGGAGTGCCAAATTCAAGCCGTTGACTGGATGTCAGATCGGCAGTTTTAGGCTGTTAGCCTGCGCCGGTAATTCTTTCTGAAGCATGGGGTGGGGTGTGAGAAAATCTCGCATGAGAGGGCTTTCTGTGGCGTTGGCCACAGTCGTCCTCTCGGGCATATTGCCCGGATCGGTTGCCGTAGCCGACAGCAAATCCAAACCGTCGCTGCCGCAGCTCCAACAACCGAAAGCGGTAGCAGTCAAGCCGGTCCGCTCAGGAGGCGCGCCGAAGGCCGACGACGCGGGCGCGACCGCGTGGAAGGCTCCGAAGGTCGCCTGGCCGAAGGCCGGTGCGGCGGAACTGAACCTGACATCCAACACAGGTCCAGTTTTCAGGTCGTTCCTGTCGGGATCCGCGCAGGGACCGACCATCGAGTCCGGCCTGCAGCAGGCGGGCAACCTTCCGGTCGCGGTCCACGTCGCGCCGGGCAAGGCTGCCGAGGCACCATCCAAGGTAAAGGTGTCCGTCGCCGGTAAGGACGCCGCCCGCAAGGCAGGCGTCGACGGCGTCCTGCTCTCAGTGGGCCGCTCCGACGGCGCCACGCAGCCTGCATCGGCCAAGGTCGAGGTGGACTACAACTCCTTCCGGGGCGCCTACGGCGGCGACTACGCGACCCGACTGCGCCTCGTGGAGCTCCCGGCCTGCGCGCTGACGACTCCCGAGCTCGCGGAATGCCGCACGCAGAAACCCCTGCAGACCTATAACGACACCCGCACCGGCAAGCTCTCGGCCCAGGTGACGACACTCGGCGCTACCGCGCCGACAGGCAAGTCCGCGAATGCGCGGGCCAAGTCGGCTCCTGCAGCTTCGGGCGGCGCAGCCGTCCTGGCCGCCACGGCCGGCGACGCGGGTTCGACGGGTGACTACAAGGCGACTTCCCTCCAGCCCTCTGGCTCGTGGACCGCGGGCGGATCGACCGGCGCCTTCGCCTGGTCCTATCCGGTCGCAACGCCCGCGGTGCCCGGCGGGCTGGGTCCGCAGATCTCGCTCGGCTACAACTCTCAGTCGGTCGACGGCCGCACCGGTACGTCGAACGGCCAGGGTTCGTGGATCGGTGACGGCTGGAACTGGGAGCCCGGCTTCATCGAGCGCAAGTACAAGTCCTGCAACGACGACAAGACCGGTGGCACCAACGCCACTAAAGTCGGCGACCAGTGCTGGTACAACGACAACGCCACGATGTCCCTCGGTGGCAAGTCGACCGAACTCGTTTACGAGCAGGGCAAGGGCTGGCACCCGGCCACCGACTCGGGTGAGAAGATCGAGAAGCTCACCGGCGCTGCCAACGGCGACAACGACGGTGAGCACTGGAAGATCACTACGACCGACGGTATGCAGTACTTCTTCGGTCTGAACAGGCTGCCGGGCTGGAAGGACGCGTCCACACCGACGACGAATTCGGCTTGGACCGCACCGGTCTTCGGCAACCAGGCGGGCGAGCCCTGCTACAACGCCTCGTTCGCGAGCGCTTGGTGCCAGCAGGCCTGGCGCTGGCAGCTCGACTACGTCGTCGCGCCCGGTGGTGACGCGATGGCGTACTACTGGAAGACCGAGACGAATAACTACGGCCGCAACGTCTCGGACACCGGCAAGGCAACGGTCACGCGATACATCCGGGGCGGCTGGCTCGACCACATCGACTACGGCCTGCGCTCCGACACCGTGTACAGCGGCAAGGCCATGGCGCAGGTGCAGTTCGGCGTCAGCGAGCGCTGCCTCACCAACTGCGGGACCTTCGACGAGGCCAACGCGAAGAACTGGCCGGACTCGCCGTACGACCTGTTCTGCAAGGACGGGTCCACGGAGTGCAAGGGCCAGTACGCGCCGACGTTCTGGTCGCGGATGCGCCTGACCGGGATACACACCAAGATTCTGACCGGCGGCGCTCACCAGGACGTCGACTCCTGGACCCTGGGCCAGAACTTCCCGCCGGCGGGCGACGGCATCTCCACCCCGATGTGGCTGAAGTCCATCACCCGCACCGCCAAAGCAGGCGCCGCAGAGGACGTCTCGCTCCCACCCGTCACCTTCACGGGAGAGCAGCGGCCCAACCGGGTGGACAAGACCGGCGACGGCCTGGCCCCTTATATCCGGCTGCGGATGTCCCAGGTCAATTCCGAGACCGGTGGCACCATCGGTGTCACCTATTCCCAGCCGGATTGCACCCCCACCACACTCCCGACCGCTGACGCGACCAACACCAAGCGCTGCTACCCGGTCAAGTGGGCATGGGAGGGCGAGGACTCCAAGCTCGACTGGTTCAACACCTACGTCGTCACCCAGATCGTCGAGGGCGACAACCTCGCTGCGACCCCCGACAAGGTGACCTCATACACCTACGTGGGCGGAGCGGCCTGGGACAAGGACACCAGCGAGTTCGCCAAGGCCGCAGACCGTGTCCACTCCGTGCCGCGTGGCTACGAAGTGGTCCAGACCCGCACCGGTACGGCCGGCGACCCGAAGACGCTGTCGGAGAACCGCTACTTCCGGGGCCTCGACGGAAAGGAAGTCAAGGACGGCACGGGCACCGCGGTCATCGACCGTCCCGAGTTCGCCGGGATGGTCCGAGAATCGGCCACCTACGACGGCGACGACACCAGCAAGCTCATCACTGCCACGTCCAGCACCCCGTGGCGCTCGGGTGCGGTAGCCAAGCGCCCCCGACCCGGCCTGCCCGACCTCATCTCTTACAAAACGGGCAACGAGAAGCAGACAACCCGCACCACCATTACCGGTGGCACTCGTACGACGGAGACCAGCCGACACTTCGACGAATACGGCATGGCCGACTGGGAGTCGACCACGGGCGACACCGCCAAGGCCGGCGACGAGACCTGCACCACGACCACCTACGCACGCAACACCACCAGCTGGATCCTGAACAGATCCAGCCGTGTCGAGAGCGTGGCGGTGCCGTGCGGAACGTCCGCCAGCAGCCCGGCGGACGTCATCAGCGATACACGGACCTACTTTGACAACGGCGCACTCGGAAGCGTTCCCGGTCCAGGTCTGATGACGAAGACCGAGAAGATCAACGGCAAGGGCGACGGCTACGACACCGTCTCCAGTGTCCCTTCGATCTGCGGCCCGAACAACAACCAACTCTGCTACGACATACACGGCCGAGCACTGGTTGCCACCGACGCATACGGGAAGGCGACCACTACCGCTTACACGCCGGCCACCGGCGAGATCCCCACAGCGGTCACGGCGACGAACCCCCTGGGTCACGTCATCACCTCGCAGATCGACCCGCTCCGAGGCCAACCCACGAAGGCTACCGACGCGAACGGCAAGGTCACCACGACGGCGTATGACGCGCTGGGCCGGGTGACGAAGGTCTGGGTCCCGAACTGGACAGTCGAGGCCCACGTCGGCCAACCGAGCCGCGTCTTCGAGTACACCGTCCGCAACGACGGACCCAACGTCGTCACCTCCAAGACACTCACCCATGATCAGAAGTACTCCGTCGTCCACTCCATTCAGGACGGACTGCTGCGCGAGCGCCAAACGCAGACCCAGACGCAGACGCCCGAGAAGGGCGGCCGCCTGGTCACGGAGACGTTCTACGACACCCGCGGCCTGGCCTGGCGCAACTCCGGCGTCTACTACGCCGAAGGCACACCCGCACCCGAGCTGGTCACGGGACAGGAACTCACCTACCCCGCCTCCGCCGACACTCTCTTCGACGGCGCCGGCCGCCCCACCACGGTGATTGCAAAGCACTTGGGCCAGGAGACCAAGCGCACCACCACCAGCTACACCGGCGACACCACCACGGTCGTCCCGCCACTGGGCGGCACCACGACCACCACTGTCGTCGACGCACTGGGCCGCACGGTCGAGACCAAGCAGTACACCGACGCCGCGCGGACTACCTCGCAGTCGACCTCCTACACCTACAACAAGCGTGGCCAGCTAGACCAGGTCACCGACCCCGGCAGCGCAAAGTGGACGTACACCTACGATGTCCGCGGCCGCCAGATTGAAGCGAACGACCCGGACAAGGGCCTCACCAGAACCGCCTACGACGCCGGCGACCGCGCCACCGATGTCACCGACGCCCGCGGCGTCACCCTGCACACCGACTACGACGACCTCGGTCGTCCCGTCGCCACCAAGCAGGGCTCCACGGCCCTGACCGCCTCCCTCTACGACAGCATCGCCAAGGGGCAGCTGACCAAGTCCACGCGCTACATCGACGGCAAGGCATACAGCTCGGAAGCCCTCGCCTACAACGACCTCTACCAGCCCCTCGAAACCCAAGTCACCATCCCGTCCACCCCCGACACCGGCGCCCTGGCCGGCACCTACAAATGGACGACCTACTACAACATGGCCGGCCAGGTCCTGCGGACCATCCAACCGGCCATGGGCGGACTCCCGGCCGAAACCGTCGGCAGCACGTACAAGACGGTTTCCGGACTGCTCAACAGCTCGGCCGCCGGAAGCAGCCGTCTCGTATCGGCGATGACCTATGACCCCTACGGCCGCACCCTCCGCCAGGTACTCGGCTCCTCCGGCCAGAACCTGAACCGGTCCAACGAGTACGACCCGCACACAGGCGCCCTCACCCACACAGTTGTCGACCGCGACGTCGCACCGACGCGCATCGAGGACACCAAATACACCAACGACCCCGCAGGCAACCTGACCTCGATTGCCACCGCCTACGGCATGGACGTGGCCAGAACGACCGACACCCAGTGCGTCAACCTCGACGCCCTACGCCGCATCACCCAGGCATGGACCAACAAGGGCGAGACCTGCGCGGCCACTCCGTCGGCATCCGCCATCGGCGGCGAGGACCCCTACTGGACCACGTACACCTACGACGCGGTCGGGAACCGCAGGACCGAAACCAAGCACACGACCACTTCGGGCCCCACCGCCGACACGACCCGCACCTACGCGCCGCCGACCGCCGGCAAGCACGACCTGCCCAAGGTCACCCAAACCGGCACCACCCCGCACGAGGAAACCTTCACCTACGACGCCTCCGGCAACACCAAGACCCGCAAGAGCGGCACCGGTGAAACCCAGTACCTCGACTGGGACGCCGAAGGACACCTCAAGTCCCTCGTACAGGGCACAACCAGCAACTCGTTCGTCTACACAGCCACAGGTGAGCGCCTGCTGCGCAAGGAGAAGGACGCCACCACGCTGTACCTGCCCGCCGGCAACGAGCTGAAGCTCGACAAAGCAGGCACGGTCTCCGGGACCCGCTACTACGGCGACGTCGCGATGCGCACGGGCGGCAAGCTCACCTTCAATCTGACCGACCACCACAACACCAGCACCACCCAGATCACCGCTGACGCCACGCAGGCGGTTACCCGCCGCAAGACCGGCCTCTTCGGAGAAGCCCGCGGCACCCAGTCAGCCACCTGGACCGGCGAGAAGAACTTCGTCGGAGGCACCAAAGACAACGACAGCGGACTGACCCACATCGGCGCCCGCGAATACGACCCCCTGATCGGCCGCTTCATATCCGTCGACCCGATCATGGACCTCAAAGACTCGCAGCAGCTCCACGGCTATACCTACGCCGCCAACAACCCATTCACGTTCTCCGACCCGGACGGCCTCAAGTACTTCGAAGGAAACAACAACGACGGCGGCTTCCAGTCCGCTCCCGAGGACGTCGTCGAAGCCGCCACGAGGTACACCAACGGATACGGGGAGAAGCGCCCCCCGCGCAATAGGGGTTGCGGAATCTGGTGCGGCGGGCAGAATAAACCACTTCCCAAGCCCAAGCCCAAGCCGGATACAAAATGGTCGTTCTGGCTTGACCAAATGTTCTACGGCGCAATCAGTAGTGCAGTGCACACTTCGACCCTCTTCGGAGCAGCACTCGGCGACGACGACTGCTGGGGAGACGGCGGCGTCGGAACTCCAGGATGTGACTACGGGGCCGATTTTGATAATTGGGCCCTGGAACACGGGGTCAATACCGAAACTGACGCTTACCAGCTCCCCGGATTCTTGGGTGAATTGTGGAGCCACGGGAAGAGCAATGGTGCCGAGGGCCCAGGTTTGGGCGTAGGCAGGTACGTCAGAGGGAATTGCTTCCTTGCCGGAACGCTAGTTCTCATGGCTGATGGCTCGGAGAAGAAGATTGAGGACATCGAAGTCGGGGACAGTGTTCTCGCCACCGATCCAATATCAGGAAAAAAGGAAGCCCGGCCGGTTGAGAAGCTAAGCCAGACGGAAGGTGATCGTGAGCTGAACACGATCTCCGTCGCCACAGCCGGCGGTATTGAAGAAATCACAGCGACACACGAGCACCCGTTCTGGTCGCCCTCCGAACAGTCCTGGGTGAATGCTGGCGATCTAAAGCAAGGGATGACTCTGGCCGCGGAGTCGGGTGCGACCGTGCTTGTCACGGCCAACCGTGCGCATCTGGATCATGTGAAGACCTACAACTTCACCGTGGCGGACTTCCACACGTACTATGTACTCGCTGGCAATACGCCGGTTCTTGTGCATAACAGCAATGGCTGCCCGGAAGTATCTATTTACAAGGCGCCTGGTACTGGCATGACGGATAGGCTGCTTAAGGACGGCTTCCATGAGAGCGACTTCCCGGGATCTGGAAATGGGTATCCGGATGGACGGGCCTACTTCGGGCTGGCCGACGAAGGGCAGACTATTGCTCTCGACTACGCAAGTCGTGGAGGCTATGACGGTGGTGTCGTCGAAATCAGAATCCCGAAAGCGGATTTTGAGCAGCACTTCAGTAAGTATGTAGGCTCACATAATGGTGTTCCCAGCGTGGAGGTTGCCGTTCCGAACACCGCGTTCGATAAACTTAACCAGTACCCGCGAAGTTTGGTGGGACAGTGACAAACGGGCAGCTCAGCGAACACGAGCAACGTCTCATCGGCGAGATGGTCGATGGTGAGGTTGAGGCGGTCTTTCGCTGGGGAATCATCGTGGACTTGAGGCTATCCCGCGTTGGGCTCATTGACGCCCTATACATCGACGACGAGGATAATTACCAAGTTGGCGATCGAGTCAGCGGCTATCTGGACTGCTTTGACGAGCAAAAGGGAAAATTCATCTTGAGGCCGCCTGATCAAATCCCTCTTGCTGAGCGACTGAGGCGGGCAAGGGAGCAATAGTTGGAATTGGCCAACCAGGGCGTGCAGCCTCCTGAGAAGCAGGCATGCTGACTTGCTGGGGAAAGTCAGAGGCCCCACCGGATTTGTTTTCGGTGGGGCCTCTGAGGTGTCTGACGGCAGTGGAGTGACCCCCGAAATTCCGACACCTGGACGCTGGATGTTTCGTCATCCAGGGGAAGTGATCCAAGGTGGCAAAGCGGAAGAATTACCCCGAAGAGTTCAAGCGGGACGCGGTGGACCTGGTGCGGTCCTCACCGGACCGTTCCCTCACCGACATCGCCCACGGCCTGGGTATCCATCTGGAGACCCTGCGCAAATGGGTCCGCGAGAACCGGGACCGCGTCCGGGCGGCGGACGGCGGGGGTGACGCCGGCATGAACCTCGACGAGAAGGAAGAGCTCAAGCGCCTGCGGCGGGAGAACGCCCGGCTGAAGGAGGACAACGAGATCCTTCGGAAGGCCGCCGCCTATTTCGCACGGGAGACGACACGGTGATCCGCTTCCGTTTCGTCGACGAGCACCGGAACGCCCACAGGGTGAAGCGGATGTGCGACGTCCTCGGCTGGGATCGCTCCGGCTACTACACCTGGCACCAAAACCAGGAGGCGCGACAGGGGAAGTCCGATGAAGAAGAGGGGCTGGCCCGCCGCATCCGGGCGATCCACACCGATTCCCGGGGAGCGTACGGGGCCCTGCGGATCACCCGGAAACTCCGGGACCAGGGGCATGTGGTGAACCGCAAACGTGTCGCTCGGATCATGCGGGAGCGTGAGATCGTCGGGATAACGCGACGGAAGTCGCGGTCGCTGACGAGACAGGACCGCACGGCGCCGCCGGCGCCGGATCTGATTCTGCGGGACTTCACCGCGCCGATGCCCGGGCTGAAGTTCGTCGGGGACATCACCTGCCTGCCGACGGCAGAGGGGTGGCTATACCTGGCGACGGTGATCGATCTATGCACGCGGGAGGTCGTGGGCTGGTCGATGGCCGACCACATGCGCACCGAGCTGGTCGCGGACGCCATCCGGATGGCTCATGCGGGCGGGCATACGGCGGGCAACGCGATCTTTCACTCGGACCGCGGGTCGCAATACACCTCACACCAATTCCGTTCCCTGCTCGGCGAATTGGACATCCGGCAGAGCACCGGCCGGACCGGTTCATGCTTCGATAACGCTGCCGCGGAGAGCTTCTTCGCCGTCCTGAAAGCAGAGATCGGCACGACCGTCTGGGATACCCGGACGCAGGCTCGGCAGGACGTCTTCCGCTGGATCGCGGAACATTACAACCGGGAGCGGATCCACTCAACGATCGGCTACATCACCCCGTATCAGGAGCGACTCCGCCGGCATCAACGACTGGACCTCGCGGCATAAAACGGAAGTGTCGGGACCTGAGGGGTCACTTCACCGACCGGCGACACCACGTACAACTGCAACAACAGGGCCTCCTGGTATTCCTTGGTCTCGGCAACCCGGAGATGTTCAGGAGGCCCTGCTTTCATGCGCGGACACGGCCAGGTTCACCCGCCCCCAGGGGCGTTTCAAAGTCCCGTTGATCATGTGCGTCCGCAGGCCACGGCCGTGCGAGGGGTCTGGGATGGACCGTCACGAACGCAACGAAACTCC
>NZ_JBIWCL010000058.1:0-11924 GCF_044761485.1 Streptomyces sp. NPDC097617
GAGGCCGACGATTCAGAGCGAGGACAACCGAAGCGTCAATCGGGGATTGGGTCAGACCCCCCGAGCGGTGCAGCCTCATCCTCACAGTCGGGGATGTGCGTGGCGTTCCAGCCGGGCATGGCGACTCCCTCGTGGGGCGGTGGGTGACCGAGGGTAGCCCTCGGCGGTTCCGGGAGTGTCGCGAGGGCGGGCGCGGGAGCCGGATCCGCAGGCCAGTAGGCTGCGGGTCCGCCCTCTGTCCCCGTCCCGTCCCCGAGGAACCGCGCCCGTGAGCTCCCCGCCGCCCCCCATACCCGTGTCGGTCGTCGGCCTCGGCGCAGACGGCTGGGCCGGCCTCACCGCCGCCGGCCGCTCCGCGCTGTCCTCGGCCGAGGTACTGATCGGCGGGCCGCGCCAGCTGGACCTGCTGCCGGCCGCCGAGTGCGCCGGTGAGCGGGTGGCCTGGCCGAGCCCGCTGCGGCCCGCCGTGCCGAAGCTGATGGCCGAGCACGCCGGCCGCCGGATCGCCGTGCTGGCCAGCGGTGACCCCATGTTCTACGGGATCGGCCGCGCCCTCGCCGAGGAGCTCGGGCCGCGGTCGCTGCGGGTTCACCCGCATCCCTCCTCGGTCTCCTACGCCTGCGCGCGCCTGGGCTGGCCGGTGGAGGACACCGAGGTGGTCACGGTGGTCGGCCGCCCGGTGGCCCGCCTGGCGGCCGCGCTCCACGAAGGGCGCCGGGTGCTGGTGCTCAGCGCCGGAGCGGGGACCCCGGGCGAGATCGCCGCCCTGCTGCGCGAGCGGGGCTTCGGCCCGAGCCGGCTGCGGGTGCTGGAACAGCTCGGGTCCGAGCGCGAGGACACGTACGAGGGCCACGCCGACGGCTGGGACCACGCGCCCGGCGACCCCCTGAACGTGGTCGCGCTCGACTGCCGCCGCGACCCGGCCCACGACGCGCCGCGCCTGGGCGCGACCCCGGGCCTCCCGGACACCGCGTACGAGCACGACGGGCAGCTCACCAAGCGCCACGTACGGGCCGCGACCCTGTGCGCGCTGGCTCCGGCCCCCGGCGAGCTGCTGTGGGACATCGGCGGCGGTTCCGGCTCCATCGGCATCGAGTGGATGCGCACGCACCCCTCGTGCCGGGCGGTGGCGGTGGAGCGCGTTCCGGAGCGGGCCGGGCGGATCGCCCGCAACGCGGCGGCGCTCGGCGTCCCCGGTCTGCGCGTGGTCATCGGCGCCGCCCCGGAGGCCCTGGCCGGGCTGCCGGCCCCCGACGCCGTGTTCATCGGCGGCGGGCTGACCGCGCCCGGCCTGCTGGACGCGGTGTGGGCCGCGCTGCCCCTGGGCGGCCGGCTGGTGGTCAACACCGTCACCCTGGAGTCGGAGGCGGCGCTCGGCGAGCGCTACCGGCGCCTCGGCGGCGAACTGGTGAAGCTCGCCGTCGCGCACGCCGTGCCGGTCGGCGGATTCACGGGCTGGCGGCAGGCGATGCCGGTCACCCAGTGGTCAGTGACGAAGACGCAGGGCCCGACCGCCGGGTCGACCGAGGAGAGGGATCGAACATGACCGTGTACTTCATCGGCGCGGGCCCCGGCGCCGCCGACCTGATCACGGTGCGCGGTGCCCGGAGGCTGGCCGCCGCCCCGGTCTGCCTGTACGCGGGCAGCCTCGTCCCGCGCGAGCTGCTGGCCGAGTGCCCGCCGGACGCCCGGCTGGTCGACACCTCGCAGCTGAACCTGGACGAGATCATCGCCGAGTGCGTACGCGCCCACGCGGCGGGCCAGGACGTGGCGCGGCTGCACTCCGGCGACCCGTCGATCTTCAGCGCCGTCGCCGAGCAGATGCGCCGGCTCGACGCGGCCGGCATCCCCTACGAGGTCGTCCCGGGCGTTCCGGCCTTCGCCGCGGCGGCCGCCGCCCTCAAGCGGGAGCTGACCGTCCCCACCGTCGGGCAGACGGTGATCCTGACCCGGATCGCCCAGCAGGCCACCCCGATGCCGCCCGGCGAGGACCTGGCCACGCTGGGCCGCAGCGGCGCGCTGCTGGTGCTGCACCTGGCCACCCGCTATGTGGACCGGGTCGTCGACGAGCTGCTGCCGCACTACGGGGCCCAGTGCCCGGTGGCGGTCGTGGCGATGGCCAGCCGCCCCGACGAGCTGATCCTGCGCGGCACCCTGGCCGACATCGCCCCGCAGGTGAAGGCGCACGGCCTGGTGCGCACCGCCGTCATCGTGGTGGGCCGTACGCTCGGCGCGGAGCAGTTCCGCGACAGCCACCTGTACTCGCCCGAGCGCGACCGGCATGTCTGCTGAACCGGCTCCCCTGCCCGCCCACCACGTCCTGATCCTGGGCGGCACGACGGAGGCCCGCCGCCTCGCGGAGGCGCTGGCCCCCGATCCCTCGTGCCGGGTGACCACCTCGCTCGCAGGGCGGGTCGCCTCGCCCGTCCTCCCGCCGGGCGAGACCCGTATCGGCGGCTTCGGCGGCATCGCGGGCCTCGCGGCCTGGATCGTCGCCCACGACGTCACCCGCGTCGTCGATGCCACCCACCCCTTCGCGGAGCGGATGAGTTTCCACGCGGACGGGGCGCAGGCGCTCACGGGTGTCCCGGTGCTGGCGCTGCGGCGCCCCGGCTGGACGCCGGAGCCGGGCGACGACTGGACCCTCGTGGACTCCCTCGACGAGGCGGCCGAGCGGCTGCCCGGCCTCGGCTCCCGCGCGTTCCTGACCACCGGCCGGATGGGCCTGCACACCTTCGCGCACCTCACCGACACCTGGTTCCTGGTGCGTTCGGTGGACCCGCCGGCCGCGCCGGTGCCACCGCGGCTCGAAGTGCTGCTCGCGCGGGGCCCGTTCACCCTGGACGACGAACGGGAGCTGATCGCCCGCCACCGGATCGACGTCCTGGTGACGAAGGACAGCGGCGGCACGGCCACCGCCCCCAAACTCACCGCGGCCCGCGAGGCCGGCATCCCGGTCCTCGTCGTGCGCCGCCCCGCCGTCCCGGAGGGCGTACCGGAGACCGGCTCGGTCGAGGCCGTCCAGGACTGGCTCGGTGTCAGCCGGTAGAGGGGGTCCGGTTCTGCCCCGGGGAAAAGGAATTGCCTGCTGGGGGCAGGTCACGTTGGGTGGACGGCATGACCGTGCTGCACACCGGACGCCTCGTCCTGCGCCCCTGGCGGGACTCCGACCTCGATCCCTGGGCGGCGATGAACGCCGATCCCGAGGTACGGGAGCACCTGGGCGACCCGCTCACCCGTGAGCAGAGCGAGGCCTCGATGGTGCGGTTCCGGGCCGCGTTCGACCGACGGGGCTACGGCTGGTGGGCCGTAGAGGTCCGGGCCACGGGTGAGTTCATCGGCTTCGCGGGCATGGACGACGTGGACGACGGCATGCCGTTCACCGGGGTGGAGATCGGCTGGCGGCTCGCCCGGGCCTCCTGGGGGCTGGGCTACGCCACCGAGGCCGCGCGGGCGGTCCTGGCCCACGGCTTCGACGCACTCGGGCTCCCCGAGATCCTCGCCGTGACCACGGCCGGCAACCTCCGCTCCCAGGCGGTGATGCGGAAGATCGGGATGACCCGGAACCGGGCCGACGACTTCGACGACCCCGACGCGCCCGAAGGACCGCTGCGTCCGAACGTGCTGTTCCGGCTGGAGCGCGGCGCGGCGACGGCAGCGGCGGGCGGTGCGCCCGGGTCCGGCTGAGGCCCCCGCCGCCACCGGACGGGCGAAGGCCCGGTGCGCTCGCCGCACCGGGCCTTCCGCGCGCACCGTCGCGCCTCGCCTCACCCGGTCACGGGTAGCGGCGCGGGGTCCAGGTGATCCTCGATCCGTCGGCCCGCTCGGTGACCTGCGTCTGCGAGGAGCCGATCAGCAGGATCGTGCGCATGTCCACCTCGGACGGATCCAGTGCGGCGAGCGTGACGATCCGCACCGACTGCTCGGGGCCGCCCACGTCGCGCGCGAGGACCACCGGGGTCTCGGGCGAGCGCAGTTCCAGCAGCAGCTCCCGGGCCTGGGCCACCTGCCAGGTCCGGCTGCGCGAGCCGGGGTTGTACAGGGCCAGCACCAGGTCGGCCGCGGCGGCCGCGCGCAGCCGCTCCGCGATGACCTCCCAGGGCTTGAGCCGGTCCGACAGCGAGATCGTGGCGTAGTCGTGGCCGAGCGGGGCACCGGCCGCGGCGGCCGCCGCGTTGGCCGCGGTCACCCCCGGCAGGACCCGTACCGGCACATCCTTGTACTCCGCCTGCCCGGCCACCTCCAGGACCGCCGTGGCCATGGCGAAGACACCGGGGTCGCCGCCGGAGACCACGGCCACCCGCTGCCCGCGCCGGGCGAGGTCGAGGGCGAACTCGGCGCGCTCCGACTCCACCTTGTTGTCGGAGCCGTGCCGGATCTGGCCCGGCTTGACGGGCACCCGGTCCAGGTAGGTGGTGTAGCCGACCAGCACCTCGGCGTCCGCGAGGGCGCGCCGGGTCTGCGGGGTGAGCCACAGCGGGCCGGCCGGGCCGGTGCCGACGACGACGACCTCGCCGGGGCCGGACGGGACGCTGCCCGGGTTGCCGATGCGGCTGGGGAGCACGGCGACGGCGAAGTACGGCACGCTGTCGGCTTCGATGTCGGCGAGGAGTCCGGTGCGCTCGCCGGCCATGGTGGCGCGCTCGACGTAGCGGGCCTCGGCGAGCCGGCCGCTGCTCTCCATCGCGCCGCGCACGGCGGGGAAGGTCCGGCCGAGCTTCATCACGACCGCCGAGTCGGTGGCCGCGAGCCGGGCGGTGAGCTCCTCCTCGGGCAGGGTGCCGGGGAGGATGGTCAGTACCTCCTCGCCCTCCACGAGCGGGGTGCCGAGCCGGGCGGCGGCGGCGCTCACCGAGGTGACGCCGGGGACGACCTCGCTCTCGTACCGGTCCGCGAGCCTCTTGTGCATGTGCATGTACGAGCTGTAGAAGAGCGGATCGCCCTCGGCGAGCACGGCGACGGTCCGGCCGGCGTCCAGGTGGGCGGCGAGGCGGGCCGCGGCGGCCTCGTAGAACTCCTCCATCGCGCCCTGGTAGCCGCCGGGGTGGTCGGTGGTCTCGGTGGTGACCGGGTAGACCAGCGGTTCCTCGACGTGGTCGGCGCGCAGGTGCTTCGCGGCGATCGAGCGGGCGATGGAACGGCCGTGGCGGGCACTGTGGTAGGCCACGACATCGGCCTCGGCGATCACCTCGACGGCGCGCAGGGTCATCAGCGACGGGTCGCCGGGGCCGAGCCCGACCCCGTACAGCCGGCCCTTGGCGATGCCGCTCATTCGGCCACGCTCGCAATGGCGTTGACGGCGGCGGCGGCCATGGCGCTGCCGCCGCGGCGGCCGCGCACGATCAGGTGATCGAGCGCCGAGGGGTGGGCGGCGAGGGCGTCCTTGGACTCGGCCGCGCCGATGAAACCGACGGGGACCCCGATGACGGCGGCGGGGCGCGGGGCGCCCTCCTCGATCATCTCCAGCAGCCGGAACAGCGCGGTCGGCGCGTTGCCGACGGCGATGACCGAGCCCTCCAGCAGGCCGCGGTCGCGCCAGACCTCCAGGGCGGCGGCGCTGCGCGTGGTGCCCATCCTCGCGGCGAGCTCCGGTACGGCCGGGTCGGAGAGCGTGCAGATCACGTCGTTGTCTGCGGGCAGCCGCTTGCGGGTGACACCGCTGGCGACCATCTGCACGTCGCACAGGACCGGCGCGCCGGCCTCCAGGGCCGCGCGGGCGCGCAGCACGACCTCGGGGGTGAACCCGAGGTCCTGCGGGAGGTCGGTCATTCCGCAGGCGTGGATCATGCGCACCGCGACCTGGGCGACCGTGTCGGGCAGCCCGGAGAGGTCCGCCTCGGCGCGGATCGTGGCAAAGGACTGGCGATAGATGGCCGCGCCGTCCTTCTCGTACTCAAACACGGTGTACTCGCTCATTTCTTCACTACGTCGGGGTCGGTGCGGGCGTCCGCGAGTGCCGCGGCAAGTTCGGGGGGCCGTGCGTCGTGGCGTACGGGGCGGCCGGGTGCGGCGATCCGGTATCCGGTCCCGGTGGCGACCAGGTCCACCCAGGCGGTGCCGCGCGGGTGCCCGCAGCGGCGCTCGCAGCCGGACCAGTGCACGGGCAGCGGCCCGCGCGCCCGGTCGGCGACGGCCCGCGCGTCGGCGCGTACGTCCGCGAGGGACTTCGCGCAACCGGGCCGCCCGGTACAGGCGGTGACGGTCTCCCAGGGGCTGTCGGGGGCGAGGACCAGCCCGGCGTCCTCGATGCGGGCGGCGCCGTGGATTCCCGCCGCGGGGAGGATGACGGTGCGCCACGGGGTGACGCGCAGCGAGCCGCTCCCCTCCTCCGCGACCTGTACGAGAACCCGCCACTGGGCGGAGCCGAGCCGGCCGAGCGGGGGCAGGACGCACAACGTGGCGGGGTCCTGCCCGGGGGCGACGCCGGGCCGGGGCGGCGCCGCGTACGGCCGGCCCACGGCGCGGGCGGTCGCGGCGGCAATCCCGGCGGTGGCGAGGCGCCGGGTGAACTCTCTTTCGTTCAGGGTGTGTTCGGCGGGCAGTTCGGACACCCGCCAGGCCTGCGTGCCGGCTTCGGCGGCGGCGTCGAGGAAGTATCGGGCGGCAAGCAGCGCCGCTCGGGGGGCGTCCTGCCCGGCGAGTTCCACAGCGTCGGCGGCCCGGCCGAGCCGGACGAGCGCCCGGCCCGCGGAGCGGCCGAGCACGGTCACGTCAGGGGCGAGGGCGGCCACGTCGCCGCGCCCGTCGTCGAAGGCGAACAGGAACCGCCCGGACAGGGCGGCCGCCCAGGGGCTTTCGCACAGCAGCCGGTCGAACTCCGAGGCCCAGGCCAGCGCGTCGGGCCGGCCCGGACCCTCCAGGCCGGACATCGGCGTGGCCACGATGTTCCGTACCCGCTCGTGGCTCGGCGCGGGGAGCAGTCCGGCCGCGTCCAGCAGCTCGGCGAGAGCGGCACCACACCCGTCGGCCAGTCCGCGCAGCTGCACGTTGCCGCGCGAGGTCAGCTCCAGGTGCCCGTCGCCGAACCGGTCGGCGGCGAGCGCCAGTGCCGAGGCCTGGGGCACCGTGAGCAGCCCGCCCGGCAGCCGGACCCGCGCCAGGAACCCGTCGTCCGCCGCGTGCAGCCGCAGCGCGCCGGGGCAGGCGTCACCGCGCTCCCGTATGACGGGTTCGTCCCGCGATGCGGCGGAAGGGGGCTGGGGCATGGCCGCGAGCATACCCACGATCCCACCCCCCGGACCTGTGTCCATCACCACCCCGACCAGCGAATCCAGCCCCACCGTTCCAGCCCCGCCGGCGTTTGACCGTTCCAGCCCCGCCGGCGTTTGAGGCGCGGGGTCCGGGGCAGAGCCCCGGCGACGGCGCCGCACCCGGCACCCCCCCCCCCCCCCCCCCCCCCGGGGCCCCCCCCCCCCCCCCCCCCAAAACCCCCCCCCCCCCCCCCCCCCCCCCCCCCCCCCCCCGCGACGGCGCCGCACCCGGCACCCCGACCCGCCCACCCCGGCGGGAGCCATCCGCCACCCGCCCCTAAGATGACCTTCCGGCGGACCACACGGCCCGCCGTCGCCGAGGACGGCGACATGGGAGGAAGCCCGGTGCGATTCCGGCGCGGTCCCGCCACTGTGAACCCCGCGGAGCGATCCCGCACCACGGGGTGAGTCAGGAACTCCCGCTGTCCTCACACTGCCCGGGGCGCGGAAACCCCGAGGAAGGCCTGCCGCCGCATGATCCTGCTGCTGTCGACGTCCGACACCGATCTGCTCAGCGCCCGCGCAGCGAACACGGCGGACGGCCCCGTCCCGTACCGGTTCGCGAACCCCTCCCGTCTCCCCCTCGACGACCTACCCGGCCTCCTCGAGGGGGTCGACCTGGTCGTCGTACGCCTCCTCGGCGGCCTCCGCGCCTGGCAGGACGGCCTCGACGTGCTCCTGGCCCCCGGCCAGACCCGCCCGGTCGTGGTCCTGACCGGCGAACAGGCCCCGGACGCCCAGCTCATGGAGGCCTCCACGGTCCCCATCGGCATCGCGGCCGAGGCGCACGGCTATCTCGCCCACGGCGGCCCGGCCAACCTGGACCAGCTGGCCCGGTTCCTTTCCGACACCGTCCTGCTGACCGGCCACGGCTTCGAGCCCCCGGCCGCCTCCCCCACCTGGGGCCCGCTGGAGCGCACGCCGCAGCGCACCGAGGGCCCGCGGATCGCGGTGCTCTACTACCGCGCCCACCAGATGAGCGGCAACACCTCCTTCGTGCACGCCCTGTGCGAGGCGATCGAGGCCCACGACGCCCAGGCGGTCCCCCTCTACGTCTCCTCCCTGCGCACCCCCGAGCCCGACCTGATCGCTGCGCTGGAGTCGGCCGACGCGGTCGTCACCACCGTCCTCGCCGCGGGCGGCACCAAGCCCGCCACCGCCTCGGCGGGCGGCGACGACGAGTCCTGGGACGCCGGCGCGCTCGCCGGGCTCGGCGTGCCGATCCTGCAGGCCCTGTGCCTGACCGGCTCGCGCTCCGCCTGGGCGGAGAACGACGAGGGCCTGTCCCCGCTGGACGCCGCCACGCAGGTCGCGGTGCCCGAGTTCGACGGCCGCCTGATCACCGTCCCGTTCTCCTTCAAGGAGCTCGACGAGGACGGCCTGCCCGCCTACGTGGCCGACCCCGAGCGGGCAGCCCGGGTCGCGGGGATCGCCGTACGCCACGCCCGCCTGCGCCACATCGACCGCCGCGACAAGAAGGTCGCGCTGGTCCTGTCCGCGTACCCGACCAAGCACTCGCGCATCGGCAACGCGGTCGGCCTCGACACCCCGGCGAGCGCCGTGGAGCTGCTGCGCACGCTCATCGCGGGCGGCTACGACTTCGGGCCGACCGAGGGCGTCCCCGGCCTGGTCTCCGGCGACGGCGACGAGCTGATCCGCGCCCTGATCGAGGCCGGCGGCCACGACCAGGACTGGCTGACCGAGGAGCAGCTCGCCCGCAACCCGGTCCGGATCCCGGCCGCCGACTACAAGCGCTGGTTCGCCGAGCTCCCGGCCGAGCTGCGCGACAGCGTCAACGAGCACTGGGGCGAGGCCCCGGGCAACATGTTCGTGGACCGCTCGGCGAACCCGGAGGGCGACATCGTGCTCGCCGCCCTGCGCCGCGGAAACCTGCTGATCCTCATCCAGCCGCCGCGCGGCTTCGGCGAGAACCCGATCGCGATCTACCACGACCCGGACCTGCCGCCCTCGCACCACTACCTGGCCGCGTACCGGTGGATCCAGGCGCGCGCCGAGGACGGCGGCTTCGGCGCCGACGCGATGATCCACCTGGGCAAGCACGGCAACCTGGAGTGGCTCCCGGGCAAGAACGCGGGCCTGTCCGCCGCGTGCGCGCCCGACGCCGCCCTCGGTGACCTGCCGCTCATCTACCCGTTCCTGGTCAACGACCCGGGCGAGGGCACCCAGGCCAAGCGCCGGGTGCACGCCACGCTGGTCGACCACCTGGTGCCGCCGATGGCGCGCGCGGAGTCGTACGGCGACATCGCGCGCCTGGAGCAGCACCTGGACGAGTACGCGCAGATCTCCGCGATGGACCCGGCGAAGCTGCCGGCCATCCGCGCCCAGATCTGGACCCTCATCCAGGCCGCGAAGCTCGACCACGACCTGGGTCTGGCGGAACGTCCCGACGACGACGGCTTCGACGACTTCCTCCTCCACGTCGACGGCTGGCTGTGCGAGGTCAAGGACGCCCAGATCCGCGACGGCCTGCACGTCCTGGGCGGTGCGCCGACCGGTGACGCCCGGGTCAACCTGGTCCTCGCGATCCTGCGCGCCCGTCAGATCTGGGGCGGTACGACGGCCCTCCCGGGCCTGCGCGAGGCGCTCGGACTCGACGAGTCCGCGGCCACCCGCACCTCGGCGGACGCCGTCGAGGAGCAGGCCCGCGCCCTGGTGCAGGCGATGGAGGACGCGAACTGGTCCCTCGACGCCGTGCCCTCGGTAGCGGCGGGCCACTCGGCGGACGTCGCCGCGGTCCTGTCCTTCGCGGCCCGCGAGGTGGTCCCGCGCCTGGCCGGCACCACGGACGAGATCGCCCACGTCGTCGCGGCCCTGGACGGCCGTTTCATCCCGGCGGGCCCCTCGGGCTCCCCTCTCCGCGGCCTGGTCAACGTCCTGCCGACGGGCCGGAACTTCTACTCGGTCGACCCCAAGGCCGTCCCCTCCCGCCTGGCGTGGGAGACGGGCCAGGCGCTCGCCGAGTCCCTCCTCACCCGCTACCGCACGGACAACGGCGAATGGCCGGCCTCCGTCGGCCTGTCCCTCTGGGGCACGAGCGCGATGCGCACCTCCGGCGACGACGTCGCCGAGGCCATGTCCCTGCTGGGCATCCGCCCGGTCTGGGACGAGGCCTCGCGCCGCGTGACCGGCCTGGAGCCGATCCCGCTCGACGAGCTGGGCCGCCCCCGCATCGACGTCACCCTGCGCATCTCGGGCTTCTTCCGCGACGCGTTCCCGCACGTCATCGGCCTCCTCGACGACGCGGTGCGGCTGGCCGCGTCCCTGGACGAGCCGGCCTCGGAGAACTTCATCCGGGCCCACGCCCAGGCGGACCTTGCCGAGCACGGCGACGAGCGCAGGGCCACCACCCGTATCTTCGGCTCGCGCCCGGGCACGTACGGGGCCGGCATCCTCCAGCTGATCGACTCCCGCGACTGGCGCACGGACGCCGACCTCGCGGAGGTCTACACGGTGTGGGGCGGCTACGCGTACGGCCGCGGTCTCGAAGGGCGCCCCGCCCGGGACGAGATGGAGACGGCCTACAAGCGCATCACGGTCGCCGCGAAGAACACGGACACCCGCGAGCACGACATCGCGGACTCGGACGACTACTTCCAGTACCACGGCGGCATGGTGGCCACGGTCCGCGCCCTGCGCGGTACCGCCCCCGAGGCGTACATCGGCGACTCGACCCGCCCGGAAACGGTCAAGACCCGCACCCTGGTCGAGGAGACCTCGCGCGTCTTTCGCGCCCGCGTGGTCAACCCGAAGTGGATCGAGGCGATGCGCCGCCACGGCTACAAGGGCGCCTTCGAGCTCGCGGCGACGGTGGACTACCTCTTCGGCTACGACGCCACGACGGGCGTGGTGGCGGACTGGATGTACGACAAGCTCACCGAGACGTACGTCCTGGACCCGACGAACCGCGCCTTCCTGGAGGAGGCCAACCCCTGGGCCCTGCACGGCATCGCGGAGCGCCTGCTGGAGGCCGAGTCGCGCGGCATGTGGGAGAAGCCGGACCCGCAGATCCTCGAATCGCTGCGCCAGGTCTACCTGGACACCGAGGGCAACCTGGAGGGCGAGTCGGAGTAGTCCGCTCCCCCGTCACACAGGCCGTCCCCCTCACCCTGCCGAAGGGTGAGGGGGACGGCTCTTTTCATTCAGGCCCACGAACCCCGAGTAGGCGGACCTTGACCACTACGCCTTGACGGTCTGGTTCAGCGCGACGAGGGCCTGCGCCCAGCGGACGTACTTCAGCTGCCCGAAATCGGCGACGGTCTTGACCCCGAACGCCTCGTGCAGCAGCTTGCCGTCCTCGTCGCTGACGCCCTTGAGCGCGGCGACGGGAGCCGCGAGCACCTCGGCGAGCGGCTTGTCGGCCCACGCCTTGTCGAGCACCTTGTCCAGATCGATCGCCATGAGTGTCCCTCTCGGAATTCCGAAACGAATATCGGGGCAAACCTAACCCAATCCGACAATCGCCTCACGCTCCGACACCCCGGGGCGCTGGACGGAGCGCAAGCCCGACGAGCGGCGTGCAGGACTTCATGCACGCCGCTCGTCGGAGGGAGAGCCGGAATGAGTCTCCCCTCGTAGCGTGGAGTCCGTGACTGCAGGGGAAGTTGAGAGTCATGGCGGAGAAGCGTCGGGTGTTCACGGCTGAGTTTCGTGAGG
>NZ_JBIWCL010000059.1:0-11020 GCF_044761485.1 Streptomyces sp. NPDC097617
CAGCAAGAGTTCACCCGCAATCACCAGGCCCGCTACCGCGACACGCTCATGCCGGCGGCTTGATCGCCAGAACCCTCAATAGATCTACACCCATCGCCGATCGCCTCTCCTCCACCGTGCTCCTGCACAACGTGGAAGCAACGGGTGACGGCCCCATCGACCGCCGACTGCGCGATTCGAACGCACCCGTAGCGCTTACCCTCCTCGACCTCACCATCTCACCGCCGACTTTGGGGCCCGCGCCCCTGACCGTCGTCGAGAACCCCTCGATCCTGGAAGAAGCTCTCACCCGCGGTAGCACCCAGCCTCTGGCCTGCACCAGCGGCCAGCTCCGCGCCGTCGACCACACCCTCTTTCAGCTCGCCCTCGACCAAGGAGTACCCCTGCGATACGCGGGTGACCTTGACACCGCCGGCCTGCAGATCGCGGCCACCGTGCAACAGACCTATGGAGCCGAACTCGTGGCCATGGAAGTGGCCCTGGTCCGGCAGGCAGGGGAGACAGCCTCAGCCATCCCGATCGGCTTCCTGCCCGAGGCCCACTCCGGCACTGAGCTCGGCCAGGCACTGCTGACAGGCGGTCGCATCGTCTACCAGGAACACGATGCGATCCTTGACCGGCTCCTGACCCCACCAACCACGCACCACCCGCCCTTTCCCAGCAACAGTGGCTCCTGAAGGGACTGCTGGGCGCCGATCGGGTGGCCACACAAGCGAGGGAAGGTGCCGCACAAAGCCAGACGGGCGTCGTGCGGCACACGACCCGCTGCAGCTCCGTTGCGGGTCGCAGCAGACGCAAAGTTCGGTCAGGTCAGGTCAGGTCCGCCAGATTGTGCAGGTCGTCACGGACGACCTGCCGCGTTCGCTGCGCTTTACGAACCGTTCTGCGTCAAGAGGCTCCCATCACCCCGTCCTCGGCGAAAGCGAGCGTGACCTCTCCACCATCCGATAGCCCGCCGAGGCAGTTCACCACGCGGTACTGTGCTGTCCGACGGTTGCGATCGACGGGCGGCAGACGTGACCGGCGTGCGCACCCGGGCGGAACGGGCTTCGGCGGATAACAGCGGCACGGATGGGGCTTCTGCCGCCAAAACCGGATCATCATCGGCACGGGCCGCCGGTACGTACTCGAGGATCCGTGCGCTTCCGGCCGGCACTCTCCCTGCCGAACCGGCTTCCACGCTGCCTGGACAGAGCGATGCTGCCGACTGTCGGCACTACGTCATAGCAGCCGTAAAAGCACCACTACTCATCCGGCACCCGCTGCTCAACCGCAGCCCCCAAGAACCTTTTCGTCTATCTGTTCAGTTTCGTAGCCAGGCTCGTTTATCAGGAAAGCCGCCCGTAACACCCGCCCTGATGGTTAGCGTCTGCGCTTATGCGGATCTTGCACACTTCGGACTGGCATCTGGGCCGTCAACTGCACCGGGTGCCACTCCTCGCAGAGCAGCGCACCTTCCTCGAACACCTGCTGAACACAGCGAGCCAGGAGCGCGTCGAGGCGGTGGTCGTCGCGGGCGATATCTTCGACCGGGCCATCCCGCCCCTGGACGCGATCGACCTGTTCAACTGGGTCCTCGGAGAACTCGCTGACCTCCAGGTACCGCTCGTCATGATCAGCGGTAATCATGACTCGCCGCGCCGCCTCGGCGTCAACGCCCGGCTGATCGAGCGCGCGGGGATCCACCTGCGCACCAGCGTGGAGGACAGCGCCCGCCCCGCGGTTCTGCACGACGAGCACGGACCGGTCGCCTTCTACGGCCTGCCCTACCTCGAGCCCGGCCTGGTCCACACGCGCCTCGGGGCGGAAAAGCCCACCCATCATGCCGTGCTCAATGCGGCGATGGACAAGGTCCGCGCCGATCTCGCGGCCCGCCCGGACAACACCCGGTCCGTCGTCCTGGCCCACGCCTTCATCACCGGAGCGGACACCAGCGACAGCGAGCGTGACATCACCGCAGGAGGTGTTCCCTCGGTCGGCGCCTCCGTCTTCACCGGAGTCGACTACGTAGCACTGGGGCACCTGCACCGCTGCCAGCAGGTCAGCGAACGCATCCGATACAGCGGATCCCCGCTGGCCTACTCCTTCTCCGAGGCCGGCCACCCCAAGGCCCTCTGGCTGATCGACCTGGACGCCGACTCCGTCCTGACGGCCCGCAAGATTCTCTGCCCGGTGCCCCGCCACCTGCGTCAGCTGACCGGCACGCTCAACGACCTGCTCACCCACCCCGGGCACGCCGAGTACGAGGACTGCTGGCTGCACATCACGCTCACCGACCCCGACCGGCCCCACATGGCCATGGAACGCCTGCAGCAGCGCTTCCCCCACGCCCTGAAGCTGAGCTTCTCCCAGCAGCAGGCCACCTCCCAGGAGTCCTACCGATCCCGTGTCAACGGCCGCAGTGACCACGAGATCACGCTCGGCTTCCTCGATCACGTCACCGGCGTCCCCGCCACCGTCCCGGAGCGCAACCTGCTGCAAGTAGGACTCGAAAGCGTCCGCACCGCAGCCGCCGCACGAGAGGCCAGCTGATGTACCTCCACCAACTGACGGTCCAGGCATTCGGGCCCTTCGCCCGCACAGAAGCCGTAGATTTCGACGCTCTGACCAGCAACGGTCTATTCCTGCTGCGCGGTGACACCGGGGCCGGGAAGACCAGTATCCTGGACGCCGTCTGCTTCGCCCTCTACGGCACCGTGCCCGGCGTCCGCCCCACCCACCGCCTGCGTAGCGACCACGCCCCCACCGACACCCGCACCCACGTCATTCTCGAGTTCAGCGCAGCCGGACGCCGGCTCAAGATCACACGAAAGCCCAAACAGACCTACCCCAGCAAACGTGCCAAGACCGGCACCGCTACCGTCGAGGCCACCGTCGAGCTGCACCAACAGACCAGCACCACAGACGGTGCTGCGCGGTGGGAGCCGGTCAGCGCCAACCAGCAGGACACCGCCCGAGAGATCGAAGCGGTCCTGGGGCTGTCCAAGGAACAGTTCTGCCAGGTCGTTCTCCTGCCGCAAGGCGACTTCGCCACCTTCCTGCGATCCGACGCCAAGGACCGCGCCGTGCTGCTGCGCCGGCTCTTCGACACCGGACGCTTCCAGGAACTGCAGGTATGGCTCACCAACCGAAGCAAAGCCGCCCAGAAGGACCTTGACGAGGTCACCACCACCCTCCAGAGGCTCAGCGAACGCATCTATCAGGAAGCAGGCCCTCTCCTCCACCAGGAGGGCACCAGTGCCGACGAACCGACCCGACCTGGCATCCAACACCCCGCTGACGTCCTGTCCTGGGCCCAGCAGCTGCACACGCTCGCCCGTAACGCCCACACCACGGCGGTAGCCGACGAGAAGCGCAGCGACAGCGAACACCAGCACGCCAAAGCCGAAGCCCAGCGCATTCACGAGCTCGCCAACCACCAAGCCCAGCACGCCCAGGCCCAAGCACGACGCGCAGCCCTCGACGACAAGGCCGCCGACCACCCGCGGCTCCGCTCACGACTGGACAGCGGCCGACGCACCGAACGGCTGCGCCCCCTCCTGGACGCCGTGCAGGACACTGCACTTGTCCTGGGAACGGCCACGACCGCCGAGGACAACGCCCGCACCCGGCTGGCCGACGAGTACCGTCGTGCCGGCATTCCCCAGCTACGGGACGTCATCGAGCAGCATCACGCAGAGAGGGGACGCGTCGAAGGGCTGTTGCCCGACGAACAGCACCACACCCTGCTCAACACCCAGATCGCCGAACTCAACACCAAAGAAGAGCAGGCAAGCGCCGACCTCGAGGAAGCCGGGCAATGGCTGGCCGCATGGCCTGCTTTGGAGGCCGAACACACCGACCTCCTCGCCGAAATGACCAAGGCAGCCGACCAGGTACCGCAACATGAGCAGGACATCCAGGCACTCAACGCCCATCTCCAGGCTGCACGCCTCCGCGACACCCTCACCATCGATCTCGCCTCCGCCACACAGACGGAGACCGACCGCGCCGCCGAAGCCCTCGAGACAAAAAAGCTATGGCTGGACCTACGTGAACGTCGTTTGGACGGCATGGCCGGAGAACTGGCCGCTGAACTGATCGACGGAGCCCCATGCTCGGTGTGCGGCTCGCCCGAACACCCGGCACCGGCGCAACGACAGCCCAACCAGCCCACACGCGACGACGAGGAAAAGGCCCGCACCCTTCACGAACAGGCCGACACCCTGCACGCCCAGGCCAGCGGCCACCGCAACCAGCTCGCCACGCAGCAAGCCGAAGCGACCGGAGCAGCAGGCCCCACCCCCTACGAGGAGCTCAAGGCACAGCTCAACAAGGTCAAGGAAGCCCACCGGGCCGCGTGCAACGCCGCCAGCGCACTGCCCTCAACCCAGGAGACCTTGGCCCGACTCCGTACGGAGGCCGACACCCGCACCCGCCAACGCCAGGAAGCCCACGACCGTGTGACCGAATGCCAAGCACGCACCAAAGCCCTGGCCCAGCAACAAACCACCCTGTCCGAAACCCTGGCCGCCGCACGCGGCACCGCCACCACACTCGGCGAACGCATCACCGAACTCAGCCGCACCACCAAAGACCTGTCCGACGCCATCGACGCCGCCCGGACGGCAGCCGAGGCAGCCGCCCGCCACCAGGACGCGACGACCACCGCCATCACCGCCGCCCACGGCGCCGGGTTCCCGACACTCGACGAAGCAACCGCCGCCCTCCAGGACCCAGCGCTCCTCGAACAGTGGAGCCAGGAACTCGACCAGTGGGGCAAGGACGATGCCGTCGTCACCGACCTACTGAAAACCCCGAACCTGCTCGAAGCCGGCCTCCAGCCCCCCGCCGCCCCACAGGCCGCGGCCAAGGAACTGCTCGAGGCCGAAGAACGGATGAAGACTACCGCAGCTGCCCGCCAGCAGGCCGATCACCGTGCCACCGCCCTGAGCGAACTGATCTCCACCCTCGAACACCGCCTCAGCGACCTGGAACCCCTGCAGGCACGCCACGCCCTCGCCGACCGTCTGGCCGGCATCGCCTCCGCCACCACCACCGCCAACACTTTCAGCATGGAGCTCGAGGCCTACGTCCTGGCCGCCCGACTCGAAGAGATCGCCGACGCAGCCAACATCCGGCTGCAGGCCATGACCTCCGAGCGCTACCTTCTCCAGCACAGCGCCGACAAGGACGCCGGCCGACGCGGACGCCTCAAGTCCGGCCTGGGACTGAGAATTCTCGACACCTGGACCGGCACGGAACGCGAAACCTCCACCCTCTCAGGCGGCGAAACCTTCACCGCCTCCCTCGCCCTCGCACTCGGCCTCGCCGACGTCGTCACCCAGGAAGCCAGCGGCCGCCCCCTGGGAACCCTGTTCATCGACGAAGGCTTCGGCAGCCTCGACGAACAGAACCTCCAAGAAGTCATGGACGTCCTGGACCAACTACGAGCCGGCAACCGAGCCGTGGGCATCGTCAGCCACGTCGCCGAACTCGGCCGCCGCATCCCCAGCCAGCTCAACGTGATGAAACACCGCAACGGCTCCACACTGCGCCCACTGATCAGCACCGATCTGTAACGTCGGAGCCACCAAGCAGGGAACGGCCGACCAGCACGCCCCGCTCACCCCAGCGACCACCCCAAAGCAACACAAGACACGTCCCGACCAACAACCGGCCAGGAGAGCATGCCGACCGCCGTGATCGAGCTCCGCCCGCATCAGAAGGAAGCCGTTACCGCAGCGGTCAAAGTGCTGCGCACCCATTCACGGGCGAGCGTGATCGCGGCATGCGGTACCGGGAAGACTTTGATCGCCGCCCGGACCACTGCCCGCGTGGCACCGCGTGGGCGGGTTCTGGTCCTGGTCCCCACCTTGGACCTGCTCTCCCAGACGGTGCGTTCTTGGCATGCGGCCGGCCGCACCGGCGCGGCGGTGGCTGTGTGCTCGTCCCGCCAGGCCATGGAGCACCCTTCGGTCGGCAACGTCCCCATGACGACGAAGCCCGCAGAGCTGTCCGAACTCGCCACCCCCGAAGCCCCGGTGACCGTCTACGCGACCTACGCCTCGCTGCCCACCGTCATCACCGCCCACCGCGAACACCACCTGCCGCCCTGGGACCTGGTCGTTGTCGACGAAGCCCACCGCACCGCCGGACGTCTCGGCAAAGCCTGGGCGGGGATCCACCACGACGATCAGGTCCCCGCCGCCCGCCGCCTCTACCTCACCGCGACCCCCCGCATCTGGGACCCCGACACCGACCACACCGACACGCCCGTCGCCTCCATGGACGACGAAAACCTCTTCGGCCCCGTCGCCTGGCGACTGACCCTCTCCGACGCCATCGACCTCGGACTCCTCGCCGACTACCAGATCCTCGTCCCCGTCATCCAGGACATGGATCTGCGCGACTGGCTCGCCACCAGCCCAGGCGCAGGAGCCGACGGACTGCGCCTCGCCGGGCACCAGGTCGCCGTCCTCAGAGCCATCCACGACCACCAGCTGCGCCGGGTCCTGACCTTCCACCACCGCGTGGCCGACGCCCGCGCCTTCGCCACCACCCTCCCCGACACCGCAGCTGCCCTCCCCGCAAACCTGCAGCCGGACAGCCTGTGGACCCAGTGGATCAGCGGCGCCCACCCGCCCCGCACCCGCCGCCGTATCCTCCTCGACTTCGCCACCCACACCCACCCCGAACAGCCCGCCGTCCTGTCCAACGCCCGTGTCCTGGGCGAAGGCATCGACGTCCCCGCCATCGACGCCGTCGTCTTCGCCGACCCCAAGAACAGCCCTGTCGACACCGTCCAAGCCGTCGGCCGCGCCCTACGCCAGAGTCCCGGCGCTGGCAAAAAGGCCACCCTGATCGTCCCGGTCTACCTCACCCCCGACGAAGACCCCGACGACCTCCTCGGCGCCGACGCCTACACCCCCCTGTGGCGCACCGTCCAAGCCCTGCGCGCCCACGACGAACGCCTCACCGCCCGCCTCGCCGACCCCCGCACCCACCGCCCCACCCTCGGCAATGAGGACCCCGGCGCCTGGCTCCACTTCGAACGCCCCACCCAGCAAGAAGAAGTCGCCCTCGCCCTCACCCTGCGCGTCCTCAACCCCAAGAGCGCCGAATGGCGCCGCGGCCTCACCGCAGCCCGCCGCTACCACCGCACCCACCACCACCTCGACGCCCCCCAGACCCACCAGGACAGCGACGGCTACCCGCTGGGCCGCTGGCTCACCTGGCAACGCCACCTCCACACCACCGGAGCCCTCGACCCCTCCCGCACCACCGCCCTCGACCGTCTCGGCATCATCTGGAATCCCCAGCAGCACGCCTTCGAACGCGGCCTCGCTCATGCCACTGCCTACGCACACCACCACAACCACCTCGCCGCCCCCGTCGACCATCACCAGGACGGCTTCGCCCTCGGCCGCTGGCTCGCCACCCAACGCAAACGAGCCGACGACCTCGCCCCAGGCCGCGCTCAGGCCCTGAAGGACCTCGACCCGCACTGGAACCCGCCCTGGCCCCTGACCTGGCACCGCGCCTACCACGCCGCCTGCAGACGTCACGCGGCCGGCCACCGCCTGACCGACGTGCCCCGGGACTACCTCACCGATGACGGGCACCGCTTGGGGGAGTGGCTGCACAATCAGCGAGTCCACCCCGAACGCCTGCATCGCACCCAGCAGCAGCTTCTGGCCGACCTCGGCCTGCTCGAGAACACCGGGCTGCCCCCCGAGAGGCGGAAACCGGCTACCCGCAAGCCGGAGCAGCATCTGGCCGCCGCTCGCGCCTTCCAGCACCGGGAAGGGCACCTCGACGTCCCCCAGCGTCACATCGAGCACGTCGACGGTGAACCCGTGCGCCTGGGCCAGTGGATCAGCAACACCCGCCGCCGCAGAGAACGTCTCCCCGCCGACCGGATCCGCGCGCTCGACGCACTCGGCATGCGCTGGTAGCCGCGGCGGGTGCGGGCTACCTGGCGATGTTCGGGCCCGGTGCTGGAGGAGAGCGCGGCAGGGCTCGGCGGGCCGGGGCGCTCCTTGCGGGCGCCCCGTTCTCCTCCGGCCGCAAGTGCAACGAGGACGAGCAAGAGGAGAAGCGAGCCGTCGAGCCCGCTGCCGGTGGTCACGACGCTGGACAGGTCCTGGTGGTGGTTGCGGACGTCTGGGCGTCGGTAGGAGGGCACAGGGGTCGTCGGCCGGGCAGGAGAGAGGACGCCGTGGACCGTGCTGGGGCGGCCGTTGTACAGCATGGTGCCGAATCGGGAGCCCGACATTTGTCGCGATGGCGAGATTCGACGACCGCGGGGATGACCGGACGGTCGCCGGCGCCCGACCCTCTAGCCGAGGGGGTTGCCGCCCTGCTGCCGCACACCGGTAGTCGCGGCGTCGAAGTACCTCTCATAGGTCTCGCGCTGGCTCCAGGTGAAGAGCACCGTGCGGCTGTTGTTCACGATGGCCTTCTCACGCTCGGCAGTAGCAACGACCAATTGTCCTTGATCGGCGCTGGTCGCGAGCTGTACGTACCCATTGACGAGTCGGGTGGGAGGCTTCGAGATCACTTTGATGACGTCGGCGAGCGAGATGACGGAATCTTTTGCTCCGGTCAGCTTGCCCGCGAGCTTGCGCTTGATCTCCGCGTGGCCGGCATGGAGAGTGACGGTCGCGAGGTAGCCCTTGAAAGTCTGGGGGGCAGAGGGCGGTGTGGAAGCGCCTTTGGAGAGGTTATGTGGCATCGCCCCAGTCTGGGCGCTTTGGTGTGCGATGGCTGAACCGCCCCGGGTTCGGTAGAGAGCTCAGATTGTGGTTGTGACCTGGGGTTTCGTGGTCGTGAGGTAGTAGCTGTTCTCGTACTCGACGGGCGGGACGTGGCCTATTTCACCGTGCAGGCGCCGGTGGCAGTACCAGTCGATCCACTCGGCGGTGGCCAGCTCGACCTGGGCGAGTGTTTTCCAGGGCCGCTGAGGCTTGATCAACTCGGTTTTGTAGAGGCCGATGGTCGACTCCATCAGGGCGTTGTCCAGCGCGTCGCCGACGGAGCCGATGCTCGCCGCGATGCCGGCGGCGTCCAGGTGCTCGGCGAGCCGGAAACTCGTGTATTGCGACCCGGCGTCCGAGTGGTGGATCAACTCGCCTCGCATGTGGGGGTGTTGGTCGCGGTCGCGCTGCCACAGGGCCATCTCCAGCGCGTCCAGGACGAGCTGGGTCTCCTTCGATGTGGAGGCGGACCAGCCGACGATGCGGCGGGAGAAGGTGTCCACGACGAAGGCGACGTAGACGACGCCGGCCCAGGTTGCCACGTGAGTGAAGTCCGCGACCCAGGTGCGGTTCGGGGCATCGGCGACGAAGTCGCGCTCAACGCGGTCCAGCGCCCGCTCCGCCTTCTCGTCCGGGATCGTGGTGATCACCCGCTTGCCGCGAACCGCGCCGGTGATGCCGAGCTCGCGCATCAGCCGCTCGACGGTGCAGCGGGCCACCGCGTGGCCCTGCCGGTTCAACTCCCGCCAGATCTTCCTGGCCCCGTAGACGCGGTAGTTGGTGGCGAACACCTCGCGGATGACCGGCTTGAGTTCCTCGTCGCGCAAGGTGCGGGCCGAGGGCTCGGCCAGGCGCTTGTTATGTGCGTAATAGGTGGAGGGGGCGATCTTGCAGTCGTGCTCGGTGAGCGTCCTGCAGATCGGCTCGACGCCGCCGAAGCGGGCCCGGTGCTCGTCGATGAAGGCTACGAGCGTGTGAGTGGCCGGTCGAGCTCGGCCGCGAAGAAACTCGCCGCGGCCTTCAGGATGTCGTTCGCCCGCTTTAGTTCGGCGTTCTCCTTCTTCAATGCCTTGAGCTGGGCGGACTCCTCCGTTGTCGTCCCCGGGCGCTGGCCCGCGTCGATCTCGTGCTGCTTCAGCCAGTTCCGCAGCGTCTCACGGGAACCGATACCGAGCTTCTCGGCGACGGCTTGCAGAGCAGCCGTCTCGGTCGGGTAGTCGTCGCGTACCTCGGCGACCATGCGCACCGCACGACGGCGGAGCTCAAGCGGGTAACGGGAAGGTCGTGCCATGACTCGATCCTTTCACGAAATCGAGTCTCCATTCGACACGGGGCGGTTCAGGCTGCCCTCCCGGCAAAACTGGAGCAGACCGTCCCGCTAGCCGGGTTGCGAACGCTCGCGACCGTGCACTCTCACCCAGCACCGTTGCCGCGGTGAGCCCGTCCCACACACGTGAGTCTCCATGCCCAGCGACCGGGCCAGGGCCTTGCAGGCCTCCCGGGTCGCCACCCGCGCCAGGAACGGGACCAGGTGCTGCCGGAGCGGGGCAAGACACAGGGAGGCTCGTTCGCCGGCGGAATGGACCCGGACGACTTCCGTGACGAGATCACGACGAGCTCGCCGGTCGGAGAGGCCGGGTGCGCTCGCGCTGAGGACGAGTTCGACGCCCTGGTGTACCGACGGGAGCCTAACGACGACCCGTCAGGGGAGGAGGGGCAGGCGGCGAGCGGTGCACCCCGTGGCCTGTCACAGAAGTCCGAATCGCAGGAGGCGACTTGCGAGGGCGTAGCCCCGCGCCTCAGGCTCACCCCCCAACACTCCGAGCAGGGGGAAAACCAACCCGCCGTCAAGCCAACCCCGCACCGTGCCTACCACGGGAACGACAGGCCCTCACAGGACCGGCAAGGGGGAGGAGTCAAATCAAATTCCTGCCCAAAAACCAAGATGACATCACCCGCGTCGGCAGGCGCGCACACAATCCCACCCCTGACCGGCAGGGAAGGGGCAAATACCACCCCACCCCACGGTCATGCCGCCAGGCATGACACCTACATAAAACACCAAGCCAGAACCACAAAGCCTTTGCCCCGCCAGGGGCAAACCCTCTTGCACTGGCCCAACCCACTGTCAGGCCGTCAGGCCTGACACCTCATTACACATCGGGCCGTCAGGCCCGAACACCCCCACTGTCAGGCCGTCAGGCCTGACACCCCAGGCTTCTCGGCCGTCAGGCCGAGAAGTTGGGCCGTCAGGCCCAACTTAAGAGCCGTCAGGCTCTCCG
>NZ_JBIWCL010000060.1:0-9519 GCF_044761485.1 Streptomyces sp. NPDC097617
AGCGGGTACTTCCTCGGGGCAGCCATCGGCTGGGTTCCTCTCATGAGACCCATCTGACCCTCTGTCACCCATCCCCGCATCTCGGGGGAACCTCCCTCGGCTGGATGATGTACAGAGTGCCTCGGGTACGGGCACATAAGTGCCGAGGCCACCATCACGAGCCGATTACACCGCGTTCTGCTCACGAACCTACGTGCTGTGGGTGAGTCCGACCGGGACGGCTCCCCATTAGGCGTCCGGCTCCTCAGGGGAGCCAAGTCTCCCCAACAACTCGGTGACTAGGGCGTCGTCGCGACCGAATCCGGGCTGCAGCAACCAGCGGATGTCTACTTCAAGGGGAGGCGCCGCGGGTTTCTCTGCAGCACGCCGGGCATCGTCGAACCTTGCCACCGCGATCGACGCAGCGGCAATTTCGGGCCGCTCGGATTCTTCGTCACCAATAAATCGGAGAAGCTCACGCATCCTGTCGATATAGTACGGGTTGTCGCCGCTTTCGTCATGCGTGACGAGATTGCGGAGATCTTCGAGTGCGCCACGCATCAGCTGTTCCCGCGCATCGCTCGTGGGAAGCCCGGCGGATAGTTCTTCCAAGAGGCTATGCAGCTCAACCAGCATAAAAGCATCCGCGTCCTCTTCGGGATACATTAGGTCGGTTCGGATCCCCTCGGACACGCGGTCGCGGAACTGTTTAACTCGGTCCCCCGATACCAAAGTACTTCCACTCAGCGCATTCGAAAGACTCACCATATGCGAATGATGTTCGTAGGGCGTTAGGTAATATTCTGTGGCCTCCAAGGTAAAAGTTGCGAGCGGGATGGAACCCAGCATCTCAGCCGTCTCAAGAACCCATTCCAGATGGCTGGCCCGGGATTCATCCTCCTCCGAGAGAGACGTGTCCACGCGGTCGATCGTGTTGCGGACCGCATCAACCAGGCACTGTGGGTGCGCCTTGAGCTGGGCAAGGATCCCGATACCATCGGCCATCTCCGCCGCGGCGACAAGGCTGTAGACCTGCCTCGGCTCGACGCATGCAGCCAACAGCTCCCGGATGCGCACTCGATCGGCGTGGAGGTGGTAGCGCATGTAGTCGTTGATTGACGGATTATGAGGATATACCGCACCGTCATCAAGGCGCAGCATGGTTCCCTCCAGTAGTTGTAGCGCCTTGCGGAAGGTCCGACCGTCAGCTGCCGCGCCGAGGGCGCGACGATAGCGCGACCACGACTCCTCCAGGGTGTTCAGCTCTGCGGACTGAAACGTAAAGAGTACTTCCAGTAGATGAACCCCTTCGTCCGGAACCTCGTTTTCAACTATGCGTTCCCACACACGCCGGGGATCCGTAAGATTCTCCATCATCGTGTTGACCGCATCGCCACCGCCCTTTGCGCGAGGCGCGAGCCGCAGAGTCTCTTCGATCAGGCGAGGATTGAAGTTGTTGTGCTGGACGATCGGTCTCCAGGCCGCCGGGTCGGCGAATCTAGCTTTCTGATCGGATGACAAAGAGGACCGGCGGACGTGGTTGTAGAGAATCTCGCCGCGCACCCCGAGACTCAGATCATTGAGGCAGACGACTGTGGTGGCACTCGCTATCTCGGGATATGTGAGTCGGTCGTGTCTGAGGCGAGCGTGTTCGAGGATGTAGTCGCGGGTCGTCATGATCAGAGCCTTAAGGGGCGAGCGCTGGATTTCGTCGATGACCGAAAGGATCCTGGAGTCCTCGTTCTTGTTGAGTGAGGACTCCAGGGTGGTCTGGCCAAGGAAATCGTCGTAGAGAAAGACCTGCGGCACTGTCTCGTCCCACAGGTCAGTGATCTCCTTGATGTCGCTGGATACTTCATGCAGCTCGTAGCCCTGGTCCATCAGCCAGCAAGCCAGCATGAGGGCGTTCGTCGTCTTCCCCACGCCAGGTACCCCCGCGATGACACAGACGCGTTGCTCGCTCAGGACCTCCTTGGCACGTTCGAAGCCCTCATGGGGGACGAAGCTCTCGGCGCTTCTGATTAGGCGCCGGCGTAGCCAGGAGGACTGGAGATGCTTACCTTGGTGCAGCACAGTCCTCAGGATTGCCGTGCTGCTCAACCAGAGTCGAAAATGGCGCCGGACCAGCTCCGGGCGACTCCCAAGCTCCGCAACGATGCTCTCCAGGCCGTGAATGTCGCCAGCGCCTCGAATGTAGGGGTGGAAGGCTGCCCGCAACTTTTCCTTGCCGTCCACAGTGAGTCCCACGCTGGTGGCGATGACATACCGGTCCGGTTTCAGCCCGATGACCTTGGGCAGTTCGTGCTTGATCAGGTGTCGTGTCAACTGAGCCTGGCTGCCACGAGGCCAGTGCTTGCACTGCACGATGGTCGTCGTTCCATCGTTGGCAACGTGCCGCAGGTCGATTCCGTGATCGCGGCCGCGCGGGAAGATCTCGAGCGGCACGCCAAGCATGTCGCCGAACAGGTCGCGGCAGACCACCTCAAAGTCATGGTCCGTCAGTCGCCCTACGTCGAAAGAGTCCATGCCGCCCTCGCCCAGATCAGACAGATACCACTCACGGGGCCATTCTGCCTTCGGGTGAGTGCGCCGCCGGAGGGAGATCACCGCATAGCGTGATCAGGGCGGGTGGCGTCCGTGCCGAACGACGCTCAGCGGCCCGGCCGGCGCCACCGCAGTTTCGCCCCGTCGAGCCTCCCCTACTGCATGGACGGCAGACGTCGACTGACTGGGGCACCGTACGACGGCCGCGTCCAGACCACCTCGACACGAGAAGAAGGGCTTTGACGGAAACAGGGTGCTCGATGGTGGGCGCAGTGACAGGGGCGTACGTGCGGCATCCGGCACGGCCGAAAAGACAGCGACATGGCTGAATTCAGCCTATCGGTTGGGTAGTGGCAGTTTCGTTTCTCGGGCCACCGCTGGGCGGCGCTTCCGCGTGCCGTGGTCTGGCGGAGATGGGTGGGGAGCGACTGCTGGGGCAGAGGGTTCCGTCGCTCCAGCTGGTCCTGTTGACTGTGACGCAGATCCCGCCGAATCGGTTGGCCGCGCACCCGCAGCCTGACCTAGATCCGTGAACCTATGCGGTCACGGAACTAGGCAAGCCGGACGGAAGTACCGGGGACTGCGGCCGGCAGCGGGGCCAGGGCGTTTTTACCGTCAATCTGAGGGTGTCCTCGGCCACGGACGGCGTTACGCAAAGTGACGGTGTGCGAGGCGGCCTTGTGTCAAGGCGTGGGGAACCGTAGCAACTCGTGCGGTGCTTCGGGGATGCTAGCTAGCCGGAAAAGCCGTCGTGAGCTTCGCGGGTGCGGTGGGAGTGCGGGACGCAGGGAAAGTGGTGCGGCGAACGCCGAACGGTTCCCGATCGAGCAGGATCGAGGAGGACACAGCCGGATGGAAACGGATAGATATGTCCGGCCCGTCGGCATCTTCGCAGGTGAGACGCGTCACTGAAATGGGTTCGAGTCCCACCCGCCCCACTCCCGCAGGTCAGAAGAAACCTTCTGACCTGCAGAAACGCAGTTCTCGCGGCGCTGGGATCCCCGTGCCGGTGTGGCGAGCGTGTGGCGGTGCCTTCCCCCGCAAGCCCGTAGAGGTCTGTGACCTGGGGTTTCGTTCGATTCGTCGGTGGGACGTGTGGTGGTCGGGTCCCACGGCCGTTGAGGGAGGCGCTGCACCCCACCCAGCCCCGGCGCATTGTGCGCGACATCGGCTCCTCTGCGCATGGTCTGCCTCGTGCGCGATGAGCCGCCGTCGCGGATGTTGGTGGCGTATCATGGTTATGTACATCGTGGACGCGCGGGAAGGGGTGCCTGGTATGTCTGTGACCCAGGTGGATCTTGATGATGAGGCGTTGGCCGAGGCGATGCGGCTCATGGGTGCCTCGACGAAGAAGGAGACAGTCAACGGGGCTCTGCGGGACTACGTGGCGCGTATCAAGCGGCTGGAGGCTGCCGAGAAGCTGGCGGCGCGGGGTGAGCGGGGCGAGTTCGAGGCTGCGGCCGCGGCGCATGCGGCTGCCAAGCGCGCCCGGCGGGCAGCCTTCGAATGATCACGTACCTTCTTGACGCGTCCGCCCTGTGGCACCTCTTCCGTACGCCAGGGGCGTTGCGGCCCTGGGAAGGGCACATCGCCGCCGGCGTGTTCCACATCTGTGAGCCGACAAGGGCGGAGTTCCTCTACTCGGCCACAAGCCCCGCCCATCGGGATGAATTGGCCGAAGATATTGACGACCTCTGCCACCTCTCGCCGGTTCCCAAGAGCGCGTGGCGCTGGGTCGACACCGCGCAGTACAAACTCACCCAGCGCGGGCAACACCGCGCCGCCGGAGCCATCGATCTCCTGGTGTGTGCGACAGCGGTCCACCACGCCCACACGGTGCTCCACGTGGACCATGACTTCGCCACGGTGGCGGCGGTCCTCAAGGAAGTGCAGCAGCGAGACGTTCGCGCCTGACTCCTCGCTGGCGTCAAGGGCGAACTACCGCACGTGGATGGCCATATGGCTGAGGATCGTCCCGTAGTCACTGGCGGGCGTGCGACGACAGTTCCGACACCTCGCCGGGGTGTCGCAACACCCGCATACATCCAGTATGCGAACCCCCCTCCGACTTGCGACGCACCGCATCCGACGTCGCGCACTGATCCACCACGGATCACGGACAGCCCCAGGCGAATCCCACGCCGGGCCCACCCCGATGAAGCCTGCCGGACGCACAGCTGATCGACCCGCTCTCGCGCGGATAAACCTCGCCGTCGGCGCGCTCCGCCTGGCCGGGCGGGACACAACATCACCGAGGGCCTACGCCATCACGTCTCTGGCGACACCACGACCCGATGCTTCCGCCGTCGAGCCGTCCGCTACGGAACGTAGCCGCGTCTTGTGGACGGTAATGGGGCCAGAGGCTCACGAAGCTCGGCGCAGCCCAGGGGTGATCCGGTGCTCCGGAGTTCGAGGTCCCGCCGTACACCTCGGGGTAGTGGTCGCGTTGCAGCGGAAGAGGAACTGGTGTGGCGAACGCCTAACCGCTCCCGATCGAGCTGGATCGAGGGGGATGCAGCCGGATGGATAGGGGTGATTTTGTCCGTTGTTTTGGCATCGTCGCAGGTGAGAGGCATCACTCCTATGGGTTCGAGTCCCGCCCGCCCCACCGCAAGCCGCAGGTGCAGAAACGATCGCACCTGCGGCTTTGGTGTTTCCGGGCGGTGGTGCGGGGTGCGGGGCTAGAAGTCCTCCGTCTCGTCCGTGAGGTGGCGCAGGACGTCCGTCAGGTCCTGGCGGCGGGCGAATGCCGCGCGCTGGCGGTGGGCGCCCGAGCCGTCGCGCAGGAGGCTCGCCAGGGTCTTGGCCGCGTGGTCGAGGTCGCCCGCCGCGGCCAGTTCCGGGGCGACCAGGTCCAGCAGGGCCTCCGCCAGGTCCGCCGCGGGGAGTTCCGTCCCCGTGTACGGGTCGAGGCCGAAGCCCTCCAGGCCGTCGTGGGCCGCCCGCCAGCGCGCGAGACGCAGTACGTCGTCCCGCACGGCCGGCTCGGGGCGGCGCTCCGCGATCTCGCGCAGCGCCGTGGAGACCAGCGCGCGGGCCAGTTCGGCCTGCAGGACGGCCGAGTCGATGTCCGGGGACATGTCGGGCGCCCGGATCTCGAGCGTCGGCCAGTGCCCGGAGGGGCGGAGGTCCCAATAGACCATCTTGGTGTCCAGGGCCGCCCCCGAGCCGAGCAGGGTCTGTACCGAGCGCCGGAAGTGGGCCGTGGACGTGAAGTGCGGGGGCAGGCCCGCCGAGGGCCAGCCGGACCAGGCCATCGCCCGCCAGCTGGCGTGACCGGTGTCACGGCCGCCCCAGAACGGCGAGTTGGCGGCCAGCGCGATCAGCGTGGGCAGCCAGGGTCTGATCCGGTTCGACACGGCCACCGCCGTGTCCACGTCGAGCGTGCCGATGTGGATGTGGCGGCCGCAGCTGACCAGTGTGTCGGTGAGCGCACCGAAGCGGCGGTGCTGCTCGCGCTGGCGCGGCTCGTCGTCGGTCAGGTGCAGCGGGCCCTTCACGGCGACGACCGGAGAGGGCGCGGCCAGCAGCCGGCAGCCGTGCGCGCGGGCGGCGCGGCCGAGGGTGCGCCGCAGGGCGGCGAGCTCGGCGCGCAGCGTGGCGGCCGAGTGGGCGATCGGGGTGGATAACTCCACCTGGTAGCGGGTGCCCTCGGGGTGCAGTTCGCCGGGCAGGCCGCCGGCCGTCGCGAGGACCAGCGGGGCGGCGGGGACCACCCGGAAGGTGCGGGCGTCGACGAGCAGGAACTCCTCCTCGACGCCGACGGTGAGGGGAACGGCGGGGGGCACCGTGTTCTGCGTCGTGCCGGTGCTCGTGGTGCTGTTGCCAGGTTCGATCACTACGCCTCCCTGGACATACGAGTCTTTTCATCATGAGCTGAACCCGAGGTGGGGAGCGCACGTCGATTCAGTCAAATGTCCGGTGATAGTGGCGAGTTACCGGCAATGATCCGTCCGCGCCGAAAGTCGGGAGCCGGGTGTGGCGACTGTTGCCGGTGTGTGAAGCGGCGAAAAATCCCCGAGGGTGCGCGGCAGCCGGTGGATATCATCCGCTGTGACCCGGACGACCGCCCCACCCCAGCTCTGGCAGCGAATATTCGCCGACCTGACCCCGATCAGCGCATCCGCGGACTACCGGAGGCTGTGGTTCGGCGGAACCATCTCCTGGGTCGGCCAGGCGATGACCACCCTCGCGATCTCGCTCCAGGTCTGGGACATCACCCGCTCCAGCTTCTCGGTCGGGCTCGTCGGGCTCTTCTCACTCGTCCCGCTCGTCGTCTTCGGCCTCTACGGCGGTGCGATCGCCGACACCGTCGACCGGCGCAAACTCGGCCTCTACAGCTCGCTGGGCGCCGCCGCCCTCTCGATCGCCCTGGCCGCGGCCGCGCTGCTCGGCTTCCACCACGTCTGGTTCCTGTACGCCGTCGTCTCCCTCCAGGCGGTCTGCGGGGCGCTCACCGGTCCGGCGCGGTCCGCCATGATCCCGAGGCTGCTGCCGACCGAGATGCTGCCCGCCGCCAATGCCCTGAACTCCGTGACCATGACCTTCGGGATGATGGTGGGCCCGGCCCTGGGCGGATTCATCGTCGCCCTCGGGGGCTACCAGACGGCCTACCTGATCGACGCCGTCACCTTCACCGCCGCGCTCTACGCAATGTGGCGGCTGCCGTCGATGAAGCCCGACCGGGCCGAGGGCGCGCGGGGCAGGGCCTCCGTCCTGGACGGACTGCGCTTCCTCTGCACCCGGCCCAACATTCGGATGACCTTCTTCTCCGACCTGGCCGCCATGGTGCTCGCGCAGCCCCGGGCGCTGTTCCCGGCCATCGCCGGGCTCTGGTTCGGCGGTGGCCCCGGCACGGTCGGCCTGCTGGTCGCCGCGTCGGCCGCCGGGGCGCTGCTCGGCGGGCTGTTCTCCGGCTGGCAGAGCCACATCCGCCGGCACGGACTGGCGATCCTGCTCGCCGTCGCCGGGTGGGGGCTGGCCGTCGCCGTGTTCGGGCTCACCCGGAACCTGTGGCTCGGCATGTTCTTCCTGGCCCTGGCCGGGTACGCGGACACCGCCTCCATGGTGTTCCGCACCACCATGCTCCAGGCCGCCACCCCCGACGACATGCGCGGCCGCCTCCAGGGCGTCTTCATCGTGGTTGTCGCGGGCGGACCCCGGCTCGGGGACTTCCTCGCCGGGGCCGCCGCCGACCTGACCTCCCCGACCGCGGCCATCACGGGCGGCGGGCTGGCGTGCGTGCTGGTGCTGGGCCTGCTCGCGCTGCGCTGGCGGAACTTCGCCCGCTACGACGCCCGCTTCCCGCAGGCCTGAGGCGCATCCCTACGCGTCCACCGGCTCCCGGGTGCGGTCCCCGCCCTCGGCGCCGGTGTTGACCGTGCCCGCCGGCTCGAACAGGAGGATCTGCGCCTCCTCGGCCGCCACCGGGCAGTGCTCGACCCCGCGCGGGACCACGTACATCTCGCCGGGGCCCAGGACCACGTCCCCGTCGGGCAGCCGGATCGTCAGGGTGCCGCCGACGACGAGGAACAGCTCGTCGGTGTCCTCGTGGGTGTGGCTGATGAATTCGCCCTGGAGCCGGGCGAGCTTGACGTCGTAGTCGTTGACGCGGGCGATGCGCCGCGGGGCCCACTGCTCGGTGAAACCGGCCAGCTTTTCGGCGATGTTGACCTTGCGTATCGTCATACGGACAGCGTGGGGCCGTGCCCGCGGGCGGTCTTGTACGTTCCTGACATGGCCGCGATACGTCCGCGCAGCATCGTCCGGGCCTGGCAGCCGCCGGTGCCCGGGATCGCCGAGGTCTTCCACGCCCGCTTCACCGCGCACGCGTACCCGGCCCATGTGCACGACACCTGGACGCTGATGATCCTCGACGGCGGACGCGTGGACTTCGCCCTCGACGGGGAACGGCACGGCGCCGGGGTATCGGATCAGGTGATCCTGCTGCCGCCGGGGGTGGCCCACGACGGGCGGACCGTCACCGAGGCCGGCTTCCGCAAGCGCGTGCTGTACCTGGACGCCTCGGTGCTGCAGGAGCGGCTGACCGGGGCCGCGCTCGGTACCCCGCTGCTGGCCGATCCCGCGCTCCGCGAGCGCGTGCACGCCCTGCACCTGGCGCTCGCGGAGCCGGAACCCTTCGAGGCGCAGTCGCGGCTCGCCTTCGTACGGGAGCGGCTGCACCGGTGGCTGGAGGGGCGAGCGGGCGCGGGGCCGGGGGAGGTGCCGACAAGGATGCCGGGCGCGCGGGTCGCCGTACGGCTGCGCGAGCTGCTCGACGCGCGGGTGGCCGAGGGGATCACGCTGGAGGAGGCCTCGGCCGAGCTCGGGCACCTGCACCCCACGCACCTGATCCGGAGCTTCAAGGCGGCCTACGGGCTGCCGCCGCACGCGTATCTGACCGCGCGGCGCGTCGCGGTGGCGCGGCGGCTGCTGCTGGCGGGGGTGGGGCCGGCGGAGGCGGCGGTGACGGCCGGGTTCTACGACCAGGCGCACCTGACGCGGCACTTCGGGCGCCATGTCGGGATCAGCCCGGCGCGGTTCGCCCGGTCCGGGGGCGGGTCCGGGGGCGGGTCGGGGGGCCGGACCGGCCGGTTGTGAAGGGAAGTTGGCCGGTGACGGCAAGGATGCGCGGGGCCGGACCCTCCAGCGCGTCCGGACGTGGGAGCGCGGCAGCGACGGCGGGTGGCGATCGGGGACTTCGCCGACTGCCCGACGCTGGGAGCGCCGTCGAAGCTGCCGCAGAACCACCCGCTGGTGGACAACACCGAGGGATGGTCGTCACGGACCACGACGGCCCCGGCCGGCTGCTGCTGGCCGGCGACGACAACGAGCTGACCCGGCAGATCACGCGGTTCTACCGGATGGACGTCCGGCTTCCGGCCCGCAGGAGCCCGGGCCGCTAGATGAATGAGTCCAAGGGGTGTCCTCACTGTCAGTGGTCGTAGGCGATCAGTGACCGCTTGACCGGCTGCCCAGTCTTGTCGTTGTGCCAGA
>NZ_JBIWCL010000061.1:0-8462 GCF_044761485.1 Streptomyces sp. NPDC097617
AACGCTCGGCTGGAGAACCCCAGCCGAGCGCCTGCGTGATCTACTGACAACCACGTAAGCCATCAGGTGTTGCGAGGACCCCTAGAAACCGCCCACGACGCGGGGGCCTTCGCGCGTCCGGTGCGCCCGCAGGTACGCACGGAGGTACGCGCACAGGTACGCACGGCAGCGCGCACGGAGGGTACGCGCAAGGCCCCGCACCCTGGACGGGTACGGGGCCTTGTGGGCTCGGGAACTCAGCCCTGCCAGCTGTGCGGGGCGCGGAAGCCCGGCGTGCGCTCCAGGCGGCGCCAGCCTGCCTGGCGGGGCACGCCGACCGAGATCTCCTCGGGCGTCGCGGCGGCGCGGGCGAGCAGGATCGCGGTGATCGCGGCCAGCTCCTCGGGCTCGGCGTTGCCCTTCTCGACGCGCAGCAGGGTGTCAGTGGCGGTGGTCATGTGGTGGCAGGTCTCCTTCGCGGTTACTGCGGCGGGTTGCCGTGCTTGCGCGACGGCAGATCGGCGTGCTTGTTGCGGAGCATCGCGAGGGCGCTGACGAGCACCTCACGGGTCTCGGCGGGGTCGATGACGTCGTCGACGAGGCCGCGCTCGGCCGCGTAGTACGGGTGCATCAGTTCGGCCTTGTACTCCTTGACCATGCATACGCGCATGGCCTCGGGGTCCTCGGCGTCCGCGATCTGCTTGCGGAAGATGACGTTGGCCGCGCCCTCGGCGCCCATCACGGCGATCTCGTTGGTCGGCCAGGCGTAGGTGATGTCGGCGCCGATGGACTGGGAGTCCATGACGATGTACGCGCCGCCGTAGGCCTTGCGCAGGATCAGCGAGATCCGCGGGACGGTGGCGTTGCAGTACGCGTACAGCAGCTTGGCGCCGTGGCGGATGATGCCGCCGTGCTCCTGGGCGACGCCCGGCAGGAAGCCGGGGACATCCAGCAGCGTGATGATCGGGATGTTGAAGGCGTCGCACATCTGGACGAAGCGCGCGGCCTTCTCGGAGGCCTCGATGTCCAGGACACCGGCCAGGTGGCCGGGCTGGTTGGCGACGATGCCGACGACCTGGCCGTTCATCCGGGCCAGGGCGCAGATGATGTTGCGGGCCCAGCGCTCGTGGATCTCCAGGACGTCGCCCTCGTCGACGAGCTCCTCGATGACCTTGAGCATGTCGTACGGACGGTTGCCGTCGGCGGGCACCAGGTCCAGGAGGACCTCGCTGCGCCGGTCGGCCGGGTCGCTCGTGTCGTGGACGGGCGGGTTCTCGCGGTTGTTGGAGGGCAGCATCGAGATGAGGTAGCGCACCTCGGAGATGCAGGTCTCCTCGTCGTCGTACGCGAAGTGCGCGACGCCGGAGGTCTCGGCGTGCACGTCGGCGCCGCCGAGGCCGTTCTGGGTGATCTCCTCGCCGGTCACCGCGCGGACCACGTCCGGGCCGGTGATGAACATCTGCGAGGTGTCCCGGACCATGAACACGAAGTCCGTCAGGGCCGGGGAGTAGGCGGCGCCACCGGCGCAGGGGCCCAGCATGACCGAGATCTGCGGGATGACGCCGGAGGCCCTGGTGTTGCGCTGGAAGATGCCGCCGTAACCGGCGAGCGCCGAGACGCCCTCCTGGATGCGGGCGCCGGCGCCGTCGTTCAGGGAGACCAGCGGGGCACCGGCCGCGATGGCCATGTCCATGATCTTGTGGATCTTCGTGGCGTGGGCCTCGCCCAGGGCGCCGCCGAAAATACGGAAGTCGTGCGCGTAGACGAAGACCGTGCGGCCCTCGACCGTGCCCCAGCCGGTGATGACACCGTCCGTGTAGGGCTTCTTGTTCTCCAGGCCGAACCCGGTCGCACGGTGGCGCCGCAGCTGCTCGACCTCCCGGAAGGAACCTTCGTCGAGCAGCAGCGCGATGCGCTCACGGGCGGTCAGCTTGCCCTTGGCGTGCTGCGTCTCGGTCGCACGGTCGCTGGGGCCGCGCCTCGCCTGCTCACGCAGCGAGTGCAGCTCGGCCACGCGCCCGCGGGCGTCCGTCGGCTCGCTCGGGGTCTGGTCCACAACGGTCATGTACCGACCTTACGAAGATCGCGATGAAAAACCTCCGTTCATTCCGCACAGTCTCGGGAGACTTCCACTGTCCGGCCCGCACAGTACGCCCGAAGGATGTACGGACTCCGCCAGACGGGACCCTCCCCTGTTGTGGGACTTTCACAAATCCGCCTGACACCTCGACCAGATGTTGAAATTTGAACGGAATGGGTCTAGCGTCATCCTCGTTGAAGTCGTTGAAGATTCAACAGACAGTCGGTCGATACGACCACCACACACCGAGGAGCACGTCATGGGTATCTTCAGCCGCCGCAGCCAGAACGTGAACGTCCAGGACGGCGCCGCCGTCGCCACGCTGGAGGTCGACCCGGCGCTCGCCGCCCTCACCGGTGACTACGTCATCGACGCGGCCCACAGCAGCATCGGCTTCACCGTCCGCCACGCCATGGTCACCAACGTCCGCGGCGCCTTCTCCGGGCACGAGGGAACCCTGCACCTGGACGGCGCCGACCCGGCCCGCTCCACGGCCGCCATCGAGGTCAAGATCGCTTCCGTCGACACCGGCATCGCCGACCGCGACGCCCACCTGCGCGGCGGTGACTTCTTCGACGCCGAGGCCTTCCCGCTGATGACCTTCCGCTCCACCGCCGCGGCCACGCTGGGCGCAGACACGTACCGCGTCACGGGCGACCTGACGATCAAGGACGTCACCCGGCCGCTCTCCATCGACCTGGAGTTCAACGGCTCGGCCACCGACCCCTACGGCAACGAGCGCATCGGTTTCGAGGGCTCCGCCGAGATCCTGCGCTCCGACTGGGGCCTGACGTGGAACGCCGCGCTGGAGGCCGGCGGTGTGATGGTCAGCGACAAGGTGAAGCTGACCTTCGACATCTCCGCCATCAAGCAGGCCTGACCGTTCCCGACGCCGGGGCGCCCGGAACCGGGGGCGGCTAGAAGCCGCCCCCGCCGTCGAAGCCACCGCCACCGAAGTCCCCGCCGCCGAAGTCGGACGGGTTGAAGTCGGCCCCCGAGACGTCCCCGCCCTCGAAACCGCCGCCGTAGTCCGCGGCGTAGGCCGGGCTGGACATCATCGAACCGAGCATCGTGCCCACGAGCAGGCCGGGCAGGATGCCGCCGCCGAAGTAGCCACCGGCCCAGGGACCGTACGCCGGGCCGGCGTCGTAGTACGGCCGCGGCCCGTGCTCGGTGTCGACCGTACGGACCGCCGGGTCCAGGCCGTCGCGCAGCCGTACGGCGTCCGCCGTGCAGACCGGCACGGTACGGACGGCCCCACCCGCCGGAGCCCAGGAGCCGTCCTCGGTGCTCGGCCCGTGCCGCGGGTCGAAGAAGCAGGGCGAGCGACGCTCGGGCAACGGCCCGCCCTGCCGGCGCGCGTCCAGGGTGGCCAGCGCGAAGCGGCCGTCCTCCAGAGCCTGGGTGGCGCCCTTGACCTCCTCGGGGTACCGCACCGAGGCCATGATCTGCTTGGCCTTGTCGTAGGAGTCGAGCCCCTGCTCGTAGTCCGTCCGCATCGCGTCGTCGGCGCCGGGCTCACCGGGGTGGAAGTCGAGCCGCTCCAGCTCCTCGCCGAAGGCCGTGATGTCCTCGTCCACGACCACGCCGAGCCGGGCGATGGCCTCGCGCCGGGCCTCTTCCTTCTTCCTGCGGTTGCGGCGGACCAGCGCGTACGCGCCGCCGCCGCCCACCACGGCCACCGCGCCGAGGGCGACCAGCCCGCCGACGGGGACGCCCGCGTCGGCGCCGGTGGTGCCCCAGGAAGCGGGGGCGCCACCCTTGACCTGCGGCAGGGCCTGGTCCACGAAGTTGTTGAGCTGGGTGTTCGCGTCCATCGGGGTGCCGGTCTTGACGGCCTCGCTGAGGTTGCGCACGGCATTGGCCGGCATGACCGCCCGGTCGGCGCCGGCGTTGAATCCGTCGCCGAGCCGGATCGCGTAGAGCCCGGTGATGCCGGTCTCGGCGCGGACGGCGCTCAGCACCTTGTCCGCGGGGAACTCGGCCGTGGCCGGCAGCACCGCCACGAACACCGGCTTCCCCGCGTCCTTTATCTTCTTCGCGAGCGCGTCCGCCTGGGCCGTGGACAGCTGCCCCTCGGCCCCGGGGGCGACGTGGACCGGACCCTCCTTGAGGGCCTCCGCCACGGCTGCGACCCCGGTGTCCGCCGAGGCCTGCGGCGCGGCCACAAGAGCGGTCGTCGCCAGCGCCAGCAGCAGACCCGACAGCAGCGATCCCACACGTATGGATATCAGCCTGGTCCTCATATCCATGACGCTACCGGAACCGGTACTTTCCCGTGTGAGCTGGACATAAGGGCGCCCCGAGCCGGCGGTGAGGGCGGCTACTCGGCGGGCTCCACGCCCGCGTGCAGCAGGCCGTACGTGAACGCGTCCTCCAGGGCCTGCCAGGACGCCGCGATCACGTTCGGGGCCACGCCGACCGTGGACCACGCGCGTTCGCCGTCCGTCGTCGCGATCAGCACGCGCGTCGTGGACTCCGTGCCGTGCGTGCCCTCCAGGATGCGGACCTTGTAGTCGACCAGCTCGAACTTGGCCAGCTGCGGGTAGAACCGCTCCAGCGCCACCCGCAGCGCCCGGTCCAGCGCGTTGACCGGGCCGTTGCCCTCCGCCGTCGCGACGATCCGCTCGCCCTTGGCCCACAGCTTGACCGTGGCCTCGTTGGCGTGGGTGCCGTCCGGGCGGTCCTCGACGATCGCCCGCCAGGACTCGACGCGGAAGTACTTGCGGGCCCGGCCCTCGGCCTCGGCGCGCAGCAGCAGCTCGAAGGAGGCGTCGGCGGCCTCGTAGGTGTAGCCCTGGAGCTCTCGCGCCTTGACCCGCTCCACGACCCGGGAGATCAGCGCGCGGTCCCCGCCCAGTTCGACGCCGAGCTCCTTGCCCTTGAGCTCGATGGAGGCGCGGCCGGCCATGTCGGAGACCAGCATCCGCATGGTGTTGCCGACCCGCTCGGGGTCGATGTGCTGGTAGAGGTCCGGGTCGACCTTGATGGCCGAGGCGTGCAGGCCCGCCTTGTGCGCGAAGGCGGAGACGCCGACGTAGGGCTGGTGCGTGGAGGGGGTGAGGTTGACGACCTCGGCGATGGCGTGCGAGATCCGGGTCATCTCGGCGAGCGCCCCGTCGGGGAGCACCGTGCGGCCGTACTTGATCTCCAGCGCGGCGACGACGGGGAAGAGGTTGGCGTTGCCGACGCGTTCGCCGTAGCCGTTCGCCGTGCACTGGACGTGGGTGGCGCCCGCGTCCACCGCGGCCAGCGTGTTGGCGACGGCGCAGCCGGTGTCGTCCTGGGCGTGGATGCCGAGGCGGGCGCCGGTGTCGGCGAGGACGGTGGCGACGGTGGCGGTCACCTGGGCGGGCAGCATGCCGCCGTTGGTGTCGCAGAGGATGACCACGTCGGCGCCGGCCTCGTGGGCGGCGCGCACGACGGACTTGGCGTACTCGGCGTTGGCGCGGTAGCCGTCGAAGAAGTGCTCGCAGTCGACGAAGACGCGGCGGCCCTCGGCGACGAGGTGGGAGACGGTGTCGCGGACCATCTCCAGGTTCTCTTCCAGGGTGGTGCGCAGCGCGAGCTCGACGTGCCGGTCGTGGGACTTGGCGACGAGCGTGATGACCGGTGCGCCGGATTCCAGCAGGGCCCGCACCTGCGGGTCCGCGGCGGCCGAGCCGCCGGCGCGCCGGGTCGCGCCGAAGGCGACCAACTGGGCGTTCTTGAACTGGATCTCCGCACGGGCGCGGGCGAAGAACTCGGTGTCCCGGGGGTTGGCGCCGGGCCAGCCGCCCTCGATGAAGCCCACTCCGAAGTCGTCCAGGTGCCGGGCGATCGTCAGCTTGTCGGCGACCGTGAGGTTGATGCCCTCGCGCTGGGCGCCGTCGCGCAGGGTGGTGTCGAAGACGTGGAAGCTGTCGTCCAGGCCTTCTGACAGCACAGTTGCCGCCTCTGGTGTCGTCGTCATGCTGATCTGACTCCTGTCGGATGAGTGGTTCCGGATGCCTGCCGAGGGGGGCAGGCCGCCGTCACTGCCCCCAATCATCGCGCGCGGTCCGGTCCCGGCACGGATGGTCCGGGAAACGAAAAAACCCCTCGCGGGTAGCGAGAGGTCTGCGCGCGGGTCCGAGGCACGGTGGCCGCTTCCGCGAAGTTCTTCCGCGGTTCAGCGGCCACTGGGGACCGGCGCGCTGCTGGCGATAATCATGAGCTGAGCAGGCACGCTCGCAGTGTGCCACACCGTTCGCCGTGGATGGACAGGGATCTCAGCATGCGGGCACGCCTGTCGCGCGGGCGGATGACGCGCCTCGAACGTCCGCGCGGCTACCCCTGTGGGGAGAGGGTCTCCACCAGGAATTCCCGCACGTGGGCGAGGATGGACGCGCGGTCCAGCGTCGGCAGGCCCACCGCCAGCTGGATGCTGAATCCGTCGAGCAGGGCCCGGACCCGGGTCGCCACGCGTTCGGCGTCCACGGGGCGGAACTCCCCGCGCGAGATGCCCTCGGCGAGCAGCGCGACCAGGTCGCGGTGCCAGGCGCCCTCGATGGCCGCCTGCCGGTCGCGTTCCTGGGGGCCGGCGTTCTGGGAGCGGTTCCAGACCTCCAGCCACAGCGTCCAGTGCGGGTCGCGGGCGCGGGTGGGCACGTACAGGTCCACGTACGCTTGCAGGCGCTCGCTCACCGGACCTCGGCGGGCGAGCAGGGCCCGCCGCTCGCCGCCCAGTTCGGCCTCGCTCCACTCCAGGGTCTGCAGCAAGAGCTCGTCCTTGCTGCGGAAGTAGTAGAGGAGGTGGCCGCTGCTCATGCCGACCTCCCGGCCCAGCCCGGCCATGGTCAGGCCTTCGAGGCCGCGCTCGGCGATCGTGGCCATGGCGGCGACGAGTACGTCCTCGCGCGGGGGCGCGTTCTTCCGCGCCGCGCGTACCGGTACTCCACCCGCCACCATGGACCCACTCCTTGTCGGTCGGCTGCCGGTCGTCTGCGGATCAGACCTTCGGCTGCTGCTGGGTGATGCAGTGAATGCCGCCACCCCCGGCGAAAATCGTACGTGCGTCAACGAGTGTCACGGTCCGCTCGGGGAACAGTCCGCGGAAGATCTCGGCGGCCTCCTCGTCTCGCGGGTCGTCGAAGGCGCACAGCACGACGCCGCCGTTGCAGAGGTAGTGGTTGATGTACGAGTAGTCCACCCACTCGCCGTCCTCCTCCAGCACGGTCGGCGCCGGGATCTCGACGACCTCCAGCTGCCGGCCCCGGGCGTCGGTGGACGCGCGGAGAATGGCCGCGATGGTCTTGCAGCGCTCGTGGTCCGGATGGGCCGGGTCGGGCTGGGTGTGGACCATGACGACGCCGGGGCGGGCGAAGGCGGCGACGATGTCCACGTGACCCTGGGTGCCGTAGGTGCCGTAGTCGCCGGCCAGGCCGTACGGCAGCCAGATCGCCTTGGTGGTGCCGAGGTGGGCGTGGATCTCGGCCTCCACCTGCTGGCGGGTCCAGCCGGGGTTGCGGCCCTCGCCCAGCTGCACGGTGTCGGTGAGGAGGACGGTGCCCTCGCCGTCGACGTGGAGGGCGCCGCCCTCGTTGACGAGCTCGGTGCTGTACGTCCGGGTGCCGATCACGTCCGAGACGTGCCGGGCGATCTTCGAGTCGTGGTCCCAGCGGGCCCACTCCTGGCCGCCCCATCCGTTGAAGGTCCAGTCGACGGCCGCGAGCTCGCCGGCGTCATTGGTGACGAAGGTCGGGCCGATGTCGCGCATCCAGGCGTCGTCGAGCTCCCGCTCGACCAGCTGGACGTCGTCGCCGACGAGTCCACGGGCGCTCTCGGCGTCGCCGGGCGAGACCACGAGGGTCACCGGCTCGTACGCTCGGACGGCGCGGGCGACGGCGGCCCAGGCCTCGCGGGCCTCGGCGAGCTCCTGCGCGTTGGTGAAGGTCGGGTTGGGGCTGGGCCAGGCCATCCAGGTGCGCTCGTGGGGCGTCCACTCGGCGGGCATCCGGAAGCCGTCGTTCACAGGCTTGGTCATGGCAGGCGGGTCCTTACGGGCTGTGCCGACTTACAGGAAGTACAGGCGGTTGAGGGAGACCGATTCGGCGGCTTCGGAGCGCAGCGGTTCCCCGTCTAGGGAGACCAGTCCACTGCGCGCGTCCACATCGACCGCGCCCACCCGGGAGTTGAGCAGGAGGTCCGCGGGGCCGATGCCCCGGGTCCCGCGGACGGCGACGCGGCGCCGTCGGGTGGGCATCTCGTCGCTGCCCAGGGCGGCGGCCGCGGCGGAGACGAAGGCGACGGAGATATCGGCGGCCGTGGCTCCGTACGAGCCGAACTGCGGTCCGAGGACCAGGGGTTCGCAGGTGTCGGTGGCGGCGTTCGGGTCGCCGGTGACGCCGTAGGCGGGGAAGCCCGACTTCAGCACCATCTGCGG
>NZ_JBIWCL010000062.1:0-6143 GCF_044761485.1 Streptomyces sp. NPDC097617
AGGTCCTGTCCCTGATCCGCGGCTGACCCGCTCCGGCTCCGCCTGTTCCCGCCTCGCCGGCGTTCGAGGCGTGGGTCCGGGCGGAGCCCGGTGCCGTGCGGAGCCGGGATCTCCCGCCCCCGCACCCCACCGAGGCACCCGCCTCGGCCCGCACCCGACCCGGCCCCACGACACCGCACCGCCGCGGACTCGGCGGTACGCTGACCTCGCCCCACCCACACGCCCGAAGGGAACCGCCCCATGCCGCTCGAAGCCGGCCTCCTGCAGATCCTCGCCTGCCCCGCCTGCCACTCTCCTCTCGAGGACAAGTCGGCCGACGAGACGGCCCCCGAGCTGATCTGCACCGGCCAGGACTGCGGCCTCGCGTACCCGGTCCGTGACGGCATCCCGGTGCTCCTCGTGGACGAGGCCCGCCGCCCCGCCTGACCCCTGCCGCGCGCCCCGGAACACGGGCACACGCAGACGCTGAGACCGATTCCGCCACCCTGGATCCGTCAACACCGCCGGAGGCCGCCATGCTCGACGAGTCGCTCCTCGACGCACCGGACGATCTCGCCCGCGTCGACCGCCGGGGCCTGCTCCGCGGTGCGGCCGAGGCCGGGGCCAGAGTCCGTACCGCCGCCCGGCACGCGAACGAGGCGGGCCTCGCCGAGCTGCGCCCCGACGGCCGTCCGCGCTCCGTCCTGATCGCCGGGCCCGGCACCGCCGCCACCGGCGTCGCCGACCTGCTCGGCGCCCTCGCCGGAGCCTCCGCGCCGGTCATCCGGCTGGACCCCACCGGCGTCGCCCACGCGGCCGGCGCGCTGCGCTGGGTGCTGCCCGGCTGGGCCGGCCCCGTCGACCTGCTGCTCCTCGCCACCACCGACGGCACCGAGCCCGGGCTCGCCGTCCTCGCCGAGCAGGCCTACCGGCGCGGCTGCACCGTCGTCGCCGTCGCCCCCGAACGCTCCCCGCTGAGCGAGGCGGTGGACGGTGCGCACGGGCTCCTCGTACCGATGGCCAAGGCCCCGTACCAGGAGTACGACGAGTCCGCCGCGGCCGGCCCGGGCGCCCTGTGGGCCCTGCTGACGCCCCTGCTGCTGCTCCTCGACAGGGTCGGCCTGATCACGGCCGCCCCGGACACCCTGCAGCTCGTCGCCGACCGGCTCGACCGGACCGCCGAACGCTGCGGACCCGCCATCGCCACCTACTCCAACCCGGCGAAGACCCTCGCCGCCGAGCTGGCCGACGCCCTCCCGCTCATCTGGAGCGAGGGCACCGGCGCCGCCCCCGCGGGCCGCCGGTTCGCCGCCACCCTCGCCGAGCTCGCCGGCCGCCCGGCCCTGTCCGCGGTGCTGCCCGAGGCGTTGCCCGCCCACGGCGTCCTGCTCGCCGGGGCCTTCGCCGCCGGCGCCGACCCCGACGACTTCTTCCGTGACCGGGTCGAAGAGCCCCAGGCCCTTCGCGCCCGCATCGTCCTGCTGCGTGACCGGCCGACCGGCGGCCTCACCGCCGCCCCCGCCGCACGCGAGCTCGCCCACAGCCACGACACGGCCGTCAGCGAGCTCGAACCGGAGGAGGGCGTCGAGCTGGAGCAGCTCGCCGAACTCCTCGCCGTCACGGATTTCGCCACCGCCTACCTGGCGTTGGCTTCCCGGGGACACAGCTGAGGTACTGAAGTCCCCAGCTCTATCCAGGAAGACGACGATGGACCGCCTGACGAACACGATCCGCCCCTACGCCTGGGGATCCACCACGGCCATCCCCACGCTGCTCGGTGTCGAGCCGACCGGTGAGCCCCAGGCCGAATTGTGGATGGGAGCCCACCCGGGCGCCCCCTCACGCCTCGACCGCGGTGCGGGCGAGCAGGCGCTCTCGGACGTCATCGCCGCCGATCCCGAGGGCGAGCTGGGCGCCGCCACCGTCGCCAAGTTCGGTCCCCGGCTGCCCTTCCTGTTCAAGATCCTCGCCGCCGGCGCCCCCCTCTCCCTCCAGGTCCACCCCGACCTCTACCAGGCCCGGGCGGGCTTCGAGGACGAGGAACGCCGCGGTGTCCCGGTCGACGCGGAGCACCGCAACTACAAGGACCCCAACCACAAGCCCGAGATGATCTGCGCGCTCACCGCGTTCGACGGGCTGTGCGGCTTCCGGCCGCCCCTGGAGGCCGCGGACCTGCTGGCGGGCCTGGACGTGGACAGCCTCAAGCCGTACGTCGACCTGCTGTGCGCCCACCCCGAAGAGGCGGCCCTGCGGGAGATGCTGACGGCCGCACTGACCGCGGACCGCGCCGAGACGGCCCGTACCGTGCACGAGGTCGCCGCGGCCGTCACGCGCCTCGGCGGCCCGTACGCCCCGTACGCCACCCTGGTCCACCACTTCCCGGGCGATCCGGGAGTCATCGCGGCCATGCTGCTCAACCACGTCCGACTCCAGCCCGGCGAGGCGATGTTCCTCGGCGCCGGCGTCCCGCACGCCTACATCGACGGCCTCGGCGTCGAGCTGCTGGCCAACTCGGACAACGTGCTGCGTGCCGGACTCACCCCCAAACACGTGGACGTGCCCGAACTGCTGAGGATCGCGAGGTTCGAGCCGGGCGACCCGAACCTGCTGCGCCCCGAGGGCGACGGCGAGGAGGTCTACGTGACCCCCATCGACGAGTTCCGGCTCTCCCGCTTCCTGCTCGCGCCCGGAGGCGCCTCCCAGGTGCTCCCGGACGGGACCCCGCAGATCCTGCTCTGCACGGCCGGCTCCCCGCAGGTCGGCGAACTGGCCCTGACGCCCGGCGAGTCCGTCTTCGTACCGGCGGGCGAAAAGGTCGAACTGTCCGGAACCGGGACGGTCTTCCGGGCCACCGTGGTGGTCTGACGTAGCGTCCGTCCCACCGGCTGCAACAATGTGCGGCCGGTAGTCAGTGGCTAGGAAGGACATCCTGCACCCATGAGCGCGTCGGGCGGTACCAGGGCGATCGTGGCGGCACTCGCCGCCAACCTCGCCATCGCTGTAGCCAAATTCGTGGCATTCCTCTTCAGCGGCTCCTCGTCGATGCTCGCGGAAAGCGTCCACTCGCTGGCCGACTCCGGGAACCAGGGGCTGCTGCTCCTCGGCGGGAAGAAGGCGCAGCGCGAGGCGACGCCGCAACACCCCTTCGGGTACGGGCGCGAGCGCTACATCTACGCCTTCCTGGTCTCCATCGTGCTCTTCACCGTCGGTGGCATGTTCGCCATCTACGAGGGCTACGAGAAGATCCACGACCCGCACGAGATCACCAACTGGTACTGGCCCGTCGGCGTCCTCCTCTTCGCGATCATCGCGGAGTCCTTCTCCTTCCGCACCGCGATCAAGGAGTCGAACCAGATCCGGGGCCAGCAGACCTGGACCCAGTTCGTCCGCCGCGCCAAGGCCCCCGAGCTGCCGGTCGTCCTCCTGGAAGACCTCGGCGCGCTCGTCGGCCTGGTACTGGCGCTCGGCGGTGTCGGTCTCGCCCTGCTGACCGGCGACGGCATCTGGGACGGCATCGGCACCCTGTGCATCGGTGTGCTGCTGATCGCCATCGCCATCGTGCTGGCCGCCGAGACCAAGTCCCTGCTGCTCGGTGAGGCGGCCGGGATCGAGGACGTGGAAAAGATCAAGGCCGCGGTGGTCGACGGGGACGTCGTCACCCGCGTGATCCACATGCGCACCCTGCACCTGGGCCCGGAGGAGCTGCTGGTCGCGGCCAAGATCGCGGTCGAGGGCAACGACACCGCGACCGAGGTGGCCGACGCGATCAATGCCGCCGAGGCCCGCATCCGCGAGGCGGTCCCGATCGCCCGGGTGATCTACCTGGAGCCGGACATCTACCGGCCGGAAGCGGCCAAGTAGCGAAGACGAGTAGCGAAGACGAGTAGCGAAGAACGGCCGAAGGCCCCCGCGAGCAGCAGCCCGCGGGGGCCTTCGGCTCTCTCCCGGCCCTTACGGTTCCTCGACGTGCACGGCGCCCCAGACGGGCCCGGTGGCCACGGGCTTCCGCCGCCGCACCACCAGTGCGGCTATCCCCAGCCCGATTCCCACAGGCAGGAGGAGCACGCCGGTGTTGACGGTCAGCCCGAGGATCCAGATCAGCGGATCGTTCTCGTCGATCCCGGTGTTGACCCCGATCACCGCGGACACCGGCAGGGTCCCCTCGTGCAGCTGCGGGTGGAACCGGGAGTCCGCGGAGTCGCCGCGGTTGTCACCCAGGATGAACACCCGGCCGTGCGGCACCGATACGGCGAAGGCGACTCCACCGGCCCCGGGGGCGCCGTCCTCCACGTACGACTCGTTCAGCGGCTGACCGTTGAGGGTCAGTGTCGGGTCGCCCTCCGCGTAGGCGATGTGATCGCCGCCCACCGCCACCACGCGGCCGATGAACAGACCCGTCAGTCCCCACGCGTCAGGGTCGTAGGCCACCACGTCACCGCGCCGGACCTCCGAAGGCTCCTTCTCCACTATGAGGAGCTCCTCGCGGGCCAGCGTCGGCAGCATGTTGCCGTCACCCACCTGCACCGGCATGAACCGGCTCACCATGAACACGACCGGTCCGGCGATCAGTGCGACGCCGAGCACCAGCAGGGCGATCGCCCAGATCCCCCGTTTGCGACCAGGCCTGCGTGCCATGAGTTCCCCACCCCTTCCAGCGATATGACTGGCTGGAAGAATATGTTCTGGCCGAATCCGTACTTCCCGCCCGGGAGGCTGGCCGATCTCGCGCAGCACGTCCAGGATCGCCCGCTCGTCCCGGGCGGCCCCCAGGCGCTCGCGGAAGGCGGCGTCCATCAGCTTGCGCGACAGCAGCGCCAGGATCCGCAGGTGTTCGTCGCCGCCGCGGCCTCCGGCACCGAGATCATGAAGAGCAGCCCGGTCCGCGATGGGCTTCGCATCAGAGCCATCTCGCGGATCGCGGCCCCCTTGGGCTCAGCGGCCAGCTCGGTCCGGACGGTCTGCCCGGCGGGTGCGGTGGGCGAGTCCAGCCCGCGTACGTCCGTACCCGTGCCAGTACCCATACCCCGTACCCGTACCCGTACCCGTACTGGCACTGGCACCCGCACCGGTGACGAACGGGCCGACCGCGATCGATTCCTCGTCTGACTGGGGCTCACTCGGCCGATCGGTGTAGATTCGTGGTCAGTGTCAGGCGTCGCTGCTGATGGCGGGTCGGGCGGTCCTTGCGACCGGCCGAGGGGAGAGAGGACCCCCGACGGACTGTGCTCGGTGTCCCGTCCCCAGGACGGCGCACGGCTCAGCCGTACCCACCCTCTCGAACCATGAGGAGCAGCACCCATGGACTTCAAGGTCGCAGACCTCTCCCTTGCCGTGTTCGGCCGCAAGGAGATCACCCTGGCCGAGCACGAGATGCCGGGCCTGATGTCGATCCGCGCGGAGTACGCGCAGGCCCAGCCGCTGGCCGGCGCCCGCATCACCGGTTCGCTGCACATGACCGTGCAGACGGCCGTGCTCATCGAGACCCTCGTCGCCCTCGGCGCCGACGTCCGCTGGGCCTCCTGCAACATCTTCTCCACCCAGGACCACGCGGCCGCCGCCATCGCGGTGGGCCCGAACGGCACGCCGGAGAACCCGCAGGGCGTACCCGTCTTCGCCTGGAAGGGCGAGACGCTGGAGGAGTACTGGTGGTGCACGGAGCAGGCGCTGACCTGGCCGAACACTCCCACCGGCGGCCCGAACATGATCCTCGACGACGGTGGTGACGCCACCCTCCTCGTCCACAAGGGCGTCGAGTTCGAGAAGGCCGGCGCGGCCCCGGACCCGTCGACGGCGGACTCCGAGGAGTACGCCCACATCCTCACCCTGCTCAACCGCACCCTCGGTGAGGCTCCGCAGAAGTGGACGCAGCTCGCGTCCGAGATCCGCGGTGTGACGGAGGAGACCACCACCGGTGTGCACCGTCTGTACGAGATGATGTCCGAGGGCAGCCTGCTGTTCCCGGCGATCAATGTGAACGATGCCGTCACGAAGTCGAAGTTCGACAACAAGTACGGCTGCCGTCACTCCCTGATCGACGGCATCAACCGTGCGACCGACGTTCTGATCGGCGGCAAGGTCGCGGTCGTCTTCGGTTACGGCGACGTCGGCAAGGGCTGCGCCGAGTCCCTGCGCGGCCAGGGCGCCCGCGTCGTCATCACCGAGAT
>NZ_JBIWCL010000063.1:0-5436 GCF_044761485.1 Streptomyces sp. NPDC097617
GGTGCGGTGAGAGCCGCACGCCGGGTTCGGAGGGCGGGGCGGGGAAACCCACCGGGAGTAATCCCGGCAGGGCGCCCCGGCCCGACCCATCAACATCGCCGAGGCCCTGGAGAAAACGGTCGGCTCCCACCACGGATGTATCCGGGAGGCGTTCGCCGAGGCCTGGTCACGGCGGAGACGATCGTCCAGGCCCCGGTCGCGACGGAGCAGCCCGAGCCGGTGCCCGTGCCGTTCGTTCCGCCCGACGGCACGCTTGACGCGCTGGGCCGGCCACGGCGCCTGGTGGCCCGCACTGCCGAGCGTTACGCGGCGGTCCAGAAGCTGCTGAGCGAAGGGAAGTCGCTGGGGGCGATCGGCCGGACGTTGCGGCTCGACCACTCCACCGTCCGCCGGTTCGCCCGCGCCGGCAGCCTCGACGAACTCCTGGTCAAGACGACCGGACGTCTGTCGGTACTGGATGAGCACAAGCCGTACCTTCATGCCCGCTGGCTGGACGGCTGTCACAACATTCCCCAGCTCCACCGGGACCTGCGAGAGCTCGGATTCACCGGAAGTGTCCAATGCATCCGCCGGTACTTCCGCTCGTTCAAGCCGCCCCGCCAACCAGGGCGGAAGCAGCAGCGCGTGTCCCGGCCTCAACCGAGGCCGGCGCCGAAACCCCGACGAGGCGTCCGGTGGATCCTGACGAACCCAGAACGTCTCACCCCCGCAGACGCCGCGGAACTCAAGGAGATCCGCACGGCCTGCCCACATCTCGACGCCGCAGCCCGTCACGTCCACGACTTCGCCGAGATGCTCCACCACCTCCGGGGAGACCAGCCTCCCGACTGGATGGACCGCGTCCTGGCCGACGACCTCCCAGCACTGCACTCCCTGGTCAACGGCCTACAACGTGACTTCGACGCCGTCACCGCCGGGCTCTGCACACCTTGGAGCAAGGGCCAGGTCGAGGGCCACGTCACCCGCGTCAAGCTCCTCAAACGGATGGGCTACGGCCGAGCCAACCTCGACCTCCTCCGCCAACGCGTACTCCTCAGCCCATGACCCTGCGACATCACAAGATCCCCGACAGAGCCGAAAAACGTGAACGCTCACACCCCCGGATGGGGACGGTGTCCTCATCCGGGGGCTCGTCCTCCTGCCCGTTGGTGAGGACGAACCCGTCGCGTGACCCCTGAGCCCCGAGGTCCACAGCATGCTCACCGGGTGTCGGTGTACACGTGCACGTGCCCGGCCCCGGGCAGAGCACGTCGTCCTGGTGTCCTCCATTACCGTTCACACCCACCCGCACCTCGGCCCGGCCGGCGAGAACCTGGCGGTGGAGCAACTGCTCAAGGCAAGTGGCATGGCCTGGACGATCCTGCGGCCGACGCAGTTCGCCTCGAACGCGTTGATGTGGGCGGCTACCATCCGTGGCCACGAGACCGTACGCGCGCCGTTTGCCGAGACCCCGCTGCCGACCATCCACCCTGCGGACATCGCATCAGTCGCACGGGTGGCGCTGACCGATCCAGGCCATCACCGACGCGTATACGCCTTGACCGGTCCAGAGCCGGTCACCGCCCGGCAACAGGTCGAGGCCATCGCGGCAGCACTGGGCCGGGTCACGAGTACACCGACACCGGGATCGTCCTCGTCTTAGAGCTGTCTGCGAGGTGATGGGCTCCGAGGCCTCGGAGCCCATCACCTGAGGATCACGACCGGCCAGGTCCGTCGAGGCGTTCCGTGGGACCGGCGAAAGAGAGGAACAGGGTCCGTGTGGTGAGCAGCCAGGTGCCGTCGACTTTTCGGAACGCGTCTTCGTAGTGCCCCACCTGAACCGGGGGCCGGGGCGGCACGAGGCCTCCGGTGTAGCCGTCGACCCGGTACGTCGTGAAGTACGTAGTGGCGGAGGCCGTGTCCGGAGAGGTGACGGTCACCAGGATGTTGGTGCATATGCGGCGTGACAGTCGGTCTGCGGGCCGGCTGCGGAAGTAGGTGCGCAGGGCATCGTGGCCCGCGATGCGGCGGCCGTCGGCGGGCCATTCCCAGATCCCGTCCTGCGTGAACAGGTCCGCCACCGAACTGGGATCCCCGAGGTCGAGTCGTCGCACGAAGTCGACGATCAGCCGCTCACAGGCCCGCTCTGCGAGCAGGCGCTCCATCGGGGCAGGGGTGTCTTCATTCATGATCAACTCATATCAGGTCGGCATGAAGAGAGAGCGGCGCGTTCGAGCGGCAGCCCGGGTCTCGGGATCAGTCCCGTTGGGACGCGTCCCTACCCGCCGATCGATGACTCTGCCCGGCCGGTCCACACAACCGGGAGCCTTCCGTGATGCGGCCTCTTCGGGTGGGGCCAGGCCGGCTCCGAGAGCCATCTGAAAGCTGCCAGCGCCGCATCAGCCAACGTCTGCCCTGCCCTGTGCTGTCAGGCATGGATCCCAGCCGACAGCCGGCTCTTGATGAGATCGAAGCGCTGACCCGGGACGAGGTCGACCGCTGGTCCGGGCCATGGGTGGTTGACGACGGCTTGACCGTGAAGGCAACCCCTGGTCGGCGCCGAGCCTCCGCCACGGGATCGGCCTTCCCGCGGCTGAGCGTGGCCGGCTTGCCGAGCCGAAGAAGCGCCGGGCGATGCGAACCGGCCGAAGCTGCAGGAGCCGGGATGGGGCCGGCCGGATTCGAACCGGCGTCCTCCCACATGCGGTGAAGGCGCGACAGCCACTGCGCTACGAGCCCCATCCCGCTCGCGATCATAGGAGCCGGCCGCCTTCCACGCCTTCGAGTTTTCGGAGACGCGGACGGATCACTCTGCCTACCGCGTCAAGGAAGTTGAGCCAGAGCCCGAGAACGGGCGGCCCCCTTGTGAGGTGACCGAAATCAGCCCTTGGGATCGAACATCGCCAGCCCACCGTGACACCGCGGCAACCACCATCGCTCGGTCCCGCGATGGCGGCCGCGCCACGGCTCAGGTCAGCTCAGCTCAGCCGCGTGGTGGCGTAGACCTCGATGGAGTCGCGCTGGTACGCGGCCAGACCCGGGGTGATCGCCTCGTGGGCGGTGCGCCAGCCGTCGTTGTCCACGCAAGAGCGTCCGATGGCCCGGTACTCCTCGGCGGATACGGCACGCAGCCCGGTCAGCGCGCGGTACTGGGAGTCGATCTCGGCCTGCACGGGTCGGCGTCGACCGGGTGGCCTGCGGTCATGAGTTCGGCCAGCCGGATCATCCGCGCGGTGCGCTCACGGTGCCCGGCATCGGCGTCGGCCTGGCTCATTCCGGCAGCGCGACGCCCGATCTCCTCGGCGAGTTCGGGGAAGTCACGCATGTTCACCGCGTCCTGAAGGGGTTGGACTCCCTCGAACAAGTTCTCCGGTCGGTTGATCGTCATGGGGTTGCCGTCCTTCCGGGACTGTTCCAGTTCGGCGATGGTGCGGGAGGCGGTGCCGGCCAGGGCGTCGAGTCGGTCCCGCTCCTCGAGCAGGTGCCGGTGGTACACCCGAAGGGCGTCCACCTCGTCGTAGTGGCGCAGGGTCCGAGCGGTCACACCCGACATCCGGGCCACCTCAGAGAGCGGCCAGTCCCTTACGACTCCTGTACGTGTGTCACCGGGCCGGTGTCTCCGGCCCTGGTGAGGACGGTAGGAGCTGCCGCAGCGGCAACTTCAACCCCGAGACCGATGTTCCTCGCAGTCACCCAAGACTCGGCGGACCCAAGAGGCGGTCCTCAGTCGCCCGAGAACGCAATCCGCAGGTCTCTGTCCGCGCGGCAGCGCATGCCCCAGGCCAGGAGCGTCGCGACGGCCTCGTGCTCGGCACTGCTCAACCGAGCAAGATGCGCATTTTCCAGCTCCCGCACCATCCGGTCCACTGCCTCACCCCGCAGCGTGGTGTCCCCGTAGGGGTCGACGTCGGCCAGGGTGGGGAGCCGGTGCCGGCCCAGTCGCTCGAGGGCCGTCCAGATCCCGTCATCGACGACGATCCGTTCCAGCATGCCGGTCGTGGGCTTCGGGCCTGCCCTTCGTCCCGTCCGCGAGGTCGAGGCCCCGCGCCGTAGCTCGATGACCAGTGCCATCCCGATCCCTTACGCGTTCACGCCTCGCCCCGTTCGGCTTCGCCCACCGGCAGCCCGTCGGCTCGGCCCGGGTAGTGGCGGAGGGCCGCGTCGAGTGTGTAGTAGAGCGTGTCCAGTCGGCTGCGGCCCGGGCTGCGAGCCGGCATCCGGCGCAGCAGCTCGCGAACAGCCGGCGGGGCGTGCTCGACCGCCCAGCCGATCTCCTCGTCGCCCACGACCGTGTCGTTGCCCGTGGCGAGTTCCCGGGCGAGTGCCGCGTACACGGCGGGCCCCAGCACGTGCTTCGACTGGTGCGGGGTGGCCAGCGGGTGGATGTACGGGGTCGCCGCCGCGTGGCACGCGGCGCGGGCCGCGGCCGTGGCCGCGGGGTCCTCGACGTCCCGAGCGGCAGCGTTCGCCGCCCAGGCCACGGAGCGCAGCTTCGCTGTTCGCTTTCCCTCGCCCGCGAAGGTCCGTATGCCTTCGATCGCTTCCCGAGGGCGGGGGTCGGAGGGCGCCTTCGCCTCGAACAGGGGGAGGGCCCGCTCTACGCAGTCGGCAGCCCACCGTCCGAGCTGGCGGCGGTCTTCTTCACTGATGGTCACCTCGTCCATCCGCCCATGATGCGTGGTGCCGGTCTCCGACGGGCCTACGTGGCCTTGTGGAGCCGGGTCAGCGGGGCCACCAGGCGGTCGGGCGTGGCCGGTTCGAGCTGCGAGGAGCTCGGCGGTGGCCGCCTCGGCGGCCTGAGCTGTGCAGCGAGCGAGGACGGCGGTTCCCTCCTGGGTGACGGTGACGGCGTTCGTTCGGCGGTCGACCGGGTCCGGGGCGAGCCGGACCAGGCCCGCCTCCTGGAGGTGGGTGAGAGCGCCGGCCCGACCATGCCCTTGGGGTTGGCGGCCGGCTGGCCGCCCAGGTCGGCCTGTTTCGGTGGGTCCGTCCTCGCAGGCGCTGGTACCGGGAGACCAGCCCTGATTCATGGCATTCCTCCTCGAGCACGGCGTCTTCGTGCGATGGCCGGCGGCCGAGTGGGAGGCGGATCTGCTGGGCTGCGTAGGGGCGGCGCTGGAAGAAGCCGCCGGTCCTGCTGCTGCCCTTGTGAAGGACCTGGCCGAGACGAGGACCTTCGGGTCTGCCCTGGAGCCACCGGGGTGCCAGGGCCGTTTTGACACCCCTCAGGCCGGGTTGTAGAGTCAAACGGTTGCCTCGAACTGGACAAGTTCGGCAACCCCACCCCCTTGAGGAATGCAATTCCGTGTGGGGTGCACTCGATTCTTCAGAATCCGAAGCCGGGGAAATCCGGTGGAAAACTTCTGATAGAGTCGGAACCGCCGGAAAGGAAAGCGCGAAAGCGAAAACCTGGAAAGCGCCGAGGAAGTCGGACACGAAAGAGTCTGATAGAGTCGG
>NZ_JBIWCL010000064.1:0-3412 GCF_044761485.1 Streptomyces sp. NPDC097617
TTCAGAACTAACACAGTGGACGCGAGCAACTGAGGACAAGCCCTCGGCCTATTAGTACCAGTCAGCTTCACCCGTTACCGGGCTTCCACATCTGGCCTATCAACCCAGTCGTCTACTGGGAGCCTTACCCTCTCAAGGAGGTGGGAATACTCATCTTGAAGCAGGCTTCCCGCTTAGATGCTTTCAGCGGTTATCCCTCCCGAACGTAGCCAACCAGCCATGCCCTTGGCAGGACAACTGGCACACCAGAGGTTCGTCCGTCCCGGTCCTCTCGTACTAGGGACAGCCCTTCTCAATATTCCTACGCGCACAGCGGATAGGGACCGAACTGTCTCACGACGTTCTAAACCCAGCTCGCGTACCGCTTTAATGGGCGAACAGCCCAACCCTTGGGACCGACTCCAGCCCCAGGATGCGACGAGCCGACATCGAGGTGCCAAACCATCCCGTCGATATGGACTCTTGGGGAAGATCAGCCTGTTATCCCCGGGGTACCTTTTATCCGTTGAGCGACGGCGCTTCCACAAGCCACCGCCGGATCACTAGTCCCGACTTTCGTCCCTGCTCGACCCGTCGGTCTCACAGTCAAGCTCCCTTGTGCACTTACACTCAACACCTGATTGCCAACCAGGCTGAGGGAACCTTTGGGCGCCTCCGTTACTCTTTAGGAGGCAACCGCCCCAGTTAAACTACCCATCAGACACTGTCCCTGATCCGGATCACGGACCGAGGTTAGACATCCAGCACGACCAGAGTGGTATTTCAACGGCGACTCCACAACCACTGGCGTGGCTGCTTCAAAGTCTCCCACCTATCCTACACAAGCCGAACCGAACACCAATATCAAACTATAGTAAAGGTCCCGGGGTCTTTCCGTCCTGCTGCGCGAAACGAGCATCTTTACTCGTAGTGCAATTTCACCGGGCCTATGGTTGAGACAGTCGAGAAGTCGTTACGCCATTCGTGCAGGTCGGAACTTACCCGACAAGGAATTTCGCTACCTTAGGATGGTTATAGTTACCACCGCCGTTTACTGGCGCTTAAGTTCTCAGCTTCGCACACCCGAAAGTGCACTAACCGGTCCCCTTAACGTTCCAGCACCGGGCAGGCGTCAGTCCGTATACATCGCCTTACGGCTTCGCACGGACCTGTGTTTTTAGTAAACAGTCGCTTCTCGCTGGTCTCTGCGGCCACCCCCAGCTCACGGAGTAAATCCGATCACCAGTGATGGCCCCCCTTCTCCCGAAGTTACGGGGGCATTTTGCCGAGTTCCTTAACCATAGTTCACCCGAACGCCTCGGTATTCTCTACCTGACCACCTGAGTCGGTTTAGGGTACGGGCCGCCATGAAACTCGCTAGAGGCTTTTCTCGACAGCATAGGATCATCCACTTCACCACAATCGGCTCGGCATCAGGTCTCAGCCTTAATGAGGGACGGATTTGCCTACCCCTCGGCCTACACCCTTACCCCGGGACTACCACCGCCCGGGTTGGACTACCTTCCTGCGTCACCCCATCGCTTACCTACTACAAGTCTGGTTCGTCGGCTCCACCACTTTCCTTTCCCCGAAGGGTCCGGAACGGCTTCACGGACTTAGCATCGCCTGATTCGATATTGGGCGTTTCAAAGCGGGTACCGGAATATCAACCGGTTGTCCATCGACTACGCCTGTCGGCCTCGCCTTAGGTCCCGACTTACCCTGGGCAGATCAGCTTGACCCAGGAACCCTTAGTCAATCGGCGCACACGTTTCTCACGTGTGTATCGCTACTCATGCCTGCATTCTCACTCGTGAACCGTCCACAACTAGCTTCCGCTGCTGCTTCACCCGGCACACGACGCTCCCCTACCCATCACAGCGGGCGTTGGCCCTATTGCTGCAATGACACGACTTCGGCGGTACGCTTGAGCCCCGCTACATTGTCGGCGCGGAATCACTTGACCAGTGAGCTATTACGCACTCTTTCAAGGGTGGCTGCTTCTAAGCCAACCTCCTGGTTGTCTCTGCGACTCCACATCCTTTCCCACTTAGCGTACGCTTGGGGGCCTTAGTCGATGCTCTGGGCTGTTTCCCTCTCGACCATGGAGCTTATCCCCCACAGTCTCACTGCCACGCTCTCACTTACCGGCATTCGGAGTTTGGCTAAGGTCAGTAACCCGGTAGGGCCCATCGCCTATCCAGTGCTCTACCTCCGGCAAGAAACACGTGACGCTGCACCTAAATGCATTTCGGGGAGAACCAGCTATCACGGAGTTTGATTGGCCTTTCACCCCTAACCACAGGTCATCCCCCAGGTTTTCAACCCTGGTGGGTTCGGTCCTCCACGAAGTCTTACCTCCGCTTCAACCTGCCCATGGCTAGATCACTCCGCTTCGGGTCTAGAGCGTGCAACTCAATCGCCCTGTTCGGACTCGCTTTCGCTACGGCTTCCCCACACGGGTTAACCTCGCTACACACCGCTAACTCGCAGGCTCATTCTTCAAAAGGCACGCAGTCACGACTGCATGTGCAAGCACATACAGCGACGCTCCCACGGCTTGTAGGCACACGGTTTCAGGTACTATTTCACTCCGCTCCCGCGGTACTTTTCACCATTCCCTCACGGTACTATCCGCTATCGGTCACCAGGGAATATTTAGGCTTAGCGGGTGGTCCCGCCAGATTCACACGGGATTTCTCGGGCCCCGTGCTACTTGGGAGATTCTTAAGCAAGCCGCTGATGTTTCGTCTACGGGGGTCTTACCCTCTACGCCGGACCTTTCGCATGTCCTTCGACTACATCAACGGTTTCTGACTCGCCGACCGGCCGGCAGACCGATCAAAAGAATTCCCACAACCCCGTATGCGCAACCCCTGCCGGGTATCACACGCATACGGTTTGGCCTCATCCGGTTTCGCTCGCCACTACTCCCGGAATCACGGTTGTTTTCTCTTCCTGAGGGTACTGAGATGTTTCACTTCCCCTCGTTCCCTCCACACTGCCTATGTGTTCAGCAGTGGGTGACAGCCCATGACGACTGCCGGGTTTCCCCATTCGGACACCCCCGGATCAAAGCTCAGTTGGCAGCTCCCCGGGGCCTATCGCGGCCTCTCACGTCCTTCATCGGTTCCTGGTGCCAAGGCATCCACCGTGCGCCCTTAAAAACTTGGCCACAGATGCTCGCGTCCACTGTGTAGTTCTCAAACAACGACCAGCCACCCATCACCCTGACCCATACGGATCAAGTTCACTGGGGCCGGCACTGAAGACATGACCTTACGGCCGTACCTTCAGGACCCAACAACGTGCCAAGCACGATCCCCTCCACTTCACTGTTTTCCACGCCGAGGCAGTACTTACAGAGAGTTTCGGAAACCGTGCCAACTAATCAACGTTCCACCCATGAGCTGACCGTGCAGAACATTTGCCT
>NZ_JBIWCL010000065.1:0-5068 GCF_044761485.1 Streptomyces sp. NPDC097617
GCCAAGCCGCCACCCAGACGAGGTGGTCGCCGCACTGCCCTGCCGCCGCCCCGGATCCTCCCAGTGTACGTCGCGCGAACACGGATCACCCGATTGGGCTAATCCTGCTGGTCGGCACGTAAGCCTCGTGCGAGCTTGAAAGAAGCGCTCAAGTGGAGTGACTTCGCATGAGGAGGCGCTATGCCCCAGGAGCAAGTTGAACTCAACCTCGACGACCTGGAGGTCGTCGACAACGACCCTGATTTTCTCCGTGTCACCTCCGAGGAGATCGTTCAGAAAATCAAGGAGCTGAAGGAAGCCGGCGGCCTCGAAGGTGGCGTCGGGATCGGAATTATCTGGTAGATCGATAAAGCAAGACCGAGCCGTCGTCAGGTGGCAAGGCTCTCGAATAGTCTTGCCACCTGACCGCGCCCTTGCGTGCTCTCGGAGCTTGGTCGGAGGCGAATATGTCTTCTCCACTACCGGATTCGATTCGTGATCGCGTCGATGACTCCCTGCAGCGTCATATCATGGCCAACGACTCGCCTTCGACGCTTCCTGTCCTCCTGACCGTGCCAATTGCGGGGCCGCCCACGGTGGGTGTCTTGGAGCAGCGGACCCGGGAGATCGGCGGGAACGTGATTCGCATATTGGCTTTGGCGGCCGCTGTGGCGGCGGAGGTCACTCTGCCGCAGCTGGTGCTTCTCCTCGAAGAGTTCCCGCACGTCCGTGCCGGCTTGGATGAACCCGGCGATCTTGAGGGAGATCCAGTGAACGAAGACAAGGAATATCTCCAGGAAGAGCTCGACTGGAGTGCTGACGAAGTGGCAAAAGTTACAGGCGGCTTGGCCCGCTTGATCGCCGAGAGCGACATGGCCGGTCTCGAGGGTGTTGGACTTCCCATTGTCATCCACCTGCCGTCCAGTAGTGACCCGTTTGTCGACGGGCGGGTTGCGGACTTCCCGGACCGCCTGGCGTTCCTTGATTCAATCAAAGCGAGTAACGCGTCCGTGGTGGGGGCGGTCGAGGCCATCATGAGGGCGCGGGACCTGAATATTGGTCAGAGGCTCGTGCTTACCGGAGCCGTCACGTCGAACATGACGGAAGAACAGATCAGGGGTTTGCTCCAGAGCGGTGAAAACGAAATCTCTCTCGTGGAGTTGGACACTCCAGGCGTTCTCGAGCTGGATATCGCCGGTCCCGCCATCGAACTGCCGCTCATCGATCCCAATATGGGTCTGGACGGCGCAGGGCAGATAGTTGCCGTATTGGATGGCGAGATTGCTTCCCATCCAGCCGTGAACGGGCGGGTGACGCAGAAGAGCGCTTTTTCCAAATTCGATTGGGGCGAGAACCCCGAACATGCCGCGGAGACGTTCTCACAGAGCCATGCCACAGCAGTGGCAACCATCATCGCTGGGGACGGTTCGGGCGAGAACGGTCCATCAGGAAGGATCGGGGTGGCTCCTCGCGCGCAAATATGGAACTACAAAATCGCCCCCGCGACGAAGCGGGGCAGCGATGTCGCAGTGGCCTTGGAGAAGGCCTTTCTCGACGGCGTCCGGATTATCAATTTGAGCTGGGGGGCCAAGGACGCAGAGATCGACGGAAATTCCGTATGGTCACGTACGGCAGACGCGTTGTTCGCCCAAGGTGTCCTGGTTTGCAAGAGCGCCGGCAACGACGGACCTGGGGCAGGGACACTCACGGCACCGGGGGACGCGGCAAGAGCATTGGTGGTGGGCGCGACGAATCGGGAGGGTACTGCACTGCATACAGGAAGCAGTCGTGGACCGACCGCCGATGGGCGAGCTAAGCCCGATGTTGTTGCTCCGGGCGGGGGCACAGTGGCCGGCTCCCCCCCCGACGCATACGAGCCGACCACCGTACCGGGAACAAGCTTCGCGGCGCCATTCGGCGCAGGTCTGGCTGCCCTGCTGTGGCAGCACTCCCCGGATGCAACGGTATCCCAGATCCGGGATGCGATCGTTGCTTCATGTCACGAACTCCCCGGCCTCGGGCCCAGCGATCAGGGCGCTGGGCTGATCTCTGTGGTCCGCGCCGTCAACGCCCTGAATCAAGCGTGAGGATGTGCTTCGCGATGGTCGATCTTCTGCTCGTCAACAGCCCGTTCGCCGCTACGAACTATCCTTCGATTCAGCTCGGACTGGTACAGTCGCTGGCCCAGGAACGAGGCGTTGCAGCGAAATCTTGGTATGCCAATCTCCTATTCTCAAAGAGAATCGGTTCTCGCCTGTACGACCTCATATCGGATCATCGCGGCATTCAAATCGGGGACTGGATCTTCACCAGGAGCGCATTTCCTGAATTCGACCGGCCGAGCGATTTTCTTGCCAAATTCGAGCATGCGGTTGACAAGCTCTGCGTCGAGGCGGACATTACGAGGGATTTCCTTGTTGAAATCCGCGAGGCGATCGCGCCAGACTTCATTCACGACGCCTCGAGCCTCATTTGTGAGATGAATCCGAAGGTTGTCGGTTTCACTTCCACCTTCGAGCAGAATGTGGCAGGCCTGGCTCTCGCCAGAGCCGTCAAGCGATCGAATCCAGACATCATCACACTATTCGGCGGCGCGAATTTTGACGGCGATATGGGCCGAGAATACTTCCGCGCTTTCGACTGGATCGATTTCGCCGTGGTCGGCGAGGTCGAGCCATGCATGGAGAGCCTCCTGTTCCAGGTCGGTTTGACCGGCGAAGGGAGCCGTCAGGCGGTTGGGCTGCTCGCCCGAAAGTCGGGACACGTGGTTGGCGATCGAGGTCGCGCGACATATCAGGGTTCGATGGACCTGCTGCCGATGCCGACGTACGACGACTACTTCAGCGATCTATCTACGTATGGATATGGGAAGGATGATCTGTCGAAGCCCGTCACGCTGCCTTTCGAGGGCTCCCGAGGCTGCTGGTGGGGGCAGAAGCACCACTGCACTTTCTGCGGGCTCAACGGAATGGGTATGTCCTATCGCCAGAAGACGGCGGGTGCGATCTTGGAAGAGATCTCGGGCCTCGCAAGCCGACACGGGATCAGCAATCTGAGCGCTGTCGACAATATCATGAGCCTGGAAGCTGCTGGGGAACTGCTTGGCAGGCTGGAGGAGCGCGAAGCGGGCTACAACATCTTCTACGAAGTGAAGGCAAACCTGAAGAAAGAGCGCATTCGTGATTTCGCGAATGCTGGTATCAGGCAGATCCAGCCCGGGATTGAAAGCCTCAGTAGCAGAGTGTTGAACCTGATGAATAAAGGGATCGCTGCTATCCAGAACGTGAACACTCTAAAATGGTGCATGTACTACGGGGTCGGCGTTTCCTGGAATCTGCTGTACGGATTTCCTGGGGAACGGATGCAGGACTACGACGACCAGCTGGCGGTGATGCAGAACATTCCTCACCTCCCTCCTCCCTCGGGCGGAGGGCGCATTTGGCTCGAACGGTTCAGCCCGTACTTCACGGGGAAGGCTGCGGGATTCACTGAAATATCACCTGAGCCAAGTTTCGACTACGTTTACCCTTCTCAGGTTGACCGTAACAAGGCAGCCTATTTTTTCCAGGGCTTCTCTCCGGAAAGCATCTCGGATGCCGAGTTCGAGGAAACAGAAAAGGCTATACAAGCGTGGAGGGCCATGTGGGCGAATTGGAAAACACCGCCCTACTTGGTGTACTCCGGGCTCCTTGACAGGATTCGTATCTACGACGGTCGCTACGATCCGGAGCACCCAGAGATCGTCACGTACAAAGACCCTGCAGCCAGCCTGCTCCGTTTCTGCGGCGATGCCCCGAGAGGGATGTCACGGATCCGGGACCACCTGGCGGAGACGGTGGGGGCGCCGGTAAGCGAGGCCAGTATTCATGTACTGCTGGAGCGCTTTGAGGAACGAGGACTCGTACTTCGTGAAAGCGACAGGTATCTCTTCTTGGCCGTACCTCTCGCACGTCCCAGGAAGTAGACCACGGCGCCGAGCCCTTCCTCGGAGAAGGCGCAGGGCTCTGTCCCATGTCCGCGGCCGCGTAGACCAGCGCCATGACGATGGGTGCTCTGGTGTAGTGCCTCAAGCGAGCGGAAGTAGCCGCACCCATACGTGAGTTGATCAGTCAGGCACTGACAGGAGAACAGGTATGAGCGCAACACTGGTTTTCATCCACGGACGCCGCCAGGAGACCAGAACCCCGGCAGAGCTGGAGCGGGAATGGCGGGCCGGGCTCGCCGCAGGGCTGATCAGAGCCGAAAAGCGGTCGGCGGACACCGTTCCCGTCGCACTGCCCTACTACGCGAAGCTGCTAGCCAGAATCACTGATGAACTCGCCCAGAGCAGCGCGGTGGGGGACATGGAGGCCCTGCCCGATGACCCCGACGAGCCGGCGCCGTTCCACCCCTATCTTGGGGCGGACATCGGCGACACCGAACGCAAGCTGCTCCGCAGCATGGTCGTCGAAGCCGCAAGACGCCGGGGGGTCCTTGAAGGAATGGGTGAACTCCTGAGTGGCATCCTGTCCTGGGACGTCGCGCGGCAATTGCTCATGTGGCTTTGCAGCCACACAAGGGCCGACCAGGACTACATCAAGGCGTTCCTGCGCGACGTAGCGATGTACCTGACCAGGGCCAGGACCCCCATCCTGGACCTCGTCAGCAATGAGATCCCCAACGGGCCCCTCATCCTTGTGACGCACAGCCTGGGCACTGTGGTGGCGCGCGACCTCCTCGATGACGAAGACGTGCGCGACCGCACCCTGCTCTGGGTCACCGCAGGTTCCCCCCTCGGCCTCGAAGCCGTACAGAACAACCTGCTCTCTGAGGGGACGATCCACCCCAGAGTCCCCCGATGGGTAAGCACCTACGACGTTAACGACATCGTCGCCCTCGGCCACCCACTCCAGGCCACCTGGGGGGAACCCCTCAAGGACATCGAGGTGGACAACGGCGACGCCCCCCACTCCATCGCCCGCTACCTCGGACATCGTGAGGTAGCCTGGCACATCGGAGAATCCCTCGGCTGAAACAGCCACTCGCTGATGGCCGCGACGACGACGTGTAGTGCACCGCCGACGCGAGAAGCTCGCCATCGCCTGCCAGA
>NZ_JBIWCL010000066.1:0-4825 GCF_044761485.1 Streptomyces sp. NPDC097617
TGCTGTCGCGAGGGTGTCCAAGTCGGTCTTCACACACAGACTCTGGACGCCCTCGTCCTATGTCCGCAGGTCATCCCTTGGACTCATTCATCTAGTTCCTCGGCGCGCGGCCGGAGCCGCCCCTGCCCAGCGTCGTCGACGCGGCCGTGACCGGTGGCCGCCGCATCCGGCGCCGCCGCGTGGTGCTTGCCGCGGCGAGCACGCTCGCGGTCGTGGCCTGCACGGTCACTGTGGCCACCACCCTGCCCGGGGCAGACACCAGACACGGCCCGCGCCCCGTCACCCCGGCTGCCACCCACCCTGCGACGCCCAGCCCCACCACAACCGCACCGAAGAACGGGGCAGACGCCGAACACGGCCCGACCGCCGTCGCCCCTGCTGCCAGCACCCCTGCGGTGCCCAGTCCGACCACAGTCGCACCGGAGAACTCGGAACCCCCGGGCGCCGCCCGGACCGTGCAGAGCACGGCTACTGGCGGAGGGGGGCTCTGCAGGGCCCGACCGGTGCGACCGAACCCGCTCACACAGGGGCACACGGCTCCGCCGACCGATAGACAACGCAACTCGTCCCATCCGCTGCTCGTTCAGCGGCGGCTCGACACTGGAGTAACACGTGCACTCCGTAACGGATCTTGCCGAAGTCGTCGATGAAGTGCGTCGGCTCGTCGCATCGCCCGACGAGGAACAGCGGTCGGCGCCCACCCCGCGTGACGCATGAGACGTCCTCGCTGTCGTTGACCATCTTCTCTCGATCTGCAACGGAACCCGTGTGGGAAGCCATCCAGGTTCCTCGCCTCGGGACGGGGCGGCCACGGGTTGGTCCCGTGCGGGTCCAGGGCGACAAGGCTCATTCCTCACGCGCGAACCGTGCGTATCTGCGGCGGCGCGGGATCCACTGCACGATCCCGGAACCGTCCGACCAGGCCGGCCACCGCAAGCGCGGGGGGACGTTGGCGGGCAGCCTCCGGCCTTCGACCGCGAGGACTACAAGGCCCGGCACGCGGAAGAATGCGGCATCACCCGGCTGAAGCGGAGCCGGGCGGTGGCCACCCAGTTCGACAAGCTCGCGGACCGGATCCGGTCGTCGCCGATCTTGGCCAGGCCCCGGGCTCCGGATAGGCCATGCGCCGAAAAGCGAGTGACGACCGCAATGCCAGGGTGGCTATCGAAGGCCGCGACGCAGGCCGTTTCGGGTTGGTTGAGTCGACACACGCGGTGTTCCGCTGCCGTACAAGCGCCGTCGCCTTGTGGTTGGACGCTGCTTCGACCTGGGGAAGGTGGTGCGAGCCGTCGTGCTGGAAGACTTGTGGAGCCGCTCCACAGCGCACCGATGGAGGCCCTGCGGACCACGTTGTACCACTACCTTCGGGCCGAGCGCAGCCTCGTGGAGGGCGCCCGACGCCTGCACGTGGCCAGGGGGACGGTGACCTACCGGGTGACGGGCCCAGGAGGTGCTGGAACACGACCGCGACGACCGCCTCTTCGCCCTCCACCCCGCCCTGGCGCTCGCCGAGGACCTGGAGGACGTGGTGCTCCTGCCTCGCGACGTCGAGCGATGAGCCCGATGCGCCTGCCGTGGCCCCGACCGAGACGGCAGACCAATGAGGGACCGGGATTCCGCGCTGGCAGACCAAGCGGCCGCCTCAGGGGCCGGAGTTAACAGGGGCCGCTCGGGCCGCGCTGCTGCCGCCGGTGAGCACGCTGTTCGCGACGTTCCTCGGCGACAACCCGATCGGCCATCTGCTCGGCTCGACGGGGTCCCTGGCATCACCGACCCCGGCGCAGCGCAAGGTGCTGACCGGACACTTCTTCCCGCGACTGCTCTCGGGCCCCTTCCACCAGGGCCTCACCGTGGTCTTCGGCGTCGCCGTCGGCATGGCCCTGGTGTCCGCGCTCGCCTCGGCCCTGCGGGGCCGCCCCGGGTCCCCCGAGGGACCCGCCCCGAAGCCCACCACCGCCACCACGACCGGAGCCGGCCCGGCGGCGAGCCCCGACGACGGACTCACGGGGCAAACCGGGCGCCCCGTCGGACAAACGTTCACCAGGACTTCAACGCTCGCACCCTGGCCGCCCCTTGCCTCACCGCCAGTCAGCCACTTAGCCTCGCCTCGCCTTCATGCCCCCACACAGAAAGGCGACTCGACGCATGCGCCACTCCCAACCGGACACAGCCAGACGCTTCGGCGCCAAAACCGCTGCCGTGGTGATCACCACCGTGCTCGCCGCGGCCGTACCCATCCCTTCGACCGCAGCACCGACCGCCGCCGAGCGCCCCTCGTCGCTCGTGGACCCGCTGATCGGCTCCAAGAACAGCGGCACCACCTACCCCGGCGCCACACTGCCGTACGGGATGATCGGCTGGTCGCCCACCAGCACCAGGGGCGACCAGACCAGCACGGGCGCGGCCAACGGCTACCAGTACGACGTGACCCGCATACGCGGGCTGAGCCTCACCCATGTCAACGGCGCCGGGTGCAACCCGGGCGCGGCCGGGGACGTTCCGATCATGCCGTTCGTCGGCGACGTCACGTCCTCGCCGTCGGCCGACACCAAGGACGCCACCTACGCGTCGAACTTCTCGCATGCCGACGAGAAGGCCGTGCCCGGCCGTTACACGCTCGGTCTGGACTCAGGCGCCACCGCCGACCTCGCCGTCAGCAAGCGCGCCGGAGTCGCCGACTTCACCTTCCCGGCCGGCCGCCCGGCGAACCTGCTCTTCCGCGTGTCCAACTCGCTCAACGGCAGCGAGGACGCGCACATCGACATCGACGCCGCCCACCGCAAGGTGACCGGCTCCGTCCTCACCGGCGCGTTCTGCGGACGCCGCGGCAACGGCGGCACCCCCAACAACAACCGCAAGACCTACTACCGCCTCTACTTCAGCGCGTCCTTCGACCGCGCCTTCTCGTCGGTCGGCACCTGGCACGACGCCACGCTGTCTCCCGGGTCCACGACCGCCTCCGGCGGCGAGGGATATGCGACCGGCGCGGACCGCGCGGGACGCGGCTCCGGCGGCTGGGTCGGCTTCGAAACCAGCTCTGACAACGATGTCACCATGCACCTCGGCATCTCGTACGTCAGTCTCGCGGGAGCCGAGAACAACCTCCGGAGCGAGATCGCGCCGAGGGCGAGCGTGACCGACGTCGCCGAGGCCGGTGCCCGCGCATGGGACCGCGAACTCAGCTCTGTCCGTGTCGACGGCGGCGGCGCGGACCGCCGTACCACCTTCTACACGGCGCTCTACCACGCGCTGATGCAACCCGGTGTGATCAGCGACGCCGACGGCCGCTACCGGGGCATGGACCAGGCCGTGCACCGGCTGGCACGCGGTCAGCTGGCGCAGTACAGCAACTTCTCCGGCTGGGACCAGTACCGCGCCCAGATCCAGCTGCTCGCCTTGCTCAAGCCCCGCGTGGCTGGCGACTTCGCCCAGTCCCTCTACAACTTCGCCCAGCAGAACGGCGGAGTCTGGGACCGCTGGGTGCACATCAGCGGAGCCACCCATGTGATGACCGGCGACCCGACCGCGGCGACCCTGGCCACCTTCTACGCCATGGGCGTGCGCAACTTCGACTACCAGGGGGCCTTCGACTCCCTGGTGCACCAGGCGACCGTGCCCAACGCGGACGAGCTGTCCGACGCCGGCTGTCCCGGACAATGCGTGGGCGAACGCCCCAACCTCGCCCAGTACATGAGCTCGCACTACGCCGCCCAAGACGTGTGCCACTGTTGGGGTGGCGCCGCCGAGACGCTGGAGGACTCCATCGCCGACTCCGCGCTCGGCCAGTGGGCGAAGCTGCTCGGCCGTGACAAGGAGGCCAAGGAGTTCACGGAGCGCGGCGCCTACTGGCGCAACGTCTTCAACCCCGGCACCGGCTACGCGCAGGCCCGCAAGCTGGACGGCGGCTGGGTGACGCCGTTCAGCCCCGGCAGCGACCTCGGCTTCGCCCAGGGCACCAGCGCGACGTACACCTGGATGGTGCCGCAGGACGTCCAGGGGCTCGCTTCCGTCATGGGCGGCCGGGACCGGGCCGCCGCCCGCCTCGACGGGTTCTTCCACAACGCCGACGGCTCCTGGTCGGTCAAGGGCGGCGACCCACTGCGCTACGACCCGACCAACGAGCCCGGCATCCACGCACCCTGGCTCTACAACGCGCTGGGACAGCCCTGGAAGACCCAGGCGACAGTCCGCCAGATCCTGGACACCGTCTACGGCACCGGCCCCGCGGGACTGCCCGGCAACGACGACCTCGGCACCATGTCCGCCTGGTACGTCTTCGCGGCTCTCGGGATCTACCCCCGCACCCCCGGCAGCGCGGACCTGCTCCTCGGCGCCCCGGTCTTCCCGAGGGCGGTCCTGCACCGGTCCGACCGGGCGGACATCGTCGTCACCGCGCCCGCGGCCGACGACACGCACCACTACGTCGACGGCGCCCGTCTGAACGGCCGCGACCTGAACCGCTCCTGGGTCGGCCGGTCCCTGACGCTGTCCGGCGGCAGACTGGACTTCCAGCTCGGCACAACGCCCGACACCCGCTGGGCGACCGGGGAGGGCGACCTGCCCAAGTGACCCGCGCGGGGCCCTGCGGCGCCCAGGGCGCCCAGGGCCCCGCGCTCGTTACAGAGCCCGCTCCAGCCGCCCGGACACCAGTCCGGCAAATTCGCTGTGGATCACTGGGTTGGTGATGGTCTGACCTGTGGGTCTAGTGTCCTGCGCCGGGAATTCGTTGATTGAGTGCGTTGTGGCTAACCGAATCTTGTTCGAGTGGCAGCGGGTGATCGTCTGGACGGAGGTTCGGGTGCGGTCGCGGGCATGAGAGAACGGG
>NZ_JBIWCL010000067.1:0-3886 GCF_044761485.1 Streptomyces sp. NPDC097617
CGCGCACCCCTGACCGGAACCGTCCCCGGACAGGAATCAACGCGACATCACGGACGCAAGACCAACCGGACGTCGCCGTGAAACAACGAGGCTGGGAACGGATCACGCTGTTCGACCTGTTGCCACAATCCCCGCACCATTCCGAAACCCCTTCACCGTCCGCTGGTCTAGCGATCGTCGCGCTGGTGATCAGGACGGTGGAACCTCGTACGTTCGGCACTTCGGGACGTCCCACAGCCTGTAGAACGTCCCCATGCAGAACGAACGGTTAAGGGCTGTCATGGCATCCGGCGGCTGGACTCATGCCTCATTGGCCAGCGCGACCGGCGTGGACCCGAAGAGCGTGGAACGCTGGGTCAACCTCGGGCGCACCCCACGGCGGGCAACTGCAATCCAGGCGGCCGAGACGTTGGGCGAGGACGTCCACGCCTTGTGGCCGGCGCTCCGGCAAGCACGGGCAGCGCGGGCCGTCAGCCCGGAACTGGTCGCTCTGTACGACCAGCGGGCAGACCTTCCCGTATCCGTGTTCGTGGACCTCCTCGCGGCAGCGCGCGAGCGCATCGACGTCCTGGTCTACGCGGCGGTGTTCCTGCATGAGGCGTATCCCCGGTTGAACGATCTCCTGCGGGAGCGTGCTGCCGACGGGTGCGCGGTACGCATCGCAGTCGGTGACGCGGACAGCGAGAACGTCCAGCAGCGAGGGCAGGAAGAGAAGTTCGGGCACGGCATCGAATCCCGCTGTCGCCTCGCTCTCTTGCACTACCGGCCGTTGGCGACCGTGCCGGGCATCGAGCTTCGGACACACGGCACGACGCTCTACAACACCTTGTACCGGGCTGATGATCAGGTGTTGGTCAATGGCCATGTCTGGGGTGTGAACGCGTACGGTGCGCCCGTGTGGCACCTTCGCCGCCACGACTCCGGCGGCATGTTCGACACCTACGCGGACAGCTTCAATGCCGTGTGGGAGACAGCGCATCCCGTGGAGGCATGACCTGATGGCCCGGACTGAGTACTACGACGATCCTCATGCACCCGAGCCGAACAGCATGGTCGTGGCCACATCGGCGGTGGTCACTGACAGCGAAGGCAGCATCCTGCTGCAACGGCGCACGGACAACGACCTGTGGGCGCTGCCCGGCGGAGGGATGGACCTGGGCGACTCACTGCCCGGCACGGCTGTCCGCGAGGTCAAGGAGGAGACCGGGCTCGACGTGGAGATCACGGGACTGGTCGGCACGTACACGGACCCCCGGCACATCATCGAGTACAGCGACGGCGAGGTCAGGCGACAGTTCAACGTCTGCTTCACGGCCTGCATCACGGGCGGAGAACTGTCCCTCTCGGACGAGAGCACGGAATTGCGGTTCGTGGCGCCGGCAGACCTCGACGCGCTACCCATGCACCACACCCAACGCCTGCGCCTCCAACATTTCTTGGAGCGCCGTCCCGCGCCATACCTCGGCTAACCATGCACTGACAGTCACTTGGCAGGGGTTCAGGGGCCCTTACGGGGCCCGTTCTTGGGTGGCGTGGTGCACGTTGCTGCTGGCCAGGCCGCAGGTGTCAGCCCCAAAACGGGCCTACACCCAGCCCGCGTACTTCGCGCTGGGGCCGGGATCGCCAGCAGGCGTCCGCCCTCAACTTTCGGAGCGCCCTACCCCCTGCGTGCGGTGTTGCGGTGGTTCTAGGGCACTTTTCGTATTGCTTATAGGTTTCTATATGCATTCCAAAAAGCGCGAAGAATCACCGCAACACCGCACCTCACGCTGCTGAGGGCGTCACGTCGCATCGCTCAGTGCCCGGTACAGCGTCGCGCGGGACACCCCGAGAGCTTTCGCAATGGCTGTGACGCTCTCGCCCTTTCCCTTACGGGCCTTGGCCGCAGCAAGCTTGTCCGCGTCCATCACGGCCGGACGGCCGCCCACGCGCCCCTGAGCCCTGGCAGCGTCCAGACCTGCCCGGGTCCGGTCCTTGATCAGGCTGCGCTCAAACTCCGCCATGGCGCCCACCACCTGAAGCATGAGCCGCCCGTCCGGGGTGTTCGGGTCGATGCTGGCCATCGCCCCCGTAAGCACCTTGAAGCCGATCCCACGAGCAGCGAGGGAGTCCACCAGGGTCACAAGGTCGATCAGCGAGCGCGCGAAGCGGTCCAGCTTCCAGACGCACAGGGTATCCCCGGGGCGCGCGTAGTCCAGAGCGGCCGTCAGCTTTGGGCGGTCCGTGTTCTTGCCGGTCGCCTTGTCTGTGAAGATCCGCGAGCAATCCGCCTCAGTCAGCGCGTCGTGCTGCAACTGTGCTTCCTGGTCGTCGGTGGAGACGCGTGCGTAGCCGATCAGGTTTCCCGTGGTCGTTGCCATGCCTCCATCGTCTCAGAATTCGTCTCAAAACATCAAGGCTGCTCGCGTGGTTTTGAGATGGGTTTTGAAGCGCGGATTGGAGGCGCGGAGCACCTTCTCGCGGCCGTCTCGCAAACCATCGTTCCTGGGACGGACGTCTGTGATTACGAGGCGTCACGGCCTCGCGTAGGCCCGTGATTTGTGGCGTGCTGCTGTTCGCAGTGCGGCGCTGCTCGCTGACTGGCACGATTCGGGGGCATGACAACTGACCCGAAGCGCATAGGTGTCCAGTCCCGCGCGATGTAGGACACCTGATGCGGTGGCTGACTGCTGTTGAGCTGCAAGCCGAGCGAGTGTGTGCCCCGTCGCCGTTCACGAACCCTGTCGGCGCGACGCCGCCAGCGCCGAGTGCAGGGCTGGCTCAAGAAGTTGATGCACTGCTGTTCGCCTCCGCGTTGCGGGACTTCCTGAGGGCTGCCGACCTCATCAAGTGGACGGTCAGCGGAAGCCCTGCCATCAGCCCTGTTGACAAGGCCCTTCATGTATTCGCCCTCGCTGTACCGAACCTCACGGACATTCGGGATGTTCTGGAGCACTTCGACGCCTACGAAAGGGGGAAAGGTAAGTTCCAAGAGGCGGCGGCGGGTAAGGGCGAAGATGTCTGGGCCACCCGAATGTTGGCTGATCCTCGCGACGGCAGCCCTTTGCTGTTCCTGATGCCGGGCGACGGACAGAAATGGACTCTGGATGTCCGTGCATCGGCTGTTGCCGCAGAGGTGCTCTACGCATCCATCCAAAAGGCACTCATGGATCATCCGGTGGAATAACCCAGTTCAGATGACGGGATGTCCGTGAGGCCGAGCTTGGTCCGACATGATGCGACTCTGACCCGTACCCATTCCCGGACGGCTGCCGTGTCATGTGCCATGGCTGAGACGTCCTCCGCAGCCTGTTGCGCCTCGCGAATCCATTCAAAGAGTGGGTCCTCACCCAAGATGCTTTGGAGTCTCTGACGTGCTGCTGTAGGCCGCTCTATCAGGGCGGCGGCCACCCCAGCATTGAAACTCTCCCAGAGGTACCCCGGCCGATCAGGGCGTTGCAGGAGGCACTCGCCTACCTTGCCGAGATCGGAGAACCGGGTCCGGACTTCTTCCACCTGGCGGGTTGCTTCAAGGGCGAGGGCATCGGCCACAGCGGCGAACTGTTCCTCCGAGCGGAAGTCCTCCGCCGGCCGCATCCGATCGGCGAAGTCGAACGCCAGGTGGTCGAAGTCCTGCCAGAGCCACATGACCCCGACCGTCAGCCCACTGCCCTGGCTCCAGCGCGGTGACGGGAACTCCACGATGCCTAGCCACCAGCCGTGGTCGTCGATCCAGATTCGGGATCGTCCCTGTTGGCGGAGACCAAGGGGGCGCAGCCGCTTTCGGGCAGCAGTGGTGACCAGTCGGGAGGCAGGGGCGTTTCAAAGTCCCGTTGATCATGTGCGTCCGCAGGCCACGGCCGTGCGAGGGGTCTGGGATGGACCGTCACGAACGCAACGAAACTCC
>NZ_JBIWCL010000068.1:0-3745 GCF_044761485.1 Streptomyces sp. NPDC097617
TCACCAACCCCGACTACTGGGTCCAACACCTCCGCCACACCGTCCGCTTCAACGACGCCATCCACCACCTCCACCACCACACCAACACCACCACCTACATCGAAATCGGACCCGACCCCACCCTCACCGCCATGACGACCCGCATCCTCGGAGAGGACATCGCCCAGGGCGCGGTGACGGCCGTCGGCGTCCTGCGCAAGGGCCGCCCCGAGGCACGGACGCTGGCGGCCGCCCTGGCCCATGCGGCCGTCCGGGGCGCGGCACTGGACGCCGAGCGCCTCTTCCCCGGTGCGCGACGGGTCGTCCTGCCGACGTACGCCTTCCAGGGCGCCCGGTTCTGGCTGAACAGCCCGGCCACGGCGGAGGACGTGGCGAGTCTGGGTCTGACGCCGGCCGAGCACCCGCTGCTCGGTGCGGTGACCAGCCTCGCGGGCGGAGACGGGCTGCTGTACACGGGCCGGGTCTCGCAGAGCACCCACCCGTGGATCGCCGACCACGCGGTCTCCGGGACCGTGCTGCTGCCGGGCACGGCCTTCGTCGAGATGGCCGTCGCGGCGGGCGGGCGCTTCGGCCACGACCGGCTCCAGGAGCTGGTCCTTCAGGCGCCGCTGATCGTCCCCGAGGGCGGCCGGGTCCACCTCCAACTGGCCCTCGGCGCGGAGCAGTCCGGCACCCGCACCTTCACCGTCCACTCCCGGGCCGAGGGCGGGGCGGACGAGAAGTGGACCCGGAACGCCTCCGGCGTCCTCGCCGAGTCCGGCCCGGTACCCGCGCCCGGCGCTGCCGTCTGGCCGCCGGAGGGTGCGGGCGAGCTGGCGGTCGGTGACCTCTACGCCCGCCTCGCCGAGCGCGGATACGCGTACGGCCCGGTGTTCCAGGGCCTGCGGCGTGCATGGAGACGCGGTACGGAGGTGTACGCCGAGATCTCGCTGCCGGAGAGCATCGACGGCGACGCGTTCGCCCTGCACCCCGCCGCCCTGGACGCCGCTCTCCACGGTCTGCTGATCGAGGAGTCCGACGAGGTGAACGTCCCGTTCTCCTTCAACGGGGTCACTCTGCACGCGACGGGTGCGACCGCGCTGCGGGTGCGCCTGGTGCCGAACGGAGCGAGCGCCGCCTCACTGACGGCGACGGACGCCGACGGCCGACCCGTACTGACCGTGGACGAGATTGCCCTGCGCCCGGCCGGTGATCTCCAAGGCCGTGGCGGCAAGCAGGACGGGCTGTACCGCATGGCGTGGAAGCCCTTCCCGGCGGCCGAGGTGGCTCCTACGGGGCCCTGGGCTGTGCTGGGCTGCGACCCGCACGGGCTGGGCCGGGCCGTCTCCGGGGACACGTACGTCGGCGTGGCCGCCCTTCGGGCCGCGCTCGCATCGGGCACGGCACTGCCGTCCTTCATCGGTCTGTCGCAGGAGATCACCGAGGTGCACGCGGCGGTCCAGGACACCCTGGCCACCCTCCAGGAACTCCTGGCCGACCCCGCCCTCGACTCCACCCGCATCGTCGTCCTCACCCGGGGCGCCACCGCCCTCACCACCGACGAGGACATCCTCGACCTGCCCGCCGCCGCCCTCACCGGCCTCGTCCGCACCGCGCAGAACGAGTACCCGGGCCGCATCACCCTCCTCGACATCGACACCACCGAGCACCTCACCACCGCGGCTCACACCGCCGTCACCGTCCCGGACACCCAACTCGCCCTCCGCGAAGGCCGACTACACACCCCTCGTCTCGAAACCGCCCCCCTCGTGGGCGCCGCGGCCGCACCGCTGGATCCCGAGGGGACCGTCCTCATCACCGGCGGCACCGGCGGACTCGGCCGCATCCTCGCCCGCCACCTCGTCACCCACCACGGCGCCAAGCACCTCCTCCTCACCAGCCGCAGCGGACCGAACGCCCCCGGCGCACAGGAACTCGCCACCGAACTCACCGCAGCCGGCGCCCACATCACCATCACCGCCTGCGACACCTCTGACCGTGCGGAGCTGGCCGACGTCATCGACGCCGTCCCGACCGCCCATCCCCTCACCGCCGTCATCCACGCCGCCGGCACCCTCGACGACGCCACCCTCGACAACCTCACCCCCCACCACATCACCCGGGTCCTGCGCCCCAAGACGGACGCAGCCCACCACCTCCACGAGCTCACCCGGAACCACCCCCTCACCCACTTCATCCTGTTCTCCTCGATCGCCGGACTCATCGGAAACCCCGGCCAGGCCAACTACGCCGCCGCCAACACCTACCTCGACGCCCTCGCCCACCACCGCCACCACCACAACCTCCCCGCCACCAGCCTCGCCTGGGGACTCTGGGACACGAGCACGGGCAGCATGGCCGCCCAGTTCTCCGAGGCCGGCATCAAGCGGTGGGCGGCCAGGGGCATCCTTGCGCTGACCCCCGAGCGCGGGATGGAGCTGTTCGACGCCGCGCTCGCGTCCGGGGAACCGGAGCTCGTTCCGATCGAGTTGGACCTCGAGGCGCTGCGTTCCCCGGAGCAGACAGCGCCCGCGCTGCTGCGCACCCTGGTGCGCGCCCCGCGCCGCCGTGCCGCCGCGGCCGCCGGGTCCTCGTGGGCCGAGCGCACCGCCGACCTTCCCCCGGCCGATCGCCGCCGCGCCACGAGTGAGCTCGTACGGGCCACCGTCGCCGCCGTGCTCGGGCTGGCCGGGCCCGCCGCCGTCATCGACAGCGGGCCTTTCATCCAGCTGGGCATGGACTCCCTCACCGGTATGGAGCTGCGGCGCCGGCTCGCGTCGGACACCGGCATCGCGGTTCCCGCGACCGCCGTCTTCGACCACCCCACCCCCGGTGCGCTCACCGATTTCGTCCTCGCCGAGCTCGCCAGGATCGCCGGCGAGGCGGCCGCCCGCCCTTCGCAGGAGTCCGCTGCCGCCACGGCCGCACTCGGCGGCGGCCAGGACGATCCGATCGTCATCGTGGGCATGGCCTGCCGCTACCCGGGGGACGCCCGTTCCCCCGAGGACCTGTGGCAGCTCGTGGCGGGCGGCGTCGACGCGATCGGCCCCTTCCCCACCAACCGAGACTGGGACGTCGACCACCTCTACGACCCCGACCCCACCCGCGCCGGCAAGAGCTACACGCGGCACGGCGGCTTCCTCTACGACGCCGACCGCTTCGACGCCGAGTTCTTCGGCGTCTCGCCCCGCGAGGCCTTCGCGATCGACCCGCAGCAGCGCCTGCTGCTGGAGACCACATGGGAGAGCTTCGAGCAGGCGGGCATCGACCCGGCCACCCTGCGCGGCAGCCGCACCGGCGTGTTCGTCGGCACCATGTACGACGACTACGCCTCCCGCCTGTCCGCCGTGCCGGCCGAGTACGAGGGGTACCTGAGCACCGGCAGCGCCGGCAGCGTGGCCTCCGGCCGACTGTCCTACACCTTCGGGCTGGAGGGTCCGGCGATCACGGTCGACACGGCCTGCTCCTCCTCCCTCGTCGCCCTGCACCTGGCGGCCCAGGCCCTGCGCCAGGGCGAATGCACCCTGGCGCTCGCCGGCGGTGCAACCGTCATGGCCACGCCCCGGCCCTTCGTCGAATTCAGCCGACAGCGCGGGCTGGCTCCCGACGGCCGGGTGAAGTCCTTCTCCGCCTCCGCGGACGGCACGACGTGGAGTGAGGGCGTCGGGATCCTGCTGCTGGAGCGGCTCTCCGACGCCCGGCGCAACGGCCACGAGGTCCTCGCCGTCATCCGCGGCTCCGCCGTCAACCAGGACGGCGCCAGCAA
>NZ_JBIWCL010000069.1:0-3741 GCF_044761485.1 Streptomyces sp. NPDC097617
AAGCCAATTTCGGGTCCCCATCGTCTAGAGGCCTAGGACACTGCCCTTTCACGGCTGTACCAGGGGTTCGAATCCCCTTGGGGACGCCATTCCGATAATGAGTGAAAGACATTATCACCGGTTAGCGATAACCGAAAAAATCTTAAAGATGACTTGCGAGTCATGTTTAAGATATTGCTCTTTAACAATCTGGAACAAGCTGAAAATTGAAACATGACGGCTGAAATTTATCCCTCCGTAGATGTACTGGGATGAAGAGTAACCTGTCATAGAGTCTCTCAAATGTTTGCAGCACGAACGATGGAAACATCTTCGGGTTGTGAGGTTAAGTGACTAAGCGTATACGGTGGATGCCTAGGCAGTCAGAGGCGATGAAGGGCGTGCTAATCTGCGAAAAGCGTCGGTAAGGTGATATGAACCGTTATAACCGGCGATACCCGAATGGGGAAACCCAGTGTGTTTCGACACACTATCATGTCATGAATACATAGTGGCATGAGGCGAACCGGGGGAACTGAAACATCTAAGTACCCCGAGGAAAAGAAATCAACCGAGATTCCCCCAGTAGCGGCGAGCGAACGGGGAGGAGCCCAGAACCTGAATCGGCTTGTGTGTTAGTGGAAGCGTCTGGAAAGTCGCGCAGCAAAGGGTGATAGCCCCGTACACTAAAATGCACAGGTCGTGAGTTCGATGAGTAGGGCGGGACACGTGACATCCTGTCTGAATATGGGGGGACCATCCTCCAAGGCTAAATACTCCTGACTGACCGATAGTGAACCAGTACCGTGAGGGAAAGGCGAAAAGAACCCCGGCGAGGGGAGTGAAATAGAACCTGAAACCGTGTACGTACAAGCAGTGGGAGCACCTTCGTGGTGTGACTGCGTACCTTTTGTATAATGGGTCAGCGACTTATATTTTGTAGCAAGGTTAACCGTATAGGGGAGCCGTAGGGAAACCGAGTCTTAACTGGGCGATTAGTTGCAAGGTATAGACCCGAAACCCGGTGATCTAGCCATGGGCAGGTTGAAGGTTGGGTAACACTAACTGGAGGACCGAACCGACTAATGTTGAAAAATTAGCGGATGACTTGTGGCTGGGGGTGAAAGGCCAATCAAACCGGGAGATAGCTGGTTCTCCCCGAAAGCTATTTAGGTAGCGCCTCGTGAACTCATCTTCGGGGGTAGAGCACTGTTTCGGCTAGGGGGCCATCCCGGCTTACCAAACCGATGCAAACTCCGAATACCGAAGAATGTTATCACGGGAGACACACGGCGGGTGCTAACGTCCGTCGTGAAGAGGGAAACAACCCAGACCGCCAGCTAAGGTCCCAAAGTCATGGTTAAGTGGGAAACGATGTGGGAAGGCATAGACAGCCAGGATGTTGGCTTAGAAGCAGCCATCATTTAAAGAAAGCGTAATAGCTCACTGGTCGAGTCGGCCTGCGCGGAAGATGTAACGGGGCTAAACCATGCACCGAAGCTGCGGCAGCGACGCTTAGGCGTTGTTGGGTAGGGGAGCGTTCTGTAAGCCGTTGAAGGTGTGCTGTGAGGCATGCTGGAGGTATCAGAAGTGCGAATGCTGACATAAGTAACGATAAAGCGGGTGAAAAGCCCGCTCGCCGGAAGACCAAGGGTTCCTGTCCAACGTTAATCGGGGCAGGGTGAGTCGACCCCTAAGGCGAGGCTGAAAAGCGTAGTCGATGGGAAACAGGTTAATATTCCTGTACTTGGTGTTACTGCGAAGGGGGGACGGAGAAGGCTAGGCTAGCCGGGCGACGGTTGTCCCGGTTTAAGCGTGTAGGGGGTGTGACCTGGTAAATCCGGTTGCATACTAACCCTGAGGCGTGATGACGATGCACTACGGTGCAGAAGTAGTTGATGCCCTGCTTCCAGGAAAATCCTCTAAGCATCAGGTAACATTAAATCGTACCCCAAACCGACACAGGTGGTCAGGTAGAGAATACCAAGGCGCTTGAGAGAACTCGGGTGAAGGAACTAGGCAAAATGGTGCCGTAACTTCGGGAGAAGGCACGCTGGCATGTAGGTGAAGTCCCTCGCGGATGGAGCTGAAGCCAGTCGAAGATACCAGCTGGCTGCAACTGTTTAATAAAAACACAGCACTGTGCAAACACGAAAGTGGACGTATACGGTGTGACGCCTGCCCGGTGCTGGAAGGTTAATTGATGGGGTCAGCCGCAAGGCGAAGCTCTTGATCGAAGCCCCAGTAAACGGCGGCCGTAACTATAACGGTCCTAAGGTAGCGAAATTCCTTGTCGGGTAAGTTCCGACCTGCACGAATGGCGTAATGATGGCCAGGCTGTCTCCACCCGAGACTCAGTGAAATTGAACTCGCTGTGAAGATGCAGTGTACCCGCGGCAAGACGGAAAGACCCCGTGAACCTTTACTATAGCTTGACACTGAACATTGAGCCTTGATGTGTAGGATAGGTGGGAGGCTTTGAAGCGTGGACGCCAGTCTGCGTGGAGCCATCCTTGAAATACCACCCTTTAATGTTTGATGTTCTAACTCGGCCCCATAATCTGGGGTGAGGACAGTGTCTGGTGGGTAGTTTGACTGGGGCGGTCTCCTCCCAAAGAGTAACGGAGGAGCACGAAGGTTAGCTAATCACGGTCGGACATCGTGAGGTTAGTGCAAAGGCATAAGCTAGCTTGACTGCGAGAGTGACGGCTCGAGCAGGTACGAAAGTAGGTCTTAGTGATCCGGTGGTTCTGAATGGAAGGGCCATCGCTCAACGGATAAAAGGTACTCCGGGGATAACAGGCTGATACCGCCCAAGAGTTCATATCGACGGCGGTGTTTGGCACCTCGATGTCGGCTCATCACATCCTGGGGCTGAAGTAGGTCCCAAGGGTATGGCTGTTCGCCATTTAAAGTGGTACGCGAGCTGGGTTTAGAACGTCGTGAGACAGTTCGGTCCCTATCTGCCGTGGGCGTTGGAAGATTGAGAGGGGTTGCTCCTAGTACGAGAGGACCGGAGTGAACGCACCACTGGTGTTCGGGTTGTCATGCCAATGGCATTGCCCGGTAGCTAAGTGCGGAAAAGATAAGCGCTGAAAGCATCTAAGCGCGAAACTTGCCTCAAGATGAGTCTTCCCTGGGCCTTTAAGGTCCCTGAAGGAACGTTTAAGACTAAGACGTTGATAGGCTGGGTGTGTAAGTGCAGCGATGCATTGAGCTAACCAGTACTAATGATCCGTGAGGCTTAACCTTACAACACCGAAGGTGTTTTTAGAGAGATTTTCAGCGACGTTCCGAGATTGGTTCTGATGGCTTCATGGAAGTGAGGCGGTTGGAATGAAACAGAATTTGCCTGGCGGCAATAGCGCGGTGGTCCCACCTGACCCCATGCCGAACTCAGAAGTGAAACGCCGTAGCGCCGATGGTAGTGTGGGGTCTCCCCATGCGAGAGTAGGACACTGCCAGGCATCAAATAAAGCCGAAAGCCCTGAACTGACGTTCAGGGCTTTTTGCTATGCGTAAAATGGAAAATCCCCGTTGTAATCCGCTTCAGCTTTCATCGTACTGTTTAATATTCATCACAAAACCAACGCATTGTTTCTCTGAATGTCAGATATTCTTCGTCCGCTATTAAGTTTGGCTGTTAACTTATAAATAACAATAAAGTAACAACCAGGGCGGCAGGAAGCCAAATTTCATCATTGTTATGGCTCGGAGAATACATCATGACAGAAACAACCTCGGCTCTTGGGGATGAGCACG
>NZ_JBIWCL010000070.1:0-3426 GCF_044761485.1 Streptomyces sp. NPDC097617
GCACCTCGACGAGAAGGTCGCCCGCCTGCACCTGGACGCGCTCGGCGTGCGCCTGACCACGCTCCGCCCGGAGCAGGCCGCCTACATCGGCGTCCCGGTCGAGGGCCCGTACAAGCCGGACCACTACCGCTACTGATCAAGCCCTGATCAGCCTCTGATCAGCGGCCGCAGTACGTGAAGCAGGCCCCCGGCACCCGTGCCGGGGGCCTGCCCCGTATCCCTCGTACCTCTCGACAGCCCCCGAACCCAAGAAGAGTGCGCACCATGCCCCGCGGCCGCTACTCGCTCCACGACCCGCACGACCACACCCCCCTCGGCGAGGAGCACTTCCACTGCGCCCCCGGCCCCTCCGGCTGGCGCTACGTCTCCCAGCTCACAGGCCCGGGCGGCGACCACCGCGGCTCCGTGGACCTGGCGATCGACGAGCTGGGCCGCCCCATCCGCATGGAGGTCAACGCCGCCAGCTGGCAGGTGCGCGGCGCCGCCATCGACGGGGTCACCTGGGTCCGTACGGACCCCACCGGCACCGAGGCCACCGAGGGCAACATCGCCGCCCCCGGCTTCACCGGCACGTCCCCGGCCTTCCTCGTCGCCACGTCCCGCCTGCTGCGCCTGACCCCCGGCGCCCCCGAGACCCGCGTCCGGCTCCTGGCCCTCACCGACCCGGTGCTCGCACCCCGTACGGTCGACCAGGCCTGGGCCCTGCTGGGCCGCGAGGAACACCCCACGGACAGCGGCCCGCTCCTGGTGGACGCGTACCGGGTCAGCGCACTGGACACGGGTGAGGTCCACACGATCCACATCGCCGGGGACGTGGTCCTCTCCGCCCCCGGCATCGAACTCGAACACCTGGAGACGCCGCCCTCGGCCTTCGAGGAGCAGTGACCCCTCAGGCGGGCGGCGCGAACCCGCCGGCCCGCGGAGCCTCCGCGGGAGCCGCGGCGGGCGCCGGCGTCGGCGCCGTTACGGGCATCGGCATCGGCGCGGGCATGGGCATCGGCATCGGCGCGGGATGAGGCGCGAATCCGGGCCCGAAACCGGCTCCCGGCCCGGCTCCCGGCCCGGTTCCGGGGCCGGTTCCGGGGCCGGTTCCGGGGCCGAACCCGTGCCCCGGACCGGCAGCGGCGGACGGCCGGAAGGCCCGCGCGGCGTCCCGCGACTGCCGCTCGTGCACCACGGCCATCAGGAACGCGGCAGCCGACACCCCGGCCGGCGGCGGAGCCCCCGTACGCGCGACCAGATCGTCCGCGAGCCGCACCGCCATCGCGGCACCCACCTGCGGATCCAGCTGGTTCATCCGCGTCAGGTACTGGCGGATCGCCAGCCACAAACCGTCCGGCACCGCCGACAGATCCAGCCCGGCGAACCGCCCGGCCAGCCACGGCGGCGGCGGAGGCACCGGCATCACCCGCGCCCCCGGCACCCGCTCCCGGACCACCAGCGTCCCGGCGAACACGTCCCCGAGCCGCCGACCGCGCGCCGACACCAGCGAGGCGATGCACGCGATCGACCCGAAGGTCAGGATCAGCTCCACGATCCCCATGGCCCCGCGGACCATCGCATGCCGGAACCGGATCGGCCCGCCGTCGTCCCGTACGACCCGCAGCCCGCAGGCGAGCTTGCCGAGCGAACGCCCGTGGGACAGCGTCTCCACGGCGATCGGCACACCCACCACCAGCAGCAGGAAGCTCGCCACCCCCACGGCCGCCCGGGCCGCCTCGTCGAGCGAGGCGGTCGCCATGGTCAGCCCGACGGAGATGATCACGTACCCGGTGATGTACACGGCGAGGTCCAGGAGGATCGCCAGCCCGCGGCTCGGCAGCCGCGCGGGCCTCAGCCCCAGGACGACCGCGTCCCCCGTCACCAGATCGCTCACCACAGCACCTCTCATGTGACCCGCCCCCCGCCCCTACGGCATCCAGTCTGCCAAGCTGACCACACTAGGAATAGGCAGTGGCCAGGGGACCTGGGACAGGGGAGCGGCAACCGGATGGATCTCGACGTCTTCGTGACCGCACACCGGGCGGAGTGGGACCGGCTCGAGCAGCTCCTGGGCCGCGGCCGCAGACTCACCGGCGAGGAGGCCGACGAACTCGTCGCGCTCTACCAGCGCACCTCCACCCACCTCTCCCGGATCCAGTCCAGCGCCCCGGACCCGATGCTCACCGGCCGGCTGACCCAGCTGGTCGCCCGCGCCCGCGCCACCGTGACGGGCACCCGCCGGGCAGGCTGGCGCGACGCCGCCCTCTTCTTCACGGTGAGCTTCCCGGCCGCGGTCTACCGCAGCCGCCGCTGGTGGATACCGACCGCGCTGCTCTCCACGGCGCTCGGGGTGCTCATCGGCTGGTGGATAGCCACGCACCCGGAGGTCCAGGGCGCCATCGCGGCCCCCGAGGACCTGAAGGCGCTCACGCAGCCGGGCGGTGAGTACGAGACGTACTACTCCAGCCACCCCGCGGGCTCCTTCGCCGCCCAGGTCTGGACGAACAACGCCCAGGCGGCCGCGATCTGCCTGGTCCTGGGCGCCTTCCTGGGGATTCCGGTGCTCTGGATCCTCTTCCTGAACATGGCCAACCTCGGCGTCGGCCTCGGCCTGATGGCCTCGGCCGGCCGCCTCGACGTCTTCCTCGGGCTGATCCTCCCGCACGGACTGCTCGAACTGACGGCGGTCTTCGTGGCCGCGGGCATGGGCCTGCGCCTGGGCTGGACGGTCATCGACCCGGGCCCCCGCACCCGCCGTACGGCCCTCGCGGAACAGGGCCGCACCGCACTCGGCATGGCCATCGGCCTCGCGGTGGTCCTCTTCATCTCGGGCCTGATCGAGGGCTTCGTGACTCCGTCGGGCCTCCCGACCTGGGCCCGGATCACGATCGGTGTCGCGGCCGAGGCGGCCTTCCTGCTCTACGTCTTCGTCCTGGGCGGCAGGGCCGCCCGCGCCGGCGAGGTGGGGGACGTGGAGGCGGCCGACCGGACGGCGACGCTCCCGACCGCGGCCTGATGTGCGTACGAGCCCGTTGAGCTGCTAGTCTCCTCGTCGTCCCGCGAACACCGTTGACACGGAGCGCGCGGGGAGGTAGATTCGAACGGTTGCCTCGAACTGGACAAGTTCGGCAGCGATGGTTTAAACTCTCTCTCACCCCCAATGCGGAATTGAATTCCAGTGGGGTACCGCCGTCTCTTCGTTCAGGAATCCGAAGCCGGGAAATCCGGTGGAAAACTTCTGATAGAGTCGGAACCGCCGGAAAGGAAAGCGCGAAAGCGAAAACCTGGAAAGCACCGAGGAAGTCGGACACGAAAGAGTCTGATAGAGTCGGAAACGCAAGAACAGAATGAAAGCCCGGAGGAAAGCCCGAGAGGGTGAGTACAAAGGAAGCGTCCGTTCCTTGAGAACTCAACAGCGTGCCAAAAATCAACGCCAAAAGTTGA
>NZ_JBIWCL010000071.1:0-2517 GCF_044761485.1 Streptomyces sp. NPDC097617
AGAGTCCGATCGACTACGAACGCGAGTACTGGACCGGCCTCACTGTGGGGCTGGCCGCATAGGAAGGACTCCACACTTCGAGGGGATTGACACCGCGCTCTCCCGCTCCGGTGCCAGACCGGGGAAGCGGGCCTGCGCTGAATGGTGTGGGCAGCAACCGGAAGAAGAGGGCACAGACGGTGCTTGTGGTGCTCTACATTGCCTGGCATGTCTGCAACTTCCCCCCGTTCGTGGGGATCCTGGCGTGATATCCGTGCTGTGAAGTCCTTCGAGCACGTCCACTTCGTGCGGCACGAGGACGGGACGCAAGGCGTGCTGAAGTCACCGCGGCCGGGCAAGGGTAGGGGCGGCAAGGTCAGCAAGATGACACTGCAGCGCTTCCAGGAGGAGGCGCGGCGCATGCAGCAGCTGGCTGAGGACCAGGTCGCGGGAATCGTGCCGGTGCTCGACGCCGATCCGCAGGATCCGCCTCAGTGGTTCGTCATGCCGGAGGCCAGGAAGCTGCGTGACGTTCTCAGCCCCGGCGGCCGGCCGGCCGAGCTGCGCGAGGTGGTGGAGGCGATCCGGCACGTGGCCGGCACTCTGGCCGAGCTGGCCGCACGAGACATCTCGCACCGGGACATCAAGCCAGACAACCTCCTGCACTACCAGGGCCGACCGGCGGTCGCGGACTTCGGCATTGCCGCGTGGCCGCAGCGGCCGCAGCTGACCAGCGCCACCCACAAGATGGGGCCGTTGTACTTCCTCGCTCCGGAGATGCGGTTCCCCGAGCCGGGTACGCCTGGGTACCCGGCGGATGTGTGGTCGCTGGCCAAGACGCTGTTCGTTCTGGCCAAGGGGTTGCAGTATCCGCCCGAGGGCACTCACTACATGCAGGGCAACGAGTACTCGCTGTGGCCGCAGGGCGGAGAAGCGGCGATGGATCTGGCACCAGTGATGGAGGCGGCGACCGCCTACGAGCCGGGCGCCAGGCTGACCATGTCGGCCTTCCGCGACGAGCTCGCCGCGTGGCTGGAGCTGCATCCGGAGCCGGTCACACCCGCCCACCCCGCGGTGCGGCGGGGCTTTCGGGCTCTGGAGGCCGCCACCGCCGACGTACGCCGCCATGAGGAGGAGCTGCGGCGGCTCCTGCCGGCGCAGCTGCGGCGCCTGGCCACAGCGCAGCACGGTGAGAGCGACCGATGGCTCGCCCCCGCCCTGGGTGAGCGGCATCCGGAGAATGTGCGGCTGATCGACTCGCACGGTTACCCGGACGATCCCGACGATCCCGAGTACGACATGGGGGTGGACGGCATGGCGCTGTCGAGCACGGTGCCGGATGCGGCGGGCCGTCGGCTCGTGCTGGGCGGGTTTCTCATGGGAACCGTGACGACCCTGGCGGCAGAGATCCAGCAGGACGGCAAGGTGCTGGCCAGTTGGAGTGAGGACGTGAACGCTCTCCTGCCCAGCGCTCTGGTTGCCCTGCGGCGCATCACCGACGAGGTGCAGGCGGCCTACACCAAGCTCCCGTAGCGCGCACAGGTCACGCGAGACAGCCGGTCGGGCGCGTCTTTCCAGCCAGAGCGGGACCTTTGGCATGGGGGAGCCGGAGGTCCCGGGTGGTGATGCCACATGGGGCCGGCAGCACCCCGCAAGCGTAGCCCTGCATGTCCGCTCGCATGCCTAGAGTGATGGAGTCCGTCAGGTCGGTGTCCGCGTACTCGAGAAGGCGCTCAGCGTGCGCCGGAAGGTGCGCGGTCGATGGCGCGCAGCAGGTCCATCTGGTCGGGCGTGAGGCCGCCGCCGGGGGCACAGAGATCCCAGGGAAGACCCGCGCGTGACGAAGGTGGCCGCTTTCGCCAACCAGCGCCCCTGACATCGCGACGATATCCGGCTCGAACTGGAGCGCTACTGGGGTGATCGTCCGCCCCTCGGCAGGACGCCAGCCCTGCAACACCATCACACCCGCGAAGACCCCAACAAGATACGATCCCTGTCCCCTCTCAGACTCCCGGCTCACAAAAAGGCGTCTCAATGAGATTGAAGGGGTGTCTCAAAGTTTGAAGCTTCAAAGGTCAGAGCCTTGGAGCTTGGCCACAACCTGGCCATCACCGATCAAGACCACCTTCTCAGTCGGTGAAGGTCTGCAGGTCAACTACTTGAAGGTCAGGCACAAACTTCAATCTGGCTGAGACGACATACCCGATCGCGTTCATCTCCCCCGAGCACGGCGGACGCGAATGGCACGCCGACCCCACCACCGTCACCCGGGCATGACGGACGCTCGTGTGGATACCGACGGCTGACTGCGGGACGTCTCCTGCCCTCGATCCTCGGCGTCGCCCTTCTGAGGCTGGTCAGGATCCTGTCGACGCTTTCCACCACCGCCCTTTACTTTCACCTCGCAATTCATGCAGGCGGAGAGCCGTCGCCATTGAATCAGGATGGGTGCAGATCTTGTGAGGGTGCCTCGTTGGGGTGATCCGCAGGGGTTTGTGATGTGACGGTGCGGAGCGGTCTCTACCGTCGGCGAGGTGA
>NZ_JBIWCL010000072.1:0-2189 GCF_044761485.1 Streptomyces sp. NPDC097617
GCCAGCGGCTGGGCCTGCGCGTACTCCGCGCGGATCGACATCAGGCCCGGCATCTCGTGCTCGGCCAGGGTGATCTCCTTGCGGCCGAACACGGCGAGAGAGAGGTCTGCGACCTTGAAGTCCATGGGTTCTACTCCGTGATGGTGGTGGCTGGGTCGTGGCTGATGTTCAGGTTCTGATGGATCTCTAGAGTCGCGGTGGACTTGTTGAGGGTGATGTAGTGCAGTCCGGGTGCGCCCTCGGCGAGGAGGCGCTCGGACATGGCGCTGGCGTACTCGACGCCGATGCGGTGCCCGGCCGCCGGATCGTCCTTCGCGGCTTCGAGCCGCTGGGCGAGGGCGTCGGGGAAGCGGGCGTCGCTGAGTTCGGCGAAGCGCCGGATCTGGCGGAAATCGGTCGCCGGCATGATCTCGGGGATGATCGGGGTCAGGCAGCCGACGGCCAGGAGCCGGTCCCGCAGCCGCAGGTAGTCCTCGGCGTGGAAGAACATCTGGGTGATGGCGTAGTCGGCGCCGGCGTGGCACTTGGCCGCGAAGTGGTGGATGTCCTCGGTCCAGGAGGGTGAGCGGGGGTGACGCTCGGGGAACGCGGCCACGCCCACGGTGAAGTCGCCCAGCCGGCGGATGAGGGAGACCAGTTCGTGGGCGTGGGTCAGGCCGTCCGGGTGGCGCGTCCACTGCCCTTTCGGATCGCCGGGCGGGTCGCCGCGCAGGGCGAGGATGTCGCGGATGCCGGCGTCGGCGTACTGGCCGATGATGTGGCGCAGTTCGGCGATGGAGTGGCCGACGGCGGTCAGGTGGGCGACCGGGCGCAGGGTGGTCTCGGCGGCGATGCGCTTGGTGACTTCGACGGTGCGGCTGCGGGAGGAGCCGCCGGCGCCGTAGGTGACGGAGACGAAGGAGGGGGCGAGGGGCTCGATGCGGCGGATGGCCGCCCACAGGGTGCGCTCCCCGGCGTCGGTCTTCGGGGGGAAGAACTCGAAGGAGAAGGTCCGCCGGCCCTGGGCGAGCAGGTCGCGTACGCCGAGCGGGGCGGGTCGCGGTGTGGGGGTGGGGGCACGGGACGTGCGGGGGCGTTCGGCGGTGGCGGCCGGGGCAGCGGGCATGTCGGGCTCCTTTCCGGCTGGTGGGGGGTCAGCGCGCGTTGAAGTAGTTGGCTTCGGGGTGGTGGATGACGATCGCGTCGGTGGACTGCTCGGGGTGGAGCTGGAATTCCTCGGAGAGCTGGACGCCGATGCGTTGGGGTTCCAGGAGGTCGGCGATCTTGGCGCGGTCCTCCAGGTCGGGGCAGGCGGGGTAGCCCAGTGAGTAGCGGCAGCCCTGGTACTCGGTGCGGAACATGCCGGCCATGGACTGCGGGTCGGAGCCGCCGATACCGAGGTCGGCGCGGACGCGGGCGTGCCAGTACTCGGCGAGGGCCTCGGCGAGCTGGACGGACAGGCCGTGGAGTTCCATGTATTCGCGGTAGGCGTCGGCGGCGAAGAGCCGTGCGGTCTCCTCGCCGATGCGGTTGCCGACGGTGACGATCTGGAGGCCGACGACGTCGGTCTCGCCGGATTCCTCCGGGCGGAAGAAGTCGGCGAGGCACAGGCGGCGGCCGCGCTGCTGGCGGGGGAAGGTGAAGCGGGTGCGCTCCGAGCCGTTCTCGCCGAGGATGATCAGGTCGTCGCCCTTGGAGACGCAGGGGAAGTAGCCGTGGACGACGGCGGCTTCCAGGAGGCTGTCGGTGTGCAGCTTGTCGAGCCAGCCGCGCAGCCGGGGGCGGCCGTCGGTGGCGATGGTGTCGGCGTCCTTGAGGCCCCATTGGCCTTTGAAGAGGGCGCTCTCGTCGAGCCAGGAGGCGTAGTCCTTGAGCGGGATGCCCTTGACGACGCGGGTGCCCCAGAACGGCGGGGTGGGGACCGGGTTGTCGGTGGCGACGTCGGAGCGGCCGGCTTCGGACGGCTGCGCCGTTGTGAGCAGGGGTGTGTCGCGTTTGGGGACGCGGCGCTGCTTGAGGGGTGGGAGCTGGGCTCCGGGGACGCCGCGTTTGACGCCCATCAGGGCGTCCATCAGGCGCAGGCCCTCGAAGGCGTCGCGGGCGTAGCGGACTTCGCCCTCGTAGATTTCGTGGAGGTCCTGTTCGACGTAGGCGCGGGTGAGGGCGGCGCCGCCGAGGATGACGGGGTAGTCGGCTGCCAGCTTGCGCTG
>NZ_JBIWCL010000073.1:0-2185 GCF_044761485.1 Streptomyces sp. NPDC097617
TGGGTGCAGATCTTGTGAGGGTGCCTCGTTGGGGTGATCCGCAGGGGTTTGTGATGTGACGGTGCGGAGCGGTCTCTACCGTCGGCGAGGTGAGCCCGCCGTGGGTGCGGGCGTCGGGTGGGGGCGGGTGGTGTGGTGCCGTCGTTGATGGCCGCGTTGGATGCCAGGGAGAGTGCGTGCCGGTCCAGGGCTGTGGAGTTGCGCGAGCAGATCGCGGGGGTTTCTGATGAGTTGTCCCGGGTGGAGGCCGAGCTGTCGCGGCTGCAGATCACGCGGGAGACGGTGAAACTGGTGCTGGCCGACGGTCCGCGGGTGGCGGTTGCAGGTGATGCCGCCGGGGCGGCGGCGTCCGGGCCGGTCGATGTGGCCGCGGCGCTGCTGGCGGCTGAGGCCGTGGGCGATGTGACGGTGATGTCGCCGGACTACCAGCGGATCATCGCGCTGTTCGCCACGTCCGGATCGGCATGGCGGTGCAAGGACGTGTGCGTGGAGTTGGGGCTGGAGACGGAGGCCCGTCACGTGGAGGGTATGCGTTCGAAGCTCAAGCGCCTGGTGGAGCGGGGAATCTTGTCCGAGACCGGGCCGGGGTTGTTCAAGGTGGACGGACGGAAGTTGGGCTGGTGAGCGCGGCGCTGGGAGCCGGTGGCGGTCTGACGGCGACCGAGACCGCGTTCGCCGCCTCGCGCGGCCTGTTCGAGCAGGTGGCCACGGATCTGGCCGCGCCGGACGCCGCCGCGTTGACGCATTCGGCACTGGAGGACCTGCTCGCGGCGCGGATGCGCGAGGTGACCCGGCAGCTGTTCCAGGACCATCTGGACCTGCGCGCGGTCCGCGAGCGGCGGGCCGGGCAGGTGGTCGATGCGATCGGTGTCGAGCGCACCCGGATCGAGCGCGGGCGGGCCCGCATCCTGGCCACGGTGTTCGGGAAGGTCACCGCGACCCGGATCGCCTACCGGGCCACCGGCGCGGCGGATCTGCATCTGGCCGACGCCGCGTTGAACATGCCGGCCGGGATGCACAGCCTGGGACTGGCCAAGCTCGCCGCGACCGAGTCGGCCCGTGGCTCCTTCGCGGAAGCGTTCGACCGGGTCAACACGCTGACCGGCGCCGGGATCGGCCACCGGCAGGTCCAGGAGCTCGCCGTGGCCGCCGCGGCCGACATCGACGCCTTCTACCAGGCCTTGGTCCCCGAACCGTGCACCGATGCCACGTTGCTGGTCCTGTCCACCGACGGCAAGGGCGTGGTGATGAGGCCCGAGGCGCTGCGCGAGGCCACAGCGAAAGCCGCCGCGGCCAAGAACGGGAACAAGATGGCGACCAGGCTCGCGCCCGGGGAGAAACACGGCCGCAAGCGCATGGCCACCCTGGGCACCGTCTACGACACCGAGCCCGCCCCGCGCACCGTCGACGACATCATCGCCGACCCCGTCGATCCCGCCGACGTCGAGAAGGAACGCCGCCCCGGGCCGAAAGCCAGGTCCAAGTGGCTGTGCGGCTCGGTGAACGACACCGCCGAACAGGTCATCGCCGCGGTGTTCGACCAGGCCGAAGCCCGCGACCCCGACCACCTCCGGACCTGGGTCGTCCTGGTCGACGGCGCCCGCCACCAACTCGACCTCATCCAGGCCGAGGCCGGACGCCGGAACGTCACCGTGCACATCCTCATCGACATCATCCACGTGCTCGAATACCTGTGGGACGCCGCGCACTGCCTTCACCCGGCCGGCGACCGCGAGGCTGAAGCCTGGGTCGCCGGCCACGCCCGCACCATCCTGGCCGGAAGATCCGAACACGCCGCATCCTCGATCACCACGGCCGCAGAAGCTGCCGGGCTCAGGCCCGGCTCACGCAAGGGCATCGACGACGCCGTCGGCTACCTGAGGAACAAGGCGGCCTACCTGCGCTACGAACTCGCCCTGCGTGAAGGCTTCCCGATCGCCACGGGGATCATCGAGGGGGCCTGCCGCCACCTGGTCAAAGACCGACTCGACATCACCGGCGCCCGCTGGGGCCTCTCCGGCGCCGAGGCCGTACTGAAACTCCGCGCCCTGCGCAGCAACGGCGACTTCGACATCTATTGGGCCTGGCACGAGCAGCAAGAGTTCACCCGCAATCACCAGGCCCGCTACCGCGACACGCTCATGCCGGCGGCTTGATCGCCAGAACCCTCAATAGATCTACACCC
>NZ_JBIWCL010000074.1:0-2154 GCF_044761485.1 Streptomyces sp. NPDC097617
ACACCTCAGCAGACAGACTCATACGCAGCGGCCGTTCTCTGGTGCTTCGTTACTCGACATCTCGAAGCGTGGAGAACGGCCGCCTTCGCTGTCCCGGGAAACACCACAGATCAGCAGGTCGGGTGACGAGCGAGGTTAAAGACCAAGCTGAGACCCGGCCCACGGTCAGCCGGGAGGGGCGAAGGCGAGCGAGAGCGGAGAACGGCGGATCAGCGGCGCGGAAAGCGCTTTCCGTCCGGACTCCGCCCCCTCGCCCCTCGCGCGCGACGCCCAGGACGCCGCGACGGTCGAGCTCCCCGCGACGTTGCCGCGGTTCGCGACCCACCTGGAGATGCACCGCGGCCTGATGCTCGCCCGCTCCGGCGACAACACAGCTGGCACCACCCACGCCCGCACCGCTCTCGATGCCCTGCCGCCGGAGAAGCACGCCCTGACCCTGCGCCTGCTCATGGCGGAAGTCGAGCAGGCCTGAGCCTCTGCTCGGACTCGGAGGTGTTCCGGGGCCGGGGTCGGTCAGGCAAACGCATTGCGCGGCTGTGGCTATCCGGCCATGCTGGACGAAATTCGAAGAGGGGAATCGTCGTGGGACACGAGGGGGATGGATGGCCGCGAGTTCGCTGGAGATAGAGCAGCGCCACCGCTTGAACCTGGAGGCCTTCGTTCTCCGGTCCCGCCGCGTCGAGGAGCACTCGCTGGCTGCCGACTGGGAACGTCTGGTCGCGCTCGGCGCGGGCTCGATGACGGTGACGGTGACGGGCGGGCAGACCGTGGTGCGTCAGGAACTTCCGGCGGAGGAACTGGTCGAGTCGGCCGCCGCCCGGGTGCGGCCGCTGCTCCTGGAAGAAGACCCCTGTTCCTACCTGAAGGCCTTGGCGGCGGTGGGCTACTTCTGCCTCGACCTCCCGGAGGAGAAGCGCGAGTTCAAGGCGAAACGGGCGGAGTGGCGGGCACGTACGAAGCCGGCCGTGGATAGCGGGTACACGGTGATGGTCGCAAATACCGTCACCGGCCGGACCGCCTCACTGACCGCCCACGACCTGGCCTGGGCCTGGATCTACGGCGACGTGGTCCACCACGACCCCGAAAGGCGCCGCGAAGCCGACCCGTTCGGTCTGGCGGAACGCTTCCGTGCCGCGGTGCCCCTCATCACCTGGACCATGGTCGCCGCGATCGAACCCCTCAACCACGTCCGAGCCCTCCACCACGACGGAATCCTGGCCCTGCGCCCGGACGTGCTCGACCAGGAGGTCGTCCTGCACTCCACGACGTGGGAGCACGCGGCACAGGCACTCACCGCGCCACCAGGCACCCCCGCACCCGAGCATGCCCTCTCACCCTTCCCGCGCGGCTGGACGAGCCTCCAGGACGCGGCCTCCGCACAGGCGAACCGCAACAACTGAGACCTTTCAGCCGCCCCGCCCCGTCCGGCTCCGTCCGGACCGGCGGCACGGGCCTTCGACCCTTCGGTCGCCGTGGTTCGGGCTCCCGGTACCGTCACGGGGACACCCGAGTCGAAGGAGACCGGCTACCCGTGGAGCTGGGCATCATCGGGCCGGCGGCGGGGCTGTTCGCCGTCACCAAAACATCGACGACATCCTGATCCTGGCGCTGTTCTTCGCCCAGGGCGCCGGGCACCCCGGAGCCACCCGTCGGATCGTGCTGGGCCAGTACCTGGGCTTCGCCGAGTTGAGCAGGTGCGTCTCGCCGCTACCCGCCCTCCTGTGTCACCCCGTCCGCCCGGACCTCCGACCCTTAGGAACAGGACCCCGCCGCCGTGACCAACGCCCTTACCCGTCTTCTCGAAATCGCCCCGGCACCGTCCCAACCCCGCCACAAGGATTGGGGCGAGGTCGCACGCACCCTCGCGGTCGAGCTCCCCGACGACTACAAGGAGCTCATCGGCGTCTACGGAGGAAGCAACTGGGACGACTGCCTCTACGTCCTTGAGCCCGGCTGCCCCAGTAAGCACTACGACCTTCTCAAGTGGGCCAAGTTCCAGTTCGAAGACCTGGAAGACCTATGGGAATTCGAGAAGAAGCCGGCAGAACTGGAGGTCGAAGGATCGCGGGTCATCCCGTGGGCGACCACGGACAACGGTGAATGCCTGTATTGGCTCGTTCTTCCCGGGGCTGAGCCGAACGACTGGACTGTCAT
>NZ_JBIWCL010000075.1:0-2098 GCF_044761485.1 Streptomyces sp. NPDC097617
GATCGCACAAGATCCACCCGGAAGGGCTGAAAAGTGTGCAAACAGAAAGAAAAGATCAAAAAAGGGGTTGTGCAAAAAACTCGGATCCCTATAATGCGCCTCCATCGACACGGCGCAAGTGATTCACTTCACACAGCGGCCGGGAAGAAAGAGAAAAAATCCTGAAAATTAGGGTTGACTCTGAAAGAGGAAAGCGTAATATACGCCACCTCGAGTTAGCAAGCGAAAGCGCCTAACTCACTGCTCTTTAACAATTTATCAGACAATCTGTGTGGGCACTCCACAAGACGATATCCAGCATCTTCGGATGCAAAAAAATATCAAGTCTTGAAGAGTGACTAACTGAAGTAAAATTCATGCAGTAAATCTTTGAGCATCGCTTCTCGAGTGGAAGCAAATCAAGCTTTTAATTGAAGAGTTTGATCATGGCTCAGATTGAACGCTGGCGGCAGGCTTAACACATGCAAGTCGAGCGGTAGCACAGGGGAGCTTGCTCCCTGGGTGACGAGCGGCGGACGGGTGAGTAATGTCTGGGAAACTGCCTGATGGAGGGGGATAACTACTGGAAACGGTAGCTAATACCGCATAACGTCGCAAGACCAAAGAGGGGGACCTTCGGGCCTCTTGCCATCAGATGTGCCCAGATGGGATTAGCTAGTAGGTGGGGTAATGGCTCACCTAGGCGACGATCCCTAGCTGGTCTGAGAGGATGACCAGCCACACTGGAACTGAGACACGGTCCAGACTCCTACGGGAGGCAGCAGTGGGGAATATTGCACAATGGGCGCAAGCCTGATGCAGCCATGCCGCGTGTGTGAAGAAGGCCTTCGGGTTGTAAAGCACTTTCAGCGAGGAGGAAGGTGGTGAACTTAATACGTTCATCAATTGACGTTACTCGCAGAAGAAGCACCGGCTAACTCCGTGCCAGCAGCCGCGGTAATACGGAGGGTGCAAGCGTTAATCGGAATTACTGGGCGTAAAGCGCACGCAGGCGGTTTGTTAAGTCAGATGTGAAATCCCCGGGCTCAACCTGGGAACTGCATTTGAAACTGGCAAGCTAGAGTCTCGTAGAGGGGGGTAGAATTCCAGGTGTAGCGGTGAAATGCGTAGAGATCTGGAGGAATACCGGTGGCGAAGGCGGCCCCCTGGACGAAGACTGACGCTCAGGTGCGAAAGCGTGGGGAGCAAACAGGATTAGATACCCTGGTAGTCCACGCTGTAAACGATGTCGATTTGGAGGTTGTGCCCTTGAGGCGTGGCTTCCGGAGCTAACGCGTTAAATCGACCGCCTGGGGAGTACGGCCGCAAGGTTAAAACTCAAATGAATTGACGGGGGCCCGCACAAGCGGTGGAGCATGTGGTTTAATTCGATGCAACGCGAAGAACCTTACCTACTCTTGACATCCAGAGAACTTAGCAGAGATGCTTTGGTGCCTTCGGGAACTCTGAGACAGGTGCTGCATGGCTGTCGTCAGCTCGTGTTGTGAAATGTTGGGTTAAGTCCCGCAACGAGCGCAACCCTTATCCTTTGTTGCCAGCGGTTCGGCCGGGAACTCAAAGGAGACTGCCAGTGATAAACTGGAGGAAGGTGGGGATGACGTCAAGTCATCATGGCCCTTACGAGTAGGGCTACACACGTGCTACAATGGCATATACAAAGAGAAGCGACCTCGCGAGAGCAAGCGGACCTCATAAAGTATGTCGTAGTCCGGATTGGAGTCTGCAACTCGACTCCATGAAGTCGGAATCGCTAGTAATCGTAGATCAGAATGCTACGGTGAATACGTTCCCGGGCCTTGTACACACCGCCCGTCACACCATGGGAGTGGGTTGCAAAAGAAGTAGGTAGCTTAACCTTCGGGAGGGCGCTTACCACTTTGTGATTCATGACTGGGGTGAAGTCGTAACAAGGTAACCGTAGGGGAACCTGCGGTTGGATCACCTCCTTACCTAAAGATATTGATTCGAGTGGCGTGCTCACACAGATTGTCTGATGAAAAGTAACGAGCAAAGCGCTACCTGTTGATGCCATGAGTCATTCATGCTGATATGAACCGACTAAGTTATTCAGTTTAATCGGATTTTCGTGTCCCCATCG
>NZ_JBIWCL010000076.1:0-2076 GCF_044761485.1 Streptomyces sp. NPDC097617
CCGGGAGGTGCCGGGGAGGGTGGCAAGCGGCCCTGACGAAGCCGGGACGTGTCAGCACTGCCAGATGGTGCGGGTCCGGCGAGTGAGACGGAGAGGTATACGAGAGGAACCGGTGTTTGAAGCCTCCTAAGGTGACATCAGCTCGAACCTGGCGGATCTGGGCTGGTTGCGGCGCGTGCTCGTCAGTGTTCCAAGGCGGGCAACTTCCCGGCGGTTTCTGCCAGAGCGCCGGGGAGGCCACGGTGAATTGCTGCGGGGTAGTCGTGGCGATGCCGCGGGGGTATAGCCGGGTGCCTACTCCGACGATCGATCAATCAGTGAACACGGGAACCTCCCCGGCTCTGCCCGGGTTCCGCGCGGCCAGCGCGGGAACCGGGCTGGGCCCACCGTCGGCCGACCGGGCCGGGGAGGGGCGGAGCCGCCGTAGTACTCCGAGCCGGGGAAAGCCCGGCACATGGGGAAGGGCGGCAGCGAGATTGCAAGGAAGGAACTGCAATGTCCGAAGACACCGGGGTGGATGCCCCGGTCGCGTGGCCCACGGTGCTGGTCGCCGAGGCGCGGGTACGGAAGATGCAGACCAAGCTGCACCGTTGGGCGGTAGCCGATCACGGCTTCCGGTTCGACGATGTGTTCAACTTCGTCTGTGACCCGGCCGTCCTGGTGATGGCGTTTCAGCGGGTCGCGGGCAACACCGGGGCCCGGACAGCAGGCGTGGACGGCGTTCTCGTCGCCGACGTCCTGGCGTCCGGAGTGACAGCGCATCTGAATCACATCCGCGCCGAACTTCGAGCCGGGGCCTTCCAGCCCTTGCCGGTGCGCGAGCGGATGATCCCCAAGACGGGCGGGAAACTACGCCGGCTGGGGATCCCGACCGTCACGGACCGGGTGGTGCAGGCCGCGCTGAAGCTGGTCCTTGAACCCGTATTCGAGGCGGACTTTCGTCCGTACTCCTACGGGTTCCGGCCCAACCGGCGCGCGCACGACGCGATCGCCGAGATCCACCTGTTCGGCTCCCAGGGATACCGCTGGGTGCTGGACGCGGACATCGAGGCGTGCTTCGACCGCATCGACCACACGGCCCTGATGGGCCGTGTCCGGTCGCGGGTGAAGGACAAGCGGGTGCTGGCGCTGGTCAAAGCGTTCCTCAAGGCCGGGATCATGACCGAGCCCGGCGAGCGGAACGAGACCAATTCGGGAACACCGCAAGGCGGGATCCTCTCGCCTCTGCTGGCCAACATCGCACTGTCCGTGCTCGACGACTTCGCCGCCGAGCAGTGGACCAGCACGATGGGCAGTCGGCGGGATCGCGAGCGGCAACGGCGGCGGGGCCTGCCGACCTGGCGACTGGTCCGCTACGCGGACGACTTCGTCGTCATGGTCCACGGCACCCGCGAGCACGCTGAGGCGCTTCGCGAGCAGGTGAGCACGGTCCTGGCCCCGATGGGCCTGGTGCTGTCACCGGCCAAGACCCAGGTGGTGCACCTTGCGGACGGGTTCGACTTCCTCGGATTCCGCATCGTCTGGATGCGGAAGCGCGGAACGGACAAGTGGCACGTCTACACGTTCATCGCCGACAAACCGGTCGCGTCGCTGAAACGGAAGATCAAGGCACTGACCCAGAGGTTGTCGCATCTCGATTACAAGATCACGCTGATCCGGATCAACCAGATCCTGCGCGGCTGGGCCAACTACTTCAGGCACGCGGTCGCCAAGCACACCCTGCAGACCCTGCACACCTTCGTCTGGTGGCGCATCGTCCGCTGGGTGATGCACCGGCACCGCATGACGTGGACGGCCGTCCGACGATGGCTCCGCGGCCCCAACGGGCAGTGGAGACCCATCGAAATGGACGGGATCCAACTGTTCGACCTCGGCAGAGTACCGATCACTCGCTACCGCTACCGAGGCACGAACGGCATCTCCAGCCCTTGGCCGGACGCTCTGGAAAGCCCGCTCCCAACGGATGATCTCGTGGAGAGCCCGGTGCGGTGAGAGCCGCACGCCGGGTTCGGAGGGCGGGGCGGGGAAACCCACCGGGAGTAATCCCGGCAGGGCGCCCCGGCCCGACCCATCAAC
>NZ_JBIWCL010000077.1:0-1790 GCF_044761485.1 Streptomyces sp. NPDC097617
TGCTAGACCCGTACTTCGCGGGTGACCGTTTCAGATCTGTGGCCAGCGGGTTTGTGTGATGTCGGTGTCGAGGAGGTCGAGGAGGTGGAGTTGGACGCCGCGGTTGATCTGGACGGTTGGCGGGTCGGTGACGTTGCCGATCCGCAGGGTGAGTTCGCCGAGGTGGTAGAGGATCATCCGGCCGGTGGGGCGGACGCGGCGGTTGTCCGGGTAGAGGCCGGTCATGGTCTCGTCGGGGCCCAGAGCGCGTCTGACCTGCCGCTCGATCAGGCAGAAGACGAGCAGGGCCAGGCAGATCACCTGGATCAGCGCGGCGACGCGCCGGTTGTGCTGCACGAAGACCGGTGCGACCGCGAGAGGGCCCTTGAAGTCGTGGTAACGCCGTTCGACCGTGCCCTGGCCCTTGTAATGGATCAGGATCTGGGCCGGTTCGGCCTTCTCGGCCGGGACGCTGGTGATCAGTGCCCACCAACCGTCGACGGCTGCTTCGGCGTCCAGCACGTCCTGGTCGAAGTGCCAGGCAAGACCGGGGGTGCCGTGCTCGTCCTCGGTGATCTGCCAGCGCAGGCAGGAGGTGACGCGGCGTTTGGCGGTGACGACGCCGATCCGCGCGACGATCTTCTCCCGGGTCTTGTAGTGCCGTCCGCCCGCCGCGGCGGTGAGCCTGTCGAGGTCTTCGGCGGCCTTGGCCAGCCTTTTGGCCCGGGCCGCCTGCTGGCCGGCCGCGACGGCGGTGGAATGGACCAGGATCCGGCGCACGGTCAGTGGTGGGTCGCTCTTTCGGCGGCCGGTCAGCGTGTGAAGGTCCTCCAGGACCCGGTAGGTCTCCCGTTCCGCCTCCGGTTTCCTCTCGTCCCGCCCGGGCACCCAGTCGACGGGCCCGGCCTGCCGGGGATCGAGGACCGCGTAGACGTCGTCCTTGATCTGAGCGGCCGGGACGGGCGCGATGAACTCCACCCGGGCCTGAAGCAGGGCGGTGATGTTGGAATAGGACACCAGCTTGGAGTCGGCGACCATCAAGAACTCCTGGGTGCCGGCCATCGCTTTGAGGTCGTTCATCGCTCCGACGACCTGGCTGACCTCGGCCGCGGCGCCACTGAAGACGCGGGAGTGCACGGGGATACCGCCGTCGGCCGTCACCGCGAGCCCGGCCTGGACCTGTTTCAGATCCAGGCGCCGGTCCTTGGGATGCCCGTTGCAGGCGATCAGCGGATACCGCTCGTCCTGCTCCTGGGCGGGGAAGGCGCCGTGGACGGACATGCTGGTCATGTCCCAATGCAGCCGGGAGACGTCGATCCCGAACTCGGCGATCGCCCGGGCGCCGACCGTGCCCGCGATGGCCTCCAGCTTCGGCGCGATCGCGTCCAGCGCGCGGGCCAGACGGTCGTCGTTGAGCAGGTCCGGTGTGATGCCGAAGACCTCCTCCACCGCCCAGGTGCGTGCCCAGTCCCCGACCCGCACCAGCGGTGCGGGCGAGGTCAGCCGGTTGGCCACCAGCGCCTCGATGACCTGTCCGTGCGTCAGATGCGCACTCGCCCCGCCCGGACACACCTCATCGACGATCCCGGCCACGTCCAGCCGGCGCAGAAACTCGGCAGCGACAGGCAGAGCGCCCAGACGCTTTTCCACCACGGACGTCACCACCACTTCAAGGCGCTGACGCTCAGATCGTGGCCGCGGGGACCGGGAAGTCATCGACACATCCGGACCAACGCCATACGACCGGCCCGGGACACTCCCGGACCGGTCACACCATACGAATCAACGACCCGCGAAGTACGGGGCTAGAC
>NZ_JBIWCL010000078.1:0-1705 GCF_044761485.1 Streptomyces sp. NPDC097617
TTGAGTGCGTTGTGGCTAACCGAATCTTGTTCGAGTGGCAGCGGGTGATCGTCTGGACGGAGGTTCGGGTGCGGTCGCGGGCATGAGAGAACGGGCCCCTTGGTAGTGACGCGGTTACGACACCCAGCACGACCAAGGAAGCCCGTTGCCTGATCAGTTGAGCAGTACCACTGCGGCTGCGTCCACCGTGGTCACCCCTGGGTGTGACTGCTACGTGCACCGGTTCGGTTCGATCGCTCCGGGGCAGCGGGCAGGCTGCTATCCGAGTGACATGACGGATGCGGAGTGGGCCGAGGTCCGCTCCGCGATGCCGGTGCCGGCCTGGCTCCTGAAGCGGGGCGGACGCCCGGAGGAGTACTGCCACCGCGAGATATTCGACGCTGTGCGCTACCTCGTCGACAACGGCGTGAAGTGGATGGCCCTGCCCGTCGACTTCCCGTACTGGCGGGCGGTCTACGACTTCTTCCGCCGCTGGCGGGCCTGCGACTACGTGCGTGAACTGCACGAACGCCTGCGCCGCACGGCCAGGGAACGCTCAGGCCGAGGCGCCGAGCCCAGCGCGGGAGTCATCGACAGTCAGTCGGTGGACGCCTCCGAGACCGTCGGCGAGGACAGCCGCGGATACGACGGCGGCACATCACGCGACGGGCGCAAGCGTCACATCCTGACCGACACCGAGGGCCTGCTCCTGGAGGTCACCGTGACCACGGCCGACGTGCACGACTCCAAGGCCGCCCCCTCGCTGCTGGAGACATTCATGGACCAGCCGGGCCGGCTGCTGAAACTGGTGTGGGTCGACAGCGCCTACCAAGGCCCCGCACTGGCTAAGGCGTTCGCCGCTCACGGGGTGCGCGTCGAGGTCGTACGTCGCTCCGACGGGCAACGCGGATTCGTCGTACTGGCCCGCAGAGGGGTCGTGGAGCGCACGCTGAGCTGGCTGTCGCGCTCACGCCGCCTCAACCGCGACCATGAACGACGCCCCGACCACCACGCCCAGATGGTGTGGTGGGCCGCTGTGATCAGGCTGTCCCGGCGCCTGGCCGGGGACGCTCCGCGCTGGCCGGAGAAGCGTCCCGGCCGACTGCTCCGGGCGCGGCGTGAACCGTCCGGCCTTCGCCCGCACCAGCCAGCCCCGCTTCTCCAGCACGTAGGCCCGGTGCCGGATCTTCTCCACCTCGTTCTTGATCTCCGCCTCGCGGCCCACCGCCCGCGTCAGCTCCACCCCGTTCACCGGCCCCGCAGCGGCCACCACCGCGGCGAACACCTCCCGATACAGGCCGCTGAGCACCCCCTCACCCAGGCCCGTCCCCCACACCGGCGGCCGCTCGCCAGGCCCCGCGCCGGAGCCACCCGATCCCACGGCCGCAGCCATCCCACCACCAGACGACACGAAAACCGGCGCATTCACCGGGCTCTCCTCGGCCAGCACCGACACGAGCTCCTCACGCCCCACCCGGGCCCGCTCGACACGCTCCCGCGCGGCATCCACCTCGACCTGAGCCTGCTCCAGGACTTCGGTCCAGGACTCCAGATCCTGCCTCGCCCGCGCCTCACGCCGCTCCATCAACCCCAGCACCGACGGCATCGCATCCTCCTCGATCCACAACAAGCCGTCCGCTGCCTGCCCCCACCCCGTCGCGATCATGCTCCGCACACGAAGGAGTCCCGGTTCGTCGAACAGGGACTCCCTTTGCCACAACGCACT
>NZ_JBIWCL010000079.1:0-1550 GCF_044761485.1 Streptomyces sp. NPDC097617
CCCCGTTATCTTTTTCGCGGTCCTGCAACGGGACCGCTGGCCTCCGGGCCCGGCATGGCTGTGTCCCCCTGTCGAAGGCATGACCTGGGGGGTGGTGTCACCGGGTCCGGGGGTGTTCGTCGGAGACGCTGATCAGAGGTCCGGCCACCGTCCGGTTCGGCGCAATGCCGGACAGTTCGCGGGCGGCAGGTCTGCATAACGTGGATGCGCGAGCACGACACCCGAGCCGAGGCCGGCACCGTCAACGTCCCTGGGAGGGCGCGATGTTCGAGATCCAAGACGTGGGCGTGTTCCTCGGCCTGGACGTCGGCAAGTCCGCCCACCACGGGCACGGGCTCACCCCGGCCGGGAAGAAGGTCTTCGACAAACCGCTGCCCAACAGTGAGCCGAAGCTGCGGGCCGTGTTCGACAAGCTGACCGCGAAGTTCGGCACCGTCCTGGTCATCGTGGACCAGCCCGCCTCCATCGGCGCCCTGCCGCTGACCGTCGCCCGCGACGCCGGCTGCCGCGTCGCCTATCTGCCCGGCTTGTCCATGCGGCGGATCGCCGACCTCTACCCCGGCGAGGCCAAGACCGACGCCAAGGACGCGGCCGTCATCGCCGATGCCGCACGGACGATGCCGCACACCCTGCGCTCCCTGGAACTGACCGACGAGATCACCGCCGAGCTGACCGTGCTGACCGGCTTCGACCAGGATCTGGCCGCCGAAGCCACCCGCACAAGCAACCGGATACGCGGCCTGCTCACCCAGTTCCATCCCTCTCTGGAACGAGTCCTGGGACCGCGTCTCGACCACCAGGCCGTGACCTGGCTCCTGGAGCGCTACGGCTCCCCATCCGCCCTGCGCAAGGCCGGTCGTCGCCGACTCGTCGAGCTGATCCGCCCGAAGGCCCCGCGCATGGCCGCCCGGCTGATCGACGAGGTCTTCGACGCGCTCGACGAGCAGACCGTGGTGGTGCCCGGCACCGGCACCCTGGACATCGTCGTCCCCTCCCTGGCCGCCTCCCTGACGGCCGTGCACACCCAGCGCAGGGCGATGGAAATCCAGATCAACGCCCTGCTGGAGGCCCACCCTCTTTCCCAGGTCCTGACCTCGATGCCCGGCGTCGGCGTCAGGACCGCCGCTGTCCTGCTGGTCACCGTCGGCGACGGCACCAGCTTCCCCAGCGCCGCCCACCTCGCCTCCTACGCCGGACTCGCCCCGACGACAAGGTCGTCGGGAACCTCGATCCACGGCGAACACGCACCCCGAGGCGGCAACCGGCAGCTCAAACGCGCGATGTTCCTCTCCGCGTTCGCCTGCATGAACGCCGATCCCGCCTCCCGCGCCTACTACGACAAGCAACGCGCCCGCGGCAAAACCCACACCCAAGCCCTCCTCCGCCTCGCCCGCCAGCGCATCAGCGTCCTGTTCGCCATGCTCCGCGACGGCACCTTCTACGAATCCCGGACACCGAAGGACGTCGAGCTCGCCGCATAACCCCAGCAGCCCTGAACCACCCCAAACCCGACAGAGGTGCCTTGACGAACGACATAGAGGCACCCCCCC
>NZ_JBIWCL010000080.1:0-1520 GCF_044761485.1 Streptomyces sp. NPDC097617
ATATCTTCTGGCCTGCCGAGCAGGTATTCAGTGTCGCGTAGCCCGTTTAACCGGTCCGCCAGCGCGTTCTGATAACAGTGACTAGTCCTGATATAGGTTGACACTTTTCAACCGGATAACGCCCGATGAACCTCATCGGGCGTTTTGTATTTCAGCGACAAGTGCGGCCGCCGCGTGTTGTAGAGGTTCACCGACTCCCTGACCATCTTTCTTGCCTGCGCGATATCTTCTGGCCTGCCGAGCAGGTATTCCGTTTTGAGTATCCCGTTTATCCGTTCCGCCAGCGCGTTCTGATAACAGTCATACCCGTCCGTCATCGAGCAGATGACGCCATACTGCTGATGTAACGCCTGATATTCCTGCGAGCAGTACTGGATACCCCTGTCCGAGTGATGCACCAACGGCAACGCCGTGCGTCTGCCGGCCAGTGCCATTTTGAACGCGCAGGCGACATGCCGGGTATGCAGACTGTCATGCACGTGATATCCCACGATTTTTCTCGACCAGGCATCCGTTACCAGGCTGACATACGCCGTCCCCGTTCTCAGCGGCAGGTAGGTGATATCCGCCACCCATACCTGTTCCGGACGGCTGGCTATTACTTGATTGTCTCCCGCTTTTAGCAGGTTGGGATGGCGATAAAAACGATGATGGCTGTGCGTCGTCTTGTGATACGCCCGTTTAGGCATCACCAGTAACCGCGCGCAGCGCAGGATACTGAACAACCGGTCACGGCCCACATGCAACGCCGGTTCGGGGTGTTGCCGCAACAGGTGATGCAGCTTACGTGTCCCCAGTCGGGGTTGGTGCAAGCGGATGGCCGTCACCTGTTCGACGAGATGCCGGGCCTGCTCCTCTTTGCCTGCTTCACGCTGCAGGGACTGATACCACGCTTGTCGGCTGATGCCCATCCATCGGCAGGCCCGCGTTACTGTGAGTCCCGGTACTTGTGTTTGCGCGATAAGGCGGTTAGCTGCTTTTTTGTCAGCGTGGCGCCAAAGTCGGTGTTCATCACTTTGACGACAGCTTCGAAGAACTGGGCTTTGACTTCAGATTCAGCCAGTTGCTGCTCAAGTTCTTTAATACGCTGTTCGGGCGTCAGGGGGAGTTTGGGCATGTTGTCTCCGCACGTTCTGGTGGAAGGAGAAGTTCGCCAGTCAAGTTGACCGTATTTGCGCAGCCAGTTCATGACAGTCTGGCTGCCTTGGATACCGTAGCGATCTTGCGCCTGGCGGTATGTCATCTCGCCTTTTTCGACCTGTTCGACGACAGCCAGTTTAAAGGATAGAGAGTAATCGCGTTGTGTGCGTTTAATATACTGGTTCATCACATTTTCCTCTGTGCGTGAGTAAAATGTGTCAACGCTATTCAGGACGGGTCACGGTCGACATATAAGAGCGGTAAATGTTGATGTATTCACCCGGCTGTTTGAAGTGGTGCATCCAGAGGATGGTCCCCATGCCGACGCTGAACATCAGCGCCGGCAACAGCAGATTTTTAACGTTGCTGAGGTAATAGCG
>NZ_JBIWCL010000081.1:0-1518 GCF_044761485.1 Streptomyces sp. NPDC097617
CGCTTCCTCTCCGTGGACCCGCTGATGGTGGTGGACGACCCGCGCCAGCACAACGCCTACCAGTACGGCAACAACAGCCCCCTCACCGAGTGGGATCCGACCGGCGAAGCCCTTCCAGAGTGCCGCAGCGGCATGTACAAGTGCACCAACGGATCCAACCCATACGACTACGGACACAATTACGAAAAGGAAGTCGCCATCGCAGGCGGCACACTCGACGCAGAATACGTGAAACGGAAAATCCGAAACAAGTATGTTTGTCGGAAAGATCCCGGGTGTAAGCCCTCCACTAGTCGCTGGTCGAGCTTCTCTAAGAAGGTGGAGAAGAAGCCGGAGAAGAAGAAATTCCTGGCAAACGTTTGGAGCAATGTAGCCGAGAAGGCTGAAAAGAAGTGGGAAAGGGCTACCAGCAACCGTCGACTCACTCAGCTTGCCGCAGGGATAGGTGTCGGCATGATTGCCGGGCTTGTGGCGGTGGCGGCATGCGCCGGAACGGCAGGCCTCGGGTGTGTTGTCATCGCTGGAGCAATGACGGGCGCCCTCATAGGAACGCCCACTTTCCTGGGTATCGACAAGGCCTACGGCCATAAGACAACTGGACCGCAGGCGGTCAACTACTTGGCCAAGAATTCCGTGGGAGGAGGGTTCCAGGGGGCGTTTCGGAGCCTCATGGGAGCAGGTCCGCTGGGCTATGCGATCGGTCGAGTACGCGACGCGTTTACCCGTTAACCTTCGACGCGCGTGATCACTCGCCGGTAAGCGCCTTCTACCGCCGGACAGAGGTCCGGAGGGATTGGAAATGCGGGAGGGGTTCGGGGCTCGGAAGAGCCCCGAACCCCTCCCGGGAGAGAAGATATCAATTGAAGGTTCGATTTCACCCGCAGCTGCTTGTATCCCGCATCCGTTGGGCCGGGCCGATCAATGACGGGACGGAGTGTATGGCGGCCGACACTCCCCTCGGCCGGCTCTCCCTGTATAGGTCACGATCAAGCGTTCCCTCGGTTGGCTCAGCGGTGGGCGGGGTGCTCGAAGACTGGAAGGTTCTGCTGGATGGAGGCGAGCTGGCGGAGATCCGTGGGGTCGCGCAGCCCGGCCATGCTATGAGGGCCCAGGTGACGCGCGGCGTGCGGGGCAGTTTGGCGAATGATGGCGTTGCTGTGATTGGGGCGACTTCGCTGTTCGCCTCAAAGAGGTTCGTGAGGTTTTCTGCCGAGGGTCACATAATTGAATTTCGTGGGAGATGGGGAAATCTGTCCATTCTGGACGGATCGGGAATATTGCTGGCGCGAAAGCACTCATTGACCTGGGAGATGCCTGACGGTGACATGCGCATCTTTGGGGCAACTGCACTCCTTGAGATGGCCGGCCTTGAATACATCCTTAGAAATCCGGTTCTCTCCGCATTCTGATGCCGTCTGTCGGTCAGGGTCTCTTGCAAGATCGAGTTTGTCCGGTTCGCCGGAAGGGGACCGGAGTTGGGTGGAGCGTCCCGCTTCGGGTGGGTGATGAACGCAGTGC
>NZ_JBIWCL010000082.1:0-1487 GCF_044761485.1 Streptomyces sp. NPDC097617
GCACCCCTGACCGGAACCGTCCCCGGACAGGAATCAACGCGACATCACGGACGCAAGACCAACCGGACGTCGCCGTGAAACAACGAGGCCGGGGGGCGACAACTCGCCTGACGCAACCGAACTCGGCTTTCCGGAACCCCCGGGATTCACCCTATGCGGAAGGTTCTGTTCGCGTCCTGAACGGCCACGATAAGCAGCTCCGGCGACCCGGACGCAAAAATCAGGATCCCTTGATTAATCGATTGCCAGCTGTTGACCTCTGCCCTGCATTCACCATACGTAGGCTTGTGAAGGGGCAAGGTCACCACCTCCCCGAACGCTCACCCTCCATTTCGCGGATCCCAAGGCACCGGTATCGGCATCGGTCGGACGGAATCCGACGCTCCTGCCCGCGTCGGCCGCCGCCACCGCCCGGCGCTGCGCCAACGAGGCCGCAGCGGACGGCGCTTGTCCGATGCGTCTGCCGATCCCGGCGGGGACGCACACAGCGCCGCGGCCCACACCACGCCGGGGCGGCCCCCGCAGCGCGAACACTCCATCGGACCCCGCGGGCAACCAGGAACGTCCAGGTCACAGGTCGTACGAACGCCACAGCCCGGCACCCGGCGAATCCATGCGACCACCCCCATCACCATCCGCTAGGCTGTCAGCGGTCGGAGGCCTTCGTGCCTTCGTTGCCTTCGCCTCGCCTTCGTGGGGCTTGACGGAAACCCTAAAAGCCCAGGTCAGAGGCTTACCGCGGAAGCTTCCGAAAACGCTCCGCTCCCATTTCCGGAACGCTCAGGGCATCGCTGCAGCTCAGAGGCTTGCCTACGGTTGCCGTCGAAATCCCCCTCAGGTCAACGCCGAGGTCGGCCACCCACTCGCACCCTGACCGACGTCGCCGACCACCTCGACGCCCTCACCCACGCAGCCCTCGGCGACAGCCTCGCCGCCCGGCCCACGAGGCTGTCGCCGCTACCCCAGGCCCTGGTCCGCATGGAGGTACCGCACTTGCTTAAGGCGGTTCGGCCGACGCCCGTTACGTTCGGCGTGCTGACGCTGGGCCGGCAGCGCCTCGGTACAACCCGTAGGAGCCAGGGACGGGTGCACGCGCGAGCAGCGTGCGCGGGTCGTTCAGATCCAGTTGCCCCAGCCGAACGTCGCGATGTAGGCCCGTCGGAAGGCGTCCCGACCACGGCCGCTGCCGACGTGAATCACTGCCAGGGCGAGGATGAACCAGACCGTGAATGCAGCAGCAACGTTCAAGGCCCATCGAAGGCCGGCGAAACCGGAAACCACGGGCAAGGCGACGGCTGCCGTGCATTCTCACTCTTGGATCAAAATTACCGCTGCTTGGAGATAGAAGAAGCCGAGGCCTCTTCTCACCACTTCCCATCACTACCGACAGACCAGGGTCAGTTGCATGATCACCTTGTGTCCGGGTTCATCCGGTGAGACCCAGGGCAGCAAGGGGCCTGCGGCAGTCGCGGGCGGTGTGACGTAGG
>NZ_JBIWCL010000083.1:0-1431 GCF_044761485.1 Streptomyces sp. NPDC097617
GGCACCGGGCTCCGCCCGGACCCACGCCTCGAACGCCGGCGAGGCGGGAACAGGCGGAGCCGGAGCGGGTCAGCCGCGGATCAGGGACAGGACCTCGTCACGGACCTTCACCAACGTGGCCTCGTCACGAGCCTCCACGTTCAACCGCAGCAACGGCTCCGTGTTCGAGGCACGCACGTTGAACCACCAGTCCTCGGCCGTCACCGTCAAACCATCCAGCTCATCCAACGTGACGCCGTCAGCCTCACCGAAGGCCGCCTTCACCGCCGCCAGACGCCCCACCTGATCGTCGACCGTCGAATTGATCTCCCCCGAACCCGCGTAACGGTCATAGGAAGCCACCAACCCCGACAGCGGACCGTCCTGACCACCCAGGGCCGCCAGCACATGAAGCGCAGCCAGCATGCCCGTATCCGCGTTCCAGAAATCCTTGAAGTAGTAGTGCGCCGAATGCTCACCACCGAAAATCGCACCCGCCGCCGCCATCTCCTCCTTGATGAAGGAATGACCCACCCGCGTACGAACCGGGGTACCACCGTTCTCCCGCACCACCTCCGGCACCGACCACGAAGTGATCAGATTGTGGATCACCGTGCCGGAGCCACCGTTGCGAGCCAGCTCACGCGCCGCCACCAGCGCCGTGATCGCCGACGGCGACACCCCCACACCCCGCTCGTCCACAATGAAACAACGATCCGCGTCACCGTCGAACGCGATACCCAGATCCGCACCCTCCGCCAGAACACGCGCCTGCAGATCCACAATGTTCTTCGGATCCAGCGGATTCGCCTCGTGATTCGGGAACGTCCCGTCCAACTCGAAATACATCGGCACGACATCAAGCGGCAGACCCTCGAAAACCGTCGGCACCGTATGACCGCCCATACCGTTGCCCGCATCCACCACCACCTTCAGCGGACGGATCGAGGACAGATCCACCAGACCCTTCAGATGCGCGGCATAACCCGGAAGACTGTCCCACTCCGTGACCGTCCCCTCCACCGTGCCCACCGCAACGACCGGAACACCCTCCTGCGACCACCGCTCCACCAGCCCACGAATCTGCGACAGACCCGTGTCCTGACCCACCGGAGCCGCACCCGCACGACACAACTTGATGCCGTTGTACCGCGCCGGATTGTGCGACGCCGTGAACATCGCACCCGGCAGACCCATCGAACCCGACGCGTAATACAACTGATCCGTCGAACACAGACCGATCAACGTCACATCCACCCCACGCACCGCCGCACCCCGCGCGAACGCCGCCGACAGACCCGGCGACGAAGGCCGCATGTCATGACCGACCACAATCGCCGAAGCCCCCACCACCTCCACGAACGCGCCACCGAACAACTCCGCCAAGGACTCGTCCCACTCATCCGGCACGACACCACGCACGTCATACGCCTTGACGATGTTCGAAAGATC
>NZ_JBIWCL010000084.1:0-1405 GCF_044761485.1 Streptomyces sp. NPDC097617
GATGGTGTCCCGTGGAGTGGTGTAGCTGATCTTGGCTGGGAAGTGCGCCGTCTGGGTGCTCCCGCGTGCATCGGCTGTGGGGGAATGCTCCCTGAAACGGGGCAGGCCACCGTGCAAATGTCCTTGGTGAACGGGCAGTTCAACCCAAGGAGTGCACGGTGGCCTTGTCCCAGCATGACCTACTTCGCCTGCTCGAGTCACTACGTTCGGCAGACGGTCTCGAACTCGTCCGCGAGGTCGCCCAGCGGTTGCTGCAGGAACTGATCGAGGCCGAGGCCACCGCACGGATCGGCGCCGAGTGGGGCGAACAGGCCGAGACCCGCACCGCCTATCGCAACGGGCACCGGGAGAAGACCGTGACCACGCAGGCCGGCGACCTCGAACTCGCGATCCCCAAATTACGGGCCGGAAGCTTCTTCCCGAGCCTGCTCGAGCGCCGGCGCCGCATCGACCAGGCCCTCTACGCCGTGGTCATGGAAGCCTACGTCCACGGCGTGTCCACCCGGTCCGTTGACGACCTGGTCAAAGCCCTCGGCTCGGACACCGGTATATCGAAGAGCGAGGTCTCCCGGATCTGCGCCGGCCTCGACGAGGAACTCGACGTCTTCCGGGCCCGGCCGCTGGACCACATCCGGTTCCCTTACCTCTTCCTCGACGCCACCTACGTCAAAGCGCGCGTCGAGCACCGGATCGTCTCCCAGGCCGTCGTGATCGCGACCGGCGTCACCGAAGACGGCGGCCGTGAGGTCCTCGGCGTCATGGTCGGCGACAGCGAGACCGAAGTCTTCTGGAGCCAGTTCCTGCGTCACCTGCGAGAACGCGGACTTACCGGCGTCCGCCTGGTGATCTCCGACAGCCACAGCGGCCTGGTCAAGGCGATCCGGAAAGTCATGATCGGCGCCGCCTGGCAACGCTGCCGCGTCCACTTCGTCCGCAACGTCTTCTCCGTGATCCCCAAAGGGTCCGCGGAGATGGTCGCCGCAACGATCCGCACCCTGTTCGCCCAGCCCACGGCCGAAGCCGTCCGGACTCACCTCGACACCGTCGCGGACATGCTCGGCAAGCAGTTCCCCAAAGTCAAGGAGATGCTCCTCTCCGCGAAGGAGGACCTGACCGCGTTCGCGGACTTCCCGCACCAGCACTGGAAGAAGATCCAGTCGACCAACCCGCTCGAACGACTGAACCGGGAGATCAAACGACGCTCCGACGTCGTCCAGGTCTTCCCGAACCCCGCCGCCGTCAGCCGCCTGGCCACCGCCGTCCTCACCGAACTCCACGACGAATGGATCGCCTTCCCCCGCCGCTACCTCTCCATCGAAAGCATGGACAGCCTCTATCCAGACACCGGAACCCAGCTACCCGACACCACCCAAAGATCAGCTACACCACTCCAAGGGACATGACC
>NZ_JBIWCL010000085.1:0-1334 GCF_044761485.1 Streptomyces sp. NPDC097617
CAGGGGCGTTTCAAAGTCCCGTTGATCATGTGCGTCCGCAGGCCACGGCCGTGCGAGGGGTCTGGGATGGACCGTCACGAACGCAACGAAACTCCGGTTGAACGGGGTGACCTTCCCAAGTCGCCCTGAACCGCCGGAGTTTCGATGTGCCGTCAGTCTGCCACCGTCTGTCTCGTCAAGTCGCCCGCTCTGGAGGGCGTGGCGGGACTCTCCCTGGTGGAGCGACTGCGGGTGCTGCCCGATCCGCGTCGGCGGCGCGGTGTGCGTCACCCGTTCGTGACGGTGGTCCTGGTTGCCGCCTCGGCGGTGATCGCCGGCGCGCGCTCGTATGCCGCGATCGGCCAGTGGTCCGCGAGCGCTCCGCAGCACGCGCTGGCCAGGCTGGGTGCCCGCGTGGCGGGTGGGCTGGGGATGCGAGTCGCGCCGAGTGCCGCCACGATCCGACGGGTCGTCAACCTGGTCTGTCCTGGCGGCCTGGCCGACCTGACCGGCGCCGATCCCGGCAGCGCGAAGTCGCTGGCCGTGGACGGCAAGGCAGCCCGCGGCTCCCGGCACGGCCAGACACCCGCCGCACACCTCCTGGCCGCGATGACCGACGACGGCCGGACCGTCACCCAACTGCGGGTTCCCGACAAGACCAACGAAATCACCTGCTTCGCCGCGCTGCTGGAGCCCTACGACCTGACCGGGGTCACCGTCACGGCCGACGCCCTCCACACCCAGCGCGCCCACGCTCGGTTCCTGGTGGAGAAGAAGGCGCACTACCTGCTGGTGGTCAAGGCCAACCAGCCCGGGCTACACCGGCAGCTGCGATCGCTGCCGTGGAAGGACGTCACCGCACGGCGCTACGACCGTGAGATCGGCCACGGCCGCAAGGAGACCCGCGTGACCAGGGTCCTCACGGTCACCGGCCTCGGCCTGGACTTCCCCCACGCCGTCCAGGCCGTGCGCATCCTGCGTCACCGCACCGACCTCAAGACCGGCAGGTGCAGCCGCCAGACGATCTACGCGATCACGGACCTGAACTCGCAACAAGCCTCGCCCCAGCGGCTCGGCCAGCTCGCCAGGTCACAGTGGATCATCGAGAACCGGCTCCACTTCGTCCGCGACACCACCTTCGGCGAGGACGCCTCGAAGATCCGCACCGGCCACGGACCCGAGAACATGGCGACACTGCGCAACCTGGCGATCAACACGCTTCGTGCCGCCGGGCACAGCAACATTGCCGCCGGCCTCCGCCACGCTTCCTACGAGCCCTTCACCCGCCCACTCGACCTCCTGGGCATCGCCTGACCAGCACACCTACAAGATTGCTGGACTTTGCAACACCCCTG
>NZ_JBIWCL010000086.1:0-1320 GCF_044761485.1 Streptomyces sp. NPDC097617
ATCCCCGACTGTGAGGATGAGGCTGCACCGCTCGGGGGGTCTGACCCAATCCCCGATTGACGCTTCGGTTGTCCTCGCTCTGAATCGTCGGCCTCCCGAGCGGTGTCATTGCGTGTGCCGGCCAGCGATCGTGACCTCATAGAAGCTTGACCTACGTGGTCCCATCACAGTCGTGTCCGTCTGCGGGCCGGCACGCGCGAGCCCACTCGCCGCGCGGAAGGAACCCGGCCACCATGCCACAGCCCGTCGAGGTGATCGGTGGGATCGACACCCACACCGACGTTCACCAAGCCGCCGTCATCGACACCATCGGCCGGCACCTGGCCACCAAAGCCTTCCCCACAACGCCTGCGGGCTACCGCGACCTGCTGGAATGGCTGCAATCCCACGGCCAAGTGCTGGTGGTAGGCATGGAGGGGACAGGCTCCTTCGGTGCTGAACTCGGCCGCTACCTCCGAGCCAACCAGGTCGGCGTCATCGAGGTGGACCGACCCGATCGCCGGGCTCGCCGCGCGGCAGGGAAGTCGGACTCCATCGACGCCTACGCCGCCGCCACCGCGGTCCTCGCAGGCCGCGCCACCGGCATCCCGAAGAGCCGCGATGGCGCGGTCGAAGCGATCCGCGGATTGCGCGTGGTACGCGCCAGCGCCGTTAAGGCCCGCACCCAGACCATCAACCAGATCAAATCCCTGATCATTACCGCGCCTGCCGCGGTGCGCGAAGCACTGCGCTCGCTGACAACCACCGAACTGGTCCGACGGCTGGCCGCCAGCCGCCCCGGCACCGATCTCACCGACCCGGCCACAGCCGTCAAACTCGCCCTCAAACGCCTGGCCAGGCGGTACCGGCACTTGAGCGAGGAGATAGCGGAAGCGGACGGCGACCTGCGCCTCCTGATCACCCGCACGGCACCCGGCCTGCTCGCGCTGCAGGGCGTCGGGACCGAAACCGCCGGGCAGTTACTGGTCACCGCCGGGGACAACCCCGACAGACTCGCCTCAGAAGCCTCCTTCGCCCACCTGTGCGCAGCCGCGCCGGTGCCAGCCTCTTCCGGGCGCACCGACCGCCACCGACTCAACCGAGGCGGAGACCGCCAGGCCAACCGCGCGCTGCACACCATCGTGCTGGTCCGCATGCGCCACGACCCGCGCACTCGCGACTACGTAACACGACGCACCCAAGAGGGACTCAAGACGAAGGACATCTTCAGATGCCTCAAGCGTTTTGTCGCACGCGAGGTCTACCACCACCTCACCAGCGCATTCAGCGGAGCACCCCGGCTGTCTCCCACAGCTTGACGATCTATAGAAGCTTCAGAGC
>NZ_JBIWCL010000087.1:0-1281 GCF_044761485.1 Streptomyces sp. NPDC097617
TGTCAATCCCCTCGAAGTGTGGAGTCCTTCCTATGCGGCCAGCCCCACAGTGAGGCCGGTCCAGTACTCGCGTTCGTAGTCGATCGGACTCTTGAAGTCGCACACGCTGTGTAGCCGACGGGCGTTGTAGAAGTCGGTGATCCAGGTGGCGATCCTGATCCGGGCCTCGGCCCGGGTGGCGAAGGTGCGCCGGTGGACGTACTCGACCTTGAGGACGCTGTTGAACGCCTCGCTCACCGCGTTGTCGAAGCACGATCCCACGCGCCCCATGGACTGGAAGACGCCCAGCTTGCGGCAGGCGCGGCCGAACTTCCGGGACGTGTATTCCGAGCCGCGGTCGCTGTGGAAGATCACTCCGCGCACGTCACCGCCCCGGGTGGTCCCGGCCATGTTCAGCGCGGCCACCACCAGGTCCGCGTCATGGTGGGCACCCATCGCGTAGCCGAGCAGGCGCCGTGAGAACAGGTCGATGACCGTCGCGAGGTAGATCTTGCCCTCGGAGGTGACGATCTCGGTCATATCGCCGACCCAGACGAGGTCGGGCTCCTCGGCCGTGAAGTCCCGCTTCACATGATCCGGGGCAGCGGGCCGCTTTCCCTGCCTGGTCAGGCCCTTGCGGTGTTTCACCACGCGGGCGACCAGGCCGAGTTCGGCCATCAGCCTGGCGACGGTGTTCACCGAGACGTGCCAGCCCTTGCGGACCAGCAGAATGAAGATCTTCGGTGATCCGTAGGTGCCGCCGGACTCCTTGAAGATCTCCTTGATCTCCTCGGTCAGCTGCTGTCGTCGCAGCTCACGCCCGGTGGGCTTACGGCTCCGCCACTTGTAGAACCACGACTCGCTCACGCCCAGCGCGCGGCAGGAGACGGTGTGCGGAATGTTGTGCCCGGTCCTCTGGTCGCTGATCACCCCGGCCACGACGGCCGGGTCCGCGGCAGCTACTTCACCCACAGGACCATGCAGCGTTTGAGGACATCACGCTCCATGACCAACTCCTTGTTGTCCTTCTTCAGCTGCGTGTTCTCCCGCCGCAGCCGGGCGAGCTCCTCGGCCTCGCTCTCACCCCGGCCGTTGCCGGCCCGCTTGGCCCGCGACACCCAGCTCGCCAGCGTCGTCTCGTTGATCCCCAAGTCCTGCGCGACCTCGGGGATCGGCTTCCCGGTCTCCGTCACGATCCGTACAGCCCCCTCACGAAACTCAGCCGTGAACACCCGACGCTTCTCCGCCATGACTCTCAACTTCCCCTGCAGTCACGGACTCCACGCTACGAGGGGAGACTCA
>NZ_JBIWCL010000088.1:0-1281 GCF_044761485.1 Streptomyces sp. NPDC097617
CAGGGTGCATTCGCCCTGGCGCAGGGCCTGGGCCGCCAGGTGCAGGGCGACGAGGGAGGAGGAGCAGGCCGTGTCGACCGTGATCGCCGGACCCTGCAGGCCCAGCGTGTACGAGACGCGGCCGGAGGCCACGCTGAGCGTGTTGCCGGTCGTACGGTAGGCCTCCACCGCCTCCGGCGCATTGCGCAGGTGGGAGGCGTACTCGCTGTACATCGCGCCGTTGAAGACACCGGTACGGGTACCGCGCAGCGTCGCCGGGGCGATGCCCGCGCTCTCCACCGCCTCCCAGCCGGCCTCCAGCAGGAGCCGCTGCTGCGGGTCCATGGCCGCCGCCTCGCGCGGGCTGATCCCGAAGAACTCGGCGTCGAAGCGGTCGGCGTCGTGGAGGAAACCGCCGTGGCGGGCGTAGGAGTGCCCCGCCCGGTTCGGGTCGTCGTCGAACAGCCGGTCCAGTGCCCAGCCCCGGTTGGTGGGGAAGGGGCCGATCGCGTCGACGCCGCCCGCCACGAGCTGCCACAGGTCCTCGGGGGAACGGGTGTCCCCCGGGTAACGGCAGGCCATGCCCACGATCACGATCGGATCCTCGGGATCGGAGCTGCTGCGCGCCACGATCGGCTGCCCGGGCCGGACCACCTCGGTCTCGCCGGCCGCCTTGGACAGCTCGCCGGTCAGGAAATCGGCGAGGGCATCCGGCGTGGGGTGGTCGAAGACGGCCGTCGCGGGCAGCGCGACCCCGGTGACCGCGACGACCCGGCGCCGCAGCTCCAGCCCGGTGAGCGAGTCCATGCCGAGGGTCTTGAACGCCGTTTCCTCGCTGACGGCTGCCGGCCCGGCCAGCCCGAGCACGGCGGCGACGGTGGCCCGTACGAGCTCACCGACGGTACGCCGGCGGTCGGCCGGGGGAAGGGCGGCGGTGCGCTCGGCCCAGGAGGATTCACCGGCCCCGGGGGCGGCCGCGGCGCGGCGGCGCGGGGCGCGCACCAGGGTGCGCAGCAGCGCGGGCGCGGACCCGTCAGGGGAGCGCAGGGTCGCCGGGTCCAAGTCAGCCGCCGCGAGCAGCGGTTCGGACGAGGTGAGGGCCGCGTCGAAGATCTCCATACCGCGCTCGGCGGAGATCGGCCGGACGCCCTTTCGGGCCCACCGCTGGATGTCGAGCTCGCTCAGCCCGCTGGTCATCGCACTGGCGGTGTCCCAGAGTCCCCAGGCGAGGCTGGTGGCGGGGAGGTTGTGGTGGTGGCGGTGGTGGGCGAGGGCGTCGAGGTAGGTGTTGGCGGCGGCGTA
>NZ_JBIWCL010000089.1:0-1256 GCF_044761485.1 Streptomyces sp. NPDC097617
AGCTTCACCGCCCTGCTGCGACAGGACAGCGGCGAAGGTCTCCCACCTCCACTCGATCAATCAGCGCCTCACGGCGCACCCGCCACAGGTGCCAGGCGTCAGCGACCTGCCTCGCCTGCGGGGCTCCGGTTCTGGCTCCTTCGGCATAGGCGCCGGCCCGGTCGCGGCAGATGACCTCCACTTCCGGGTGCTGGCGAAGCCATGCGGCCAGTGGTTCGGCGTCCCGGCCGGGTAAGACATCGACGGGCCGACGGGCTTCCAGATCAACCAGGATCGTCGCGTAGGAGTCGCCCTTGCGCAGAGCGAAGTCGTCCACTCCCAGATACCTGACCCGGCCGACCGGCTGCTGCGGAACCGAGCGGAGCAGGTCCAGCATCGCGTCCTTGGCGATGCGGATGCCGAGCATCGCGGCCAACCGGGCACCCGGCCTGCCCGCCAGTGTCAGAGCGATCGAGGCGAGCATCGAACGCAGAAGCATGGTCTGCCGAGCGTGCGGCCTGGTCAGCCCCTCGACCTGTTCGGCGAAGGTGACGGACGGACACCGATCGCCCAGGGACTTGAAGCGCCGCACGACCAGCTCGATCACCACCGCGTTGCCGGCAACCGGCGCGTCGCCGAGCCTGCGGACATACCGGCCGTGAACCCGCCATGACGGCATCCCGCACTGCGGGCATCTCACCGGCAGGGTCTGACACCCCGCGCGAAGCGTGATGACCTTGGCCGTTCGCTTGATCGACTCGATGACAACACCGGACGGATACGGCAACAACCACTCCAACACCCCTGAACCACACACCCGAAGACTGCCCAGCTCAACCCTGCGACATCACAAGATCCCCGACAGAGCCGGATTACGCGAACGTCCACAGGAGGCGTTCAAGCTCGTGAAGCACCACGTTGGTTCGCGCAGGACGGCATCCAGTCGGGTTCTCGGTCTTCCCGGCCGCTGCCAGGACCGCGGCAAGGATGCGTTCCCCGGTGGGCGCCGTCCACTGCCCACCTGATCAGCCGTGTGTGGGCGGTAAGGATCGCGGTCTGGGAGCCCGCCAGGCTCGGGACCGCCTACTCGCCGGCAACCATGCTTCCACCCGCGCAACATCAGACTGCGCAGCCGTACCTTAGACGCGCGCGGTCACCACCTCGCGGTGAGTCCCTGCTGCCCCGTAAACGCAGAAAAGCCCCGCACCGAGCCCATAAGGGCTGGTGCGGGGCTTCCGCAATAATTGTTCGGCGGCGTCCTACTCTCCCACAGGGTC
>NZ_JBIWCL010000090.1:0-717 GCF_044761485.1 Streptomyces sp. NPDC097617
AGCAGCGCGCCGCGGGTGTTCAGCTCGCTGACGCGATCCGCCGCCACCTGCTTCATCGCTTCCTTGGTGCCGAAGTGAATGGCGCCGGTCGGGCAGGTTTTCACGCAGGCCGGTTCCTGGCCGACGTCCACGCGGTCGACGCACAGGGTGCACTTGTACACCCGGTTGTCGTCCTTGTTCATGCGCGGCACGTCGAACGGGCAGCCGGCGATGCAGTAGCCGCAGCCGATGCAGTGCTCGGACTGGAAGTCGACGATGCCGTTGGCGTACTGAATGATCGCGCCTTCCGACGGGCAGGCCTTCAGGCAGCCCGGATCGGCGCAGTGCATGCAGCCATCCTTGCGGATCAGCCATTCCAGCTTGCCGTTTTCCTCCACCTCGGAGAAGCGCATCACCGTCCACGACTTGGCGGTCAGATCGGCGGGGTTATCGTACACCCCGACGTTGTGCCCCACTTCGTCGCGGATGTCGTTCCATTCGGAACAGGCCACCTGACAGGCCTTGCAGCCGATACAGGTGGTGACATCGATCAGTTTGGCCACTTCTTCCTGGTGGTCACGGGCGCGCGGCGCCGGCGTGAAACCATTGGTGGCGGATTTACGAATGATGTCTTGAGATTGCATGGCCATGATTCGTCTCCGTTACACCTTTTCCACGTTGACCAGGAACGCCTTGAACTCCGGCGTTTGCGTATTGGCGTCGCCGACGAACGGCGTC
>NZ_JBIWCL010000090.1:727-1090 GCF_044761485.1 Streptomyces sp. NPDC097617
AGCGTGTTGGCGATAAAGCCTTTCTTCGCCACCCCTTCGTAACCCCAGTGGATCGGGATGCCGATGGTGTCGACTTCCTGGCCGTGCACCTGCAGCGTGCGAATACGTTTGGTCACCACCGCCTTGGCCTTGATGTAGCCGCGGTTGGAGCTGACCTTCACGGTATCGCCCTGCTTGATGCCCTTCTTCTCCGCCAGCTTTTCGCCGATCTCCACGAACTGCTCCGGCTGCGCGATGGCGTTCAGCCGCGCGTGCTTGGTCCAGTAGTGGAAGTGCTCGGTCAGACGATAGGTGGTGCCGACGTACGGGAACTTGTCGGATTTGCCCATCGCCGCCAGATCGTCCTTGAACACGCGCGCCGCC
>NZ_JBIWCL010000091.1:0-1087 GCF_044761485.1 Streptomyces sp. NPDC097617
GTGTGCCCGCCGGGCAGGTGTCCGAGCAGGACGTAGCGGGTGGAGCGCTCGACCAGGGTCACGATCGCGCTCTCGTTGCGGGTGCCGACGATCAGGTCGCCTTCCCAGTGGCCGGGAACCGCCCGGTCCTCGACCTCGGCAGGGCGATCGGAGATCATCACCATCTCGTCGACGAACCGGCGAGTGCGCTGGTCCGGGCTGCGGTGCGGTTTGCGGCGGGTGCGTCCGGTGCGCAGGGCAAGGGCGACCTCGCGGCGCAGCCCGCCGCGGGCCTGGACGTAGATCGCCTGGTAGACCGTCTCCGGACTCACCCGCATGCTCTCGTCGTCGGGAAACTCCATGACCAGAGCGTGACAGATCTGCTCGGGCGACCACTGTTCTTGCAGCTTGCCCGCGACGAACTCGCGCAGCGGACCGCCCTGGGCAAGCTTGGACTCCTTGGGGCGCGACCGGCTGCCGGCCCACGCCCGCTGTGCCCGGTGCGGCTGGTAGACGCCGTCGACGCAACGGGCGTCGATCTCGCGCTTGACGGTGGAGGCCGGCCGGCCCAGAGCCCGCCCGATCGCCCGCAGCGACCGGCCCTCACGACGCATGTCGGCGATCAGCTCCCGCTCGGTCACCGTGAGGAACCGGGAATGCAGCTCGGCCTCGACCGCCGCGAGAGAGGGCGCTGATGTCATGGGGACGGTGCGGGTCATGCCGGTTGTGTAGTCGATCCTGCGCCCATCGGGGTGCAGGCGCGCGTTGCCGATCTTCCGGATCCCCCGGTCCCAGTCCCGGGCAGTGCGCTCATGGACCCCGGCCTGCGCCGCGGCATCCCGCCGCCGCACCCCCAAGACACGAAGCCGGTCGTACTCCGCCCGGCCCGGATGCCCGCTCGTACCCGGCTTCCCCCGACCACGGACACCAGCCTTCCGCGCCCATCCCGCCGCCGTGTGACGGCTCACCCCGACCACCCGGGCAGCACCCGAAACGCTGCCGTTCTCCCGCTCCAACGCCTCGAAGAACCTCGCCTTCAACACCTCAAAATCCACGATCCCCGCAACTCCCTGAATCCAGGGTGTTGCGGGGATCGTTAGAACCCGCC
>NZ_JBIWCL010000092.1:0-1055 GCF_044761485.1 Streptomyces sp. NPDC097617
GTCCTTGACGTAGCGGGGGTGCAGGGGCTCCTTCCGCGCGATCACCCGGTGGTGCGCCGGCCAGCCGGCCAACTCGCCGAGCAGGGCGGTGATGTCGGCGACGAACGCGCCCTCGCGCACACCGCCGTCCGCGCCGCCGCCGGCCGGCTGCCACAGGTTCTTCTTGTCGCAGATCTCGATGGCGGCCTGTTCGCGGGCGGTGAAAGCCCAGCCGACGGAGTACTCCCAGCGGAAGGTGGGGCTCTTGCGGCCGCCGGCGGAGGCGATCCAGTCGATCAGCTGGTGGGAGAAGCCTGCACCGTCCACCCGGAAGAGGATCTTCTGCCGTCGCCACCAGGGCAGTTGGGCCACCGCCCGGGTCAGGATGTCGATGTTCACTGCCGCGTCGTTGGCACTGACGTTGCCCGTGTGGAGCGTCGCGGCGAGTTGTTCGCCGGTGTTGTCACAGGTGGCGACGAATATGTGGTGCCCGAGGAAGCCCTTGTAGGTGCCGTGGGCTCCTTCCTTCTCCGACGGCGCGGGAATCAGCGTCCCGTCGCTGTCGATCACGGTCCAGCCGGCCAGCGGCACCCCTTCGACCTCCACCTCGGGAAAGCCCTCGGGCCGCTTGCGGAGCAGTTCGTAGACGCGGCGGCGTACTGTCGCCCGGGCCCGCCCGGCCCGTGCCCGGGCGAGTTCGTCGAGTTCCTTCAGCGCCCGCCACGCGGTGGGGTGGGAGGCGACCGGGCCGAAAACGGGCCGCTGGTGTTCCAGCAGCCGGATGTCGCGGATGCACCTTGCGCCCAGGGTGATCGCGACCGCGAGGTCCACCATCACCTGCCCCCGGTCGTGCAGCGGCACGAACCCCGGCCGGGCCAGCGCCGCCGACAGTTCCTCGGTCAGGCCCGTGCGCTCCGCGAGCAGCCGCAGATGCACCCCGCCCACATGCCCGACCTGTCCCTTCCCGTCCCCCGACATCGCCAGACCGCGTGCCCACTCGCTACCCTGCACGTGAAAGGTGCCCCCGCCCGCTCATGATCCAGTCCTCAACAAGCCGGATCATCGCAGGCCACGGG
>NZ_JBIWCL010000093.1:0-1010 GCF_044761485.1 Streptomyces sp. NPDC097617
CTAGATGAATGAGTCCAAGGGGTGTCCTCACTGTCAGTGGTCGTAGGCGATCAGTGACCGCTTGACCGGCTGCCCAGTCTTGTCGTTGTGCCAGATCGCCGCTGTGAGTGCGAGGATCCGGCACAGGACGCGGGCAGCCACCCCTCCCGGGCTCTTGCCGCCGTGTCGTTCCAGGTCGAGCTGCCCCTTGAAGGTCTGGTTGATCGACTCGATGACCTGCCGCAGCGGCTTGAACAGGTGTGCCCCGGCCCGCTCGGCCTCCCCCTTGCGGGCCGGTCGCAGCAATTCCAGGTGACGCTCGGCAAGGTCGTGCTCGAACTCGCGGCCGAAGTAGTTCTTGTCCCCGATGATCGTCTGGCCGGGGTGGCCGGCTTCGACGTCAGGCGCGGTGTCGAGCATGTCGCGCAGCGTCTCGCGCTCATCGGCCTTCGCTCCGGTGAGCGCGAACATGATCGGCAGTCCTCCGAGCGTGCACACCAGGTGCAGACGTAGCCCCCAGAAGTACCGCGAGTGTGACGCGCAGTAGCCGTACTGGGCCCAGCCCGCCAGGTCCGAGCGTCTGGCAGTCTCGCGGGAACAGCCGCAGCCGACCGGTGTGGAGTCGACCACCCACACATCGTCGCTCCACAGTGAGGTGTCCCGGGCCAGGATCCGGATCACGCTGCTCAGCAGCGAGAACGCGGCGCGTAGCCGCTTGTTGTAGCCGGACTGCTGGGGCACGTAGGGAAACAGGTGGCCGAAGTCCCGCCCGACACGGCGCAGCCAGCGCCGCTCGGAGGTGTAGCCGAGCAGCGCCGACATGACCGCGAGCGTGATCAGCTCGGCGTCACTGAGCGTCGGCACGATCCCGACGGCCGGGCGCCATGGGGCCAACCATGGCGAAGCCTTCAACTCGTCGTCGATCCGGGCATAGAGTGCTGTCGCGAGGGTGTCCAAGTCGGTCTTCACACACAGACTCTGGACGCCCTCGTCCTATGTCCGCAGGTCATCCCTTGGACTCATTCATCTAG